>NZ_JAHWZY010000075.1:0-7868 GCF_041380215.1 Streptomyces pimonensis
GGGAGCCGGCCCACCACAGCCTGAACACACGCCCGGGCCAAGGTCCACCAGGCCTCGAAGCGCCGTCAGACAGTCGTCTACTCAACAACGTGACAACGCCCAGGAGGCGTCCGGCGCGGCGGACGGCACGGGCCGGTCGCTGTGCGTGGGGCTGGTGCTGGGTGGGGGAGGGGCGGGAGGGCAGGGCTCTGCCCGGTTCGCTCATGGCGGGGGAGTCCTTCACGAGGGTCGGCGCGGGGTGTTGGTGCGGCTGGACGGACCGAACGCCGCAAGTGTGCACGCGGTGAGGGGGATTTCGTAGAACGCCCGTGCGGTCGGCGCGACCTCTGAGACAACTTGCCGTCAGTCGTCCGCCATCGAAACCGCCGCTCAGGCATGGCAAGCGCTGTCTGCGTGCTCGCCGACCGGGCTTCAAACTGGCCGAAAAACATCACCGAGTGCGAAAAGCGCGTCGATTGAGATTTCTTTCGAACTTTTTCGGTCAATGTGTCAATGGAAAATCGCGTGGAATGAAAAATGCCGATCGGCATGCGGGGTGACTCGCGTGATGCTGTCCGCATTTGCCTCTTGGAAGCGGCGGGGCTGATTCCGGCTCGCATGGATCATGTGTTCGAGGGCAGAGTGCGCCGGCTTGTGTGCTTCGTGTGACAGGTTGTGTGGCAGCGGTGACCGTTGGTGTCACCGCTTCTGGCTGTCTGCCTCGTTTCCGACTTCCTGTGGGGGAAGCTGATGCACTCGCGTGCTGTGCGCGCGCCGTTGTGGCGTGTCCGGAGAACACACAGAACCGCTCTCGTCGCGGCGATCACTACCGCCGCCGTGGTGATGACCGCGGCCCCCGGCCTGGCGGCGGCGAAACCGGAGTTACCGGAGCCGGAGAGTCCGTGGACGAAGCCGACCAAGGTCGAGGCCCCGGCCACGCCGGCCGGGGTGACCCAGCCGGTGGCGTCGAAGGCGGAGGCCGAACCGTCCGCCGAGATCGCCGCGTGGCGGGCGGCGCAGAAGGCCCGGACCACCGGCACGAGCGAAGCCGCCCGCAGGGCTGCCGGCGCGGGGGCCGCCGAGATGACGTACGTGCCCGAGGGCCAGGGCGAGGTGCCCTGGCACCGCATCCTCGACACCCGCCTGAACGACGCCCTGGTGGCCCGGGTGAATCTCTCCAACGGCAACCTGATGCTCGCCGCGACGGACTTCGACATCGCCGGCGTCGGCCAGAAACTCCAGCTGACGAGGACGTACAACTCCCTCGAGGCCCCGTGGGGGAAGGTGTCACAGCGCTGGTGGCAGGCATATGAGCGCTACCTCCAGGCCGGTGACGGTGAGGTGGTCGTCTACGACGCCACGGGCGAGGCCCTGCGGTTCAGGGAGACGTCCACCGGCGGCTACACCACGCCGACGGGCTACTCCAAGGACCTGAAGAAGAACACGGACGGCACCTACACCTTGACCGACCGCAAGTCGGGTTCGAAGGACACCTACGACGAGCACGGCACGCTGACCAAGGTCACGGACAAGAACCAGGGCACGATCATCGTCGACCAGCACGACGAGGGCAGCGAGCACAAGGGCTTCAAGCTGACCGAGACCCGCTCGGGCCGCTGGATCGACCTGGTGAAGACGGACGCCAGCCAGTGGCAGGCCAAGGATCACACGGGCCGCACGGCCGTGTTCGACCTGGACCCGGCGGGCAACCTGGCGAAGGTCACCGACACCGACGGCAAGGCCACCGCCTACGCCTACGACTCCTCACGCCGCCTGACCAAGGTGACCACGCCCGAGGGCACCGTCACGCTGTTCACCTACGACGCCCACAACCGCGTCAGGTCCATGCAGCGTGCCACCGAGGTGACGGGCAGCGGTCACATCGGCCCGACCTGGCGCTACGACTACACAGCCGCCACCCCCTCCGACGCGGGCACCACCACGGTGACCGACCCCGACGGCGACGCGACGCAGCACGCGCACAACGCGGACGGCGAGGTCACCAAGGTCACCGACGCGCTCGGCCACTCCCGCCACGCCAAATACACGGGCCACCTCCTGCAGAGCGCGATCGACGCGATGGGCACGGGCGCGGACGGCACCGGCGGCAACACCACCACCTACGGCTGGGACGGCCGCAACAACGCCCTCTCCCAGAAGCTCCCGCTCGGCGCCACGGCGTCCGTGACGGCGTACCAGACCGTCGCCGGCACCGACCTGCCCAACGACTTCACCACCGCCGACGGCCGCAAGGACACCTTCAAGTACGACACCAACGGCAACACCATGTCGGTCACCACCTCGGGCACGGCCGGCGGCACCCGCGAGTACACCTACAACAAGGACACCCCGGCCTGCGGCGGCTTCGAGGGCCAGCGCTGCACCGCCAAGGACGCAAACGGCAAGGTCACCTCCTTCGAGTACGACACCAAGGGCAACCTCAAAATGGTCACGCCACCGGAGCCGCTGGGCAAGACGACCTACACCTACGACGCGCTCGGCCGGGTGGAGACCGCCACCGACGAACGCGGCATCAAGACGGTCTACGTCTACGACAACCGCGACCGCGTGACGAAGGTGTCCTCCACCAACGCCACGGTCACCTACTCCTACGACGGCGACGGCAACGTCAAGTCCCGCACGGACGCCTCCGGCACCACGGGCTGGACCTACGACAAGCTCAACCGTGAAAGCGTCCGCACGCTGCAGAACGGCGCCCAGACGGTGCTGGCCTACACCCCCGGCGGCGAGGTCGACCACTACACCGACCCGACCGGCAGGACCGACTACACCTGGGACAAGGCCGGCCGCCTGGACCACCTGACCGCCCCGGACGGCAAGAAGACCGACTTCGACTACGACGACAACGACAAGCGCACCAAGACCGTCTACCCCGGCGGCACAACGCAGTCGGTGACGATCGACGACAACGGCCGCCCCCAGGCCATCAAGACCACCTCGGGCACGACCACCCTGATCGACCTGACCTACGACTACAAAAACACCGCGGGCAAGGACACCACCAAGATCCGCACCCGCACCGACAACCTCACCAAGCTGAAAACCACCTACGACTACGACACCCAGGACCGCCTGCGCTACGCCCTGGAAGCCGACTCCGCCGGTGCCCGCAAGGCGTCGTGGCTGTACTGCTTCGACAAGGCCGGCAACCTCACCTCCCAGGACGGCAGCAAGAACGCCTGCCCCGGCGGCACCACCTACACCTACGACGACGCCAGCGAACTGACCGGCAAGAACGGCTCCACCACCGGCTGGTCCTACGACAAGCTCGGCAACGAGACGGCAGGCGCGAGCACCACCGCCCGCACGAACGAAACCTGGACGGACCACAGCCAGCTCTCCACCGTCACCGCAGGCGGCAAGAGCTACGACCTGGTCCACGCCGGCACGGACAACTCCGAACGCACCAAGCTGGGTCCGACCTGGTTCCACCACACCGCACTCGGTCTCGCCTCGATCACGACGAACGGGTCGACACCGGATTCATCCGCGAACCGGCGGGCACCTTGAACTCCATGACGACTGGGGGGAAGTCCTACTACTACCTCACCGACGCCACCGGCAACGTCCTCGGCCTCACCGACGACACCGGCAAGCGCACCCACACCTACGCCTACGGCCCCACCGGCCTGCCCCGCGGCACCACCACCGAAACAGTCCCCCAGCCCCACCGCTATGCGGGCACGTATCTGGACCCGACGGGCCTGTACAAGATGGGCCACCGCTACTACGACCCGTCCCTCGGCCGCTTCACCCAGCCCGATCCCTCGGGGCAGGAAACCAACCCGTACCTCTACGCCGCTGGCGACCCCGTAAACAACACCGACCCCTCAGGGCTGCTGAGTTTTGGGGACGTCACCGGTGTCGGAGACTGGGTGAGTCTCACCTATGACACCTTGACAGGCGATACGGAGAGCGCGAACGCCACCAAGATGGGCATGCTGGCCGGTATTGGTTTCGAGTCGCTGTGCATGGCCGGGGCTGCAGCCGGGTCCTTCGCCACCCTTGGTGTCTCGGTCGGTGCTGGGCTGACCGGGTGTTCCGTCGTAGCCGCAGGCGTTGCCGGCGCCACGACCGCTGCATACAGCTGAAGTACAACGTGGGGGCGGTAGATGTGCCCGCTTCCAGAGGGGACAGGAGTTACTAATGCGCACAGCCGCAATAATCGGCTCAGCTCTCGTAGCGCTATTGTGCGGCGCCGCATTGCTCTACGCCGGTGTGATGGATGCCAGTGACGGAAAGGCTCGGGCGATGCTGCCGATCGTAATCGGTGTCGTTCTGGCCGTCGGTGGGCTTCTGTTCTTGTACAAGGGGTTCAAGCGGTGACGATGTCAGCGATCATGCCGCCCTCTGCTGCCGGGCTGCCGACCTGGGGAATCGCCCTGGTCTTCGCGGTGTTCATCGCGGCGGTTCTATTCGTTCTGTCCCGCCGCCGGTAACCGGGTATAGACACTCCCCCGGGACTCATAGCAGCGGCCGTTCTCTCGTGCTTCGTGACTCGACATCTCGAAGCATGGAGAACGGCCGCCTCCTCTGTCCCAACAAAAACCGCAGATCAGCAGGTCGGGTGACAGAATGCTTCTCATCCTGAGCGCCAGGCGATCTCGATGGTGTGAATGGCAGCGGCGGTGCGTCCGATGCGGTTGGTGCTGCACCGGGCCTTGCGGAGGATCCGCCATTGCTTGAGGCGGGCGAAGGCGCGTTCGCCCGGTGCTCGAGCCGGGCGTGGTTCCGGTTGTACTTCTGGTAGTGCTCGGGAAGCTCGTGGTGGCGGTAGTAGGGAGTGCGGACGGTGGTGTCGGCACCTTGATAGGCGCGGTCGGCCAGGACGAGGAGTTGGCGGCTGCCCGACGGACCGAAGACCGCCGAGAAACGGTGCTCGGTCGTCATCCGCCTGACCTCGGTGACCAGTTCGTCCCGACCGAAGAACCGGTCACGATCGTCAGGCTCGAACCGCGGCATTGTCACGTTGGCTGACCGGTCTGAGATGATCTTGGAGTTGATCGTGCCGGGGAGGGGATCGCTCGTGTCGTCCGCGCCGCCGTCGTACAAGGGTCACCGGTACCCGGTGGAGATCATCGCGCACTGCGTGTGGCTGTACCACCGTTTCCCGCTCAGCTTCCGCGAGGTCGAGGAGTTGATGCTGAAGCGCGATGTGCTCGTCTCCCACGAGACCATCCGGCGGTGGTGCCTGAAGTTCGGGCAGTCCTACGCCAACGCACTGCGCCGCCGACGCCCCCGCCCGGGGGACAAATGGCACCTGGACGAAGTCTTCAGCAAAATCAACGGAGAGCAGAAGTACCTGTGGCGGGCGGTGGACGCCGACGGGACCGTGCTGGACATACTCGTGCAGAACCGCCGTGACAAGGCCGCGGCCATGCGCTTCTTCAGGAAGCTGATGAAGGCCACCCAGTCGGTGCCACGAGTGATCGTCACCGACAAGCTCCGTTCCTACGGCGCCGCCCACCGCGAGGCGATGCCGTCGGTGGAGCACCGCTGTCACAAGGGCCTGAACAACCGGGCCGAGAACTCCCACCAGCCCACCCGGCAGCGTGAACGCGCCATGAAAAGCTTTCGCAGCGTCGGCGGGGCCCAGCGGTTCCTGTCCGCGTTCAGCGGCATTTCACCGCACTTCCGGCCTGGTCGTCACCTGATGACAGCCTCCCACTACCAGGGCCCCGGCAAAGTCGTTGATCATGTGGACAGGAAGAGGCTGATGGATCGGTCGGTGTCGCGGGCGTGATGCCGTAGGGCGGCGGCGATGTTGTGGTGGCCGTGGAGGCGCAGAAGGGTGATCGCGGTGTTGCGGAGGCCGGCCATGACGCGGGGCGCGTTGCCGGTGCGGACCTGGGAGCGGTCCTCGTCGAAGGTGACGTCCCGGACCCAGTGCAGGCGGTTCTCGATCTCCCAGTGCGACTGTACCCACGTGGCCAGGAGTTCCGGAGGCGCGGTGCGGGCGTCCGCGCTGGTGATCAGGTAGACGATCTCGACCGTCCGTCTGCCCTTCCTGGTGACGGTGCGTCGCAGTTGGGCGACTTGCGTGGCCCCGGTGAAGCCGATCCAGGCGGGCACGTCGGCGACCTTGATCGTGCGGGTGGCTCGGCGTCCGTGTCCGCGTTCTGTCCTGGTGAGAACGGGCATACGGGCCCAGGGCAGGGCCTTGAGCTGCGTATACAAGGACTTCTGATTGGCTTTCACGGTCAGGACGTAGTCGGCGCGGGCCTCGGTCACCAGCGCCGCGGTGTCGTGATGGGTGTGCAGCGCGTCCATCGTGACCACCGCCCCGTCCAGATCAAGAATCTCCAGCAGGGCCCGGGCCGCGGGTATCTCGTTGCTCTTCTCGCTCACGGCGACCTGGCCGAGCACTGCGCCCGACCCGTGCGCGAGTGCGGCGACCAGGTGCGGGGCCGAGGTGGCACCGACGCGTGCGCCCCTTACGGTCTTGCCGTCGATCGCGATCACTCGCCGGCCCGCGATCAGCGTGGTCCGCGTCGCGGCCCAGGTTCCCAGCACTATGTCGAGACGGTCCGCGTCCAGCCTCGCGAACAGGCGACGCAGCGTCGACTCGTCAACCGATCCCCGCTCCAGACCCAACCGTGTCATGGCCACCGCCCCGGCGTCCCGGACCCACTCCCCGATCGCCGTGAAACCTCGTGCTCCGGCCATGACCGCGCACACCGCGACCGCGATCAGAGCTCCTACCGGGTGGCGGACCCCGCGCCGTCGGCGCGGATCGGGTATCCGGCCGAGCAGGTCGCAGAGGAACTCGTGATCCGGGACGGGCGTGCGAACAGGTGCGGAGATGCGGCACGATGGCATGGCGCGGGCGTTGTTCCCTGGTCGGACAGAAGGCGTAGGAACCTCCATCCAACCGGACCGGAACACGCCCGCGCACCTCACCCACCCGCAAAACTTCACGTCGCGGAGCTACCAGACGACTTTGCCGGAGTCCTGCCACCGAATGCGAGACAGAGCCGTTGATTAGACACTCCCTGGCTGGGTGGCTACAGGCGACTGTAGTTGACGGGTATGCCCACGGTTCCGACTTCGTCTTCGCCGAGGATGCGAGGGGCCCTGCACGCCAGCAGATTCGCCAGATGGATCGAGCACCCGGGCCGATGCGGGCTTTCCCGGAGTCCTCGACATGGAAGGTCCCCGCCGCTCCAAGAGTGCGGGGACCTTCGACATCAGGTACTGGGCTTGGCTGATTCTTTGCCTCTACGACGGTGCCGGGGCGGTCGATGGAGCCTGTGTCCGCTGTTCTCGCAGGTGCCATCTTCAGCTCCTGCGGCCCGGGAGACGAAGGGATGTTTAGCGGGACTCGTCGTAGGGGTCGCGGCTGCCGGACTTGGCCAGACCTCGGCTGATCATGTAACCGACGGTCAGGACCACGATGTACAGCCATGCCTGGTCGGCACGGAAGTAGTCGGCGTGGCCATCGTCGTCTCCTACGACCATGGAGGCGATCAGCACCGCGACGACCGCGGCGATGTAGGCGAAAAACTCTGTGGTCTTGAAGGCGGCCTTCGTCTCGGTCGACAGCCTGCGCGGCCGGTGAGCGGCCGTATCGGTGCCCGTGTGGTGGCCTGCGTTGCCGACCGGGTTCACAGCGCTCATGAAAAGGCACCTTTCTCATTGTGGGGAGTGCCGGTGGCACTCCAGGGAGTAAGGAACGCGCCAAGATCGACGCCGTGTCTACCAAGTGCCCGCGCACAGCGAAATAAACGGCACTGTCACGTTGGCTGCCCTGGTGGGATGATCTTCTGGTTGATCATGGTGGAGGGGGATCGCCCGTGGGGAGTGCGTCGCCGTCGTACAGGGGGCACCGCTACCCGGTCGAGGTGATCGCGCACTGCGTGTGGCTGTAC
>NZ_JAHWZY010000076.1:0-7775 GCF_041380215.1 Streptomyces pimonensis
CACCGCAGTACGGCAGAGCGGACCTCGTTCACCCGGGCCCTGCACGTCGTCCGCCGCACGGTGATCTCGCCGAGCGGCTTTTCCCCTCTCCGCCCGCAGACGCGACCGTCGCCTCGGGCTCGCCGAGACCGGCCACAGCCTGTTACCCCGCCGCCGACCCCGGGACTGCCCCCGTAAGATCTGCTCCTGCATCACCAGCTACGGCAGCAAGTCCCCCGGAGAACCAGCAAGCCAACGCCGCTCCCCGGTCGCCATCACCCTGAACCACCGATGGCACGACCACTAAAGCAACGGCATTGTCATCCGTTCGACAGGGGGCAACAGCCATGCCGGGCCCGGAGGCCAGCGGTCCTCTTGCAGGACCGCGAAAAAGATAACGGAGCGGCTCGGACAGAGGGTGGCACCGGCGGCGGGACCGCTCGCGTCCCGAACCCGTGCGGCGGGCACCACGGCCGGAACCGGGGAGTCGGCCTGCCCCTCCTCCATCGGTCCGCGTCCGGTAACCGGCCGCGGCGGCCTCAGACGATGGTGAGCGTCGTCGTTCCGGTCGCGCCCGTGACACCGGTGGACAGACACTGCAGCAGTCCCGGCTGCGGAAGGACGATGACCTGGGTCGCCGAGCGGCCCTGGAAGCGGCCCTGGACGACGGTCCCGGTGAGCGTGGTGACTACCTGCCCGGCGACCGCGGTACTGCTGCCTTCGACCTCGATGACGCTGGTGTCGCCGGTGCTCCACGTGAAGGTCCGAGGTCCTTGGAATCCGCCGAGGAGGTCGTTGCACCCCGCGTGGAGGGTGAACCGCTCCCCGTACGCACCGCTCGTCACCTCACCCGCGCCGTCGACGCACGACCCGAGACGCCCGTCGGTGGTGACGTCGACGTCCCGCGGTTGGAAGGTGATTCCCGGCCTGTAGGCGACGGACTCGGTTCCCTGGCACTGCAGCACCGCGAGTGGTTCCGCGCGGGCGGGCCCGGCGGCCAGTGCGCCGGTACAAAGTACGGTGACGACGGTTGCCAGGACTGCCGAGCGTGCTCGTGATCTTATGACGGACATGAGACGACCTCCTTCAGGGTGAACGGCGTGATAGGGGTGATGCCCGGCACGCCCGTTCGTGAGACGAGCGCGCAGAAGCAGTGAGGGGGCATGCGAAGCCCAGCGCGCTGCCCCGTGAAGACCGCGCGCTGGGCGACGCCCCCGCGCGTTCGGGTCGCCCCTTGCCGCCCGGGACGCGGGCATGAGTCAGTGGACCGTGCGCGCGGCGAGCGGGACGCGGGTTTCCGCGCGTTTCTCCCCGCGGGCGGTCTTCGCGACTCCCTGGAGCGCCGCGTCGGCTTCGGATCTGGAGGATGATGCATCCACAGGAGAACGGCACACTTGCGGTACCGGGCGCCAGGCTTCATTTCGAAGTGCGCGGGGAAGGATCGCCAGTGCTGCTCATCGCGGGCGGCAACTCCGACGCGGCCGTCTTCAAACGCCTGGCCGACGTCCTGGCCGTGGACCACCGCGTCATCACGTACGACCCGCGCGGCAATTCGCGCAGCCTCCTCGACGGTCCGCCGACGGACCAGCGGGTCGAGGAGCACACCGACGACGCGTACCGCCTGCTCGACCACCTCACCGGACCCGGTGAATCCGCGTACGTTTTCGGAAGTTGCTCAGGCGGGCTCGTCGCACTCGAACTCGCCGTCCGTAGCCCGGACCGGGTCCGTTTGACGATCGCCCACGAACCGCCCGCGATGGGACTGCTGCCGGATGCCGAGGAGTATCTGGCATTCTTCGACGACGTCCATGAGACGTTCCGCCGCGAAGGCGTGGCGGCGGCCCTACGCAAGCTCCAGCTCGTGTTCGGCGACGGACCAGCGCCAACACTGCCCGAGGCCCACGACAACACCGCGTTCTTCCTGGCTCACACCGTCAGGCCGGTCACGCGCTTCGTGCCCGACCTCGGCAAGCTGGTGACGATGGCGGACCGTATCGTCGTCGCAGGCGGTCGCGACTCGCGCACCCACGCCGTCCACCGGCCTGCGGTCGTCCTGGCGGAGCGGCTCGGCTGTGAACGGAAGCTATTCCCCGGCGGCCACGTCGGCTACGCGAGATACCCGGCCGAGTTCGCCAGGCGACTCGTCGGGCTGTTCGCCGCGCCGTCCGGCGCAGCGACTCCGTTCCGCACCGGTGCGGGAGGCTGACATGCGCATCGTGATGGGGGCGCAGAGCTGTGGCTTCGGCCCAGCCTCCGAACTCGTCGCGGTCTCCCGGCTGCTCTCCCACCACGAACGGGTGTTCGTCGGCAGGGGTGTGGCGGCGACGTTCACGCGTCGCAACCCGGACGCCTTCGACGCCATCCTCGAAATCGACGCGACGCGCGGAAGGGCCGGGGCGGAGTTGATCGACGACCTGCTGGAGACCGGCGACCAGGTGATCTCGGTCATGGATGCCGACCTCGCCCTGCGGTCCGTCATCGCGCGGCGTCCGGTGGTCATGGTGGACAGCCTGTTCGGATTCTGGCGGCTCGGACGGCCGTTGGCCCAGATCCGCGACCTGTGCGCGACCCTGCCACGTTCCTCCTACGCCGCGGCAGACCGGCACCTGGCCGCGCTCTCCCCGCATGAGCGTGTCGTCGCGGCCCATCTGCTCGCCACGCACAGCGTGGTGCAGAACTTCCCGGGCGTCCCCGAGCGCGTGGCCGAGTTCACCGCTCTCGACGCCGGGTCCGCGATCCACCTGACCGGCCCGATCATCGACCTCGAAGGGCTGAGGAACACCCCGCTCAACGCCGAGCCGGAGTACGACTTGCTGATCAACGTCGGCGGGTTCAAGAACTTCCTCCTGGACTTCGACGTCAACAACGACTACCTGCGGCTGCTTCACCACTGGATCCCCGACCTGCTGCGGGACTGGCCCCGGTTTTCGCACGTCCTGGTCTGCGGCGGCCCTTTCGGCGGGCACCGCGAGCGGAGTGTCTCGGTGGCCGGCCGGCGGGCCGACTGCCGTCTCCTGCCGCAGCGCGATCTGCTGCGGGCGGTGGCGAGCACGCCCGGCTACCTGCTTGCCCCCGGACTCACGGCACTCCACGAGTCGATGGTCCTCGGCCGGTTGCCGCTGGGGATCCACGAGCAGCACTACGCGCACGTCTACACCCTGCGCAGTCTCGACGGCACGCTCTTCGGCCGGAACGCCGGCCGGTTCGCGGACGTCCTGCCGCACCACCGGTTGCCCGAGGACGACTTCACCGGGACGGTGGCCCTCGTGGAGATCGCCGGCCGCGTGCAGGAGGACGAGGAGCTCTACACCGTATTTCGCAGAACGTTCAACGAGCGGATCGAGCACTATGTCTCGCTCACCCCGGCGCAGCGGTGGCACGGCGTCGAGGAACTACGCCGACTGCTCGGCGGTAAGCCGGCCCACGAGGTACTGGCCAAGATCTTTCCCCCTCGGGGCAGCGAGTGACCGGCCGACGGCGCCCAGCCCGGCAGTTGGCCTTCCCGACATTTGGAGACGGATTGCATGCCTCTGAAGAACCCGCCCACGCCGACTACTTCGCTCTCAGGAACCGACTGCTCGGCCCCCTGCGCAACCGGTTCCTGACCGCGGACCAGTTGTGCGAGGCGGGCCGCCTCATGTGCGGCCGCCCCGAGTCCCTGTCCCTCTACGGCATCCCCGCCCCCGAGATGGCCGCCCGGGAGATTCGCATCCTGGGCCGCACCGCCATCGAGTGCACCAAGGACCCTCACCCCATAGCCATCGCCGGCGTCATCGCCGACATCGAGGCCATCACCCCCGAGGCCGACGGCGAGGCGATGGTCGTCGATCTGTTCTGCGGTTCCGGAAACATCGGTCACCACCTCGGCCGCTGCCTGGGCCGCCCCGTATACGCCTCCGAACTCGACCCGGTCGTCTACGAGGCCGGCCGGCGCAATCTGGACCGTATCGGCTCCACCGTCCGTCTCCGTCATGCGGACTATCGTGACCTGCTCGGCGCGCTTCCCGCCCGCAGCGAGCGTGACGTCTACATCGTGGAGCCCTCCTGGGGCCGGGCCTTCACCTCGGAAGGTCTCGACCTGACACGTACCTCTCCCCCGGTCCCCGAGATCATCGGGCACATCCAGCGGTCCCGCGGCCATGTGCCGTGCCTGGTGGTGGTCGAGACCAGTGACCGTGTTGTCCGCGGCTCCCTCGACACCTGGTGTGGGAAAGCGGTCCACCTGCGCACACTCGCCCCCAAGCCGTTTCCGCCCCATCGCACCGGCTCGCGTTTCCACTTCTACCGCCTCAGTGAGAGCCGTGAGGCTGATCCTTTGAAGTGGACACCCTGACAATGGATCTTGATGGTCCAGGGAGGGATGTCCAGGTGGGACGCAAGTCTCCGTATCCGGAGGAGTTCAGGAAGGACGCCGTCGCGCTCTATCAGGCTGCGGGCGGCAAGCGCACCTACGCCGCCTCCTACAACTCGGGCGGTACGCCCGCCTCCCTGGGCGGCATGAACGAGGTCGACACCGGCAACGACTGCGTGCAGACCTACGCCTCCCGCATTGCGACGGGCGACGGGCGACGGGCGACGGGCGACGGGCGACGGGAGGCTGTACGACGATATTCGTAGCGCTGCTTTGACGTGGAAGGAAGTCTGCGGACGCTCGGCGATGTCTAACTACCAGAACACCCAGTCAATGCAGCCGTTCTCCGGAACGTTCCCCTCGGCATCGAAGTACCGCCCGCTGGGCAAGGACGAGCACTGGGTGGCCTTCCCTGAGCTCGCGCACTGCGACGCGCCCAAGGTGACCGTGTCATGCACCGTTCCGAAGCCGTGACCGGCTGGTAGGACACGACGCGGCGTTGTCACGTTGGTGGGGTGTTGATCGGTTGAGGGTGTGTCAGGGCGTGGAGGGGGCGGGCGGGGCCTGGATTACGTTGCGGTGGGCGGGGCGGTGGCGGCGGTCATCGGGTGGCGGCGGGGCCGGGAGTGGGGTGGGATGCCGCTGAACGCGGACAGGAACCGCCGGGTTCCGCCGGTGCTGCGGAAGCCCTTCGTGGCACGCTCGCGCTGCCGGGCGGGCTGGTGGAAGTTCTCGGCCCGGTTGTTCAGGCCCTCGTGCGAGCGGTGTTCCACCGAGGGCGTCACCTCGCGATGGGCCGCACTTGTAGGAGCGCGGCTTGTCGGCGACCACCACCCGCGGCGCCGGGCAGGCCTTCCTGGGCAACCTGCGGAAGAACCGCCGGGCCGAGCGGTGTCCCGCCGGTTCTGGACCGGGATACCGAGCACGGTGCCGTCGGCGTCGACGCCCCCGCCACAGGTACTTCCGCTCGCCGTCGACCCTGATGAAGACCTCGTCCAGGTGCCACTTGTCCCCGGGCCGGGGCCGCCTGCGGCGCAGGCCGTCGGCGCAGGACTGCCCGAACCTCACGCACCAGCGGCGTACCGTCTCATGGGACACCATCACACCGCGCCCGAGCATCGGCTCCTCGGCCTCGCGGAAGCCGAGCGGAAAGCGGAAGCACAGCCACACGCAGTGCGCGATCACCTCGACCGGGCACCGACGCCCCTTGCACGACGGCGGTGCGCTGTCCACGGACAGCCCCTCCCAGCACGACCAACCAGAAAATGATTCCACCCGATCAACCAACCTGACAGCGCCCGCCGAGGCACTCGGCCAGGATGCGCCCCTCGCGCTCGGGCGCGATGACGGTCGTCCCGGGTGTGGAGGCGTTGTGCTGCGCTTGGACGGGGAGCATGCCGTAGATGTCGAGCAGCGCCTGCAGATAGCGGCTGCGGTCGGTGTCGCGCTGTTGGGAAGGTTGGCGACGGCCGTGACGGCGGCCATCCGCTCGATCACTTCCGGACGGCTGGCGGAAGCTACACGTATGTTGTCCGGCAGGGCGCCGGGGCGTGCAGCGACTCCAGCAGCTCGGGTCCGAAGTGGACCAGGTGGCTGAAGTATGTGTCGTGTTCCTTCTCGAAGTCGTCCACCGTTTGCCGGGCCTGCGAGGGGAGTCCGGTCCTGTCGAGTAAGCAGGCCGTGTTCATCGATGACCTCCGGTCCTGTGCTGGGAAGGCTGGTCTGGTCGGGACACCGGGGCGGACTCGCGCCCGGTACGGATGAGGAGGAGCAGTGCCGACGGTGCGGCCGCCGCGGCGATGACCGCGGTGACGCAGAGCGTCCGGATGAGGTCGGGGGCTGTCGGCTGCTCTCCGTGGAGCAGGACCAGCAGGGCCAGGCCGATGGAGCCGCCGATGTACTGCGCAGTTGTCACCAGGGCGCTCCCAGTGGCGTTGCTTGCCGGCGGGAGGTCGCGGGTCCCGGTGATGAACATTCCGGTGAACGCCATCCCCTGTCCCAGACCGCTGAGCAGCAGTCCCGGCAGAATGCCCGGCACGTATCCGCCCTCGGTGCTTACGGCCAGGGCGAGCACCAGGAGGCCGGCCGCGCCGGTGAGGAAGGCCATGGACAGCAGACGCCCCAGGGGCAGTCGGCCGGCGACCCGGCCGGCCACTGTGTTTCCCACGGTGATGGCGCCAGCCAGCGGGAGGAAGGCCATGCCTGCGGCGAGCGCGCTGTAGTCCCGTACCTCCTGGAGATACAGGGTGACGAGGTAGAACTCGGCTCCGAAGCTCGCCATGTACAACGCCGCGACCAGACAGGCCACTTGAAGTGTTCGCACGCCCAGCAGGGGTCGGGGGACCAGCGGCCTGAGTCTGTTCCGGCTGAGTGTGAGGAGTCCTCCGGCCAGGATCGCCACCGCCAGTGCGGCAGCGACGACGGGGAAGGCGGGCTGGGCGCGGGAGAGTTCCGTGAAGGCCAGGACCATGGCCACGACCGCGGCGCAGGCCGAGAGCGTGGCTGTGGTGGCGACGGGAGCCCGTGCCCCGGCTGTGGTGGAACGGACCGCGTCACCGGCGGCGAGCAGGCAGACCGCCACGATGGGGAGGTTGATCCAGAAGATCCACTGCCAGGAGGTCACCGCGAGGATGCCTCCGCCGGCGGTGACACCGAGGGCGAGGCCGACCGCGCCCGTGGTGCCCCACACGCTCACGGCCCGGTCGCGCTCCGGTCCTGCTGGGTAGGCGGCACTGAGCAGACCCAGCGTTGCCGGCACCAGCAGGGCCGCGGCCACCCCTTGTCCGACACGTGCGGCGATCAGTATCGCGGCGGAAGAGGAGAGTGCGGCACCGATCGAAGAGGCGGCGAAGAGCAGCTGAGCGGTGAGGTAGACCCGGCCGGCGCCGAAGGCGTCCGCCAGCTGCCCGCCCAGCAGCAGGAAGCCGGCGAAGAAGATCGCGTATGCGCTCACGATCCACTGCAGTGCGACCGCGGAGAAGTGGAGGCTCGTTCCGATGTCGGGCAGCGCAACGTAGATGATCGAGAAGTCGAGCGCCACCAGCAGCTGTGCCCCGGCCAATGCCGTCAGTAAGCGGGCACCCGGCGTCGGAGCGGGAGAAACGGGCACGGTCGGTCAGCCTCCATAGGTCAACAGTCAGCCCAGAGCGGTGAGCGCCGTCGTGAACACGTCCCAGAACCGTTCGGTGTCCAGGCGTGTCGCCACCTGGGCGTTGGGGGTCCTCCCCGTGACACCGTAGAGGTCGATCACGGTTGCGCCGCGGGTGGCACTGTCACGTTGACTGACCAGGTGGGATGATCTTCTGGTTGGTCATGCCGGGGAGGGAGCGTCCGCGGACAGCGCGCCACCGTCGTACAAGGGGCACCGGTACCCGGTGGGGGTCATCTCCCACTGTGTATGGCTCCACCACCGCTTCCCGCTGTCGTTCCGCGAGGGGGTCTGTAT
>NZ_JAHWZY010000077.1:0-7542 GCF_041380215.1 Streptomyces pimonensis
GCCACTCGCTGGACACACCCGCACCTTGCTGGACTTCGCCCGCCAGCAGGTTCCCGGCCGCCGCTGCTGGGCCCTGGAAGGCATCGGCAGCTACGGTGCCGGCCTCGCGGCCTTCCTGAACCAGGCCGGCGAACAGGTCGTCGAGGTCTGCCGCCCGAAACGAGCGGCCAACCGCGGCGGCCGCAAGACCGACATGCTCGACCCCGTCAGGGCCGCCAAGAAGGCCCTGACCACCGAGCATCTGATCCAGTCCCGCCTCCGCGGCGAACGTGAGGCACTGCGGGTGCTGCTTGCCACCCGTCACGGCGCGGTCCTCGCTTCCACCGCCGCGATCAACCAGCTCAAAGCCCTGATCGTCTCCGCGCCGGACGACCTCCGCTCCGAGCTGCGGAAGCTCAAGCGCCCCGCCCAGATCGCCTACTGTGCTCAGTTCCGTGACCGCCCGGCCCAAGACCTGGAACACCGGATGACGGTGCGGGCCATGCGGTCCACGGCCCAACGCGTCCAGGCCCTGCAGGCCGAGGCCAAGGAGCTCGAGAACGAGATCCTTACGCTGGTACGGCAGCAGGCCCCCGTGCTTCTCGGCTTGCTCGGAGTCGGGCCGATCACCGCCGCCCAGATCTTGGTCAGTTGGTCTCACCAGGGACGATTCCGCTTGGAAGCCGCCTTCGCCTCCTTCGCCGGCGTCTCGCCGATTCCTGCCTCGTCCGGGCTGACTAACCGGCACCGACTCAACCGCAGCGGCGACCGACAGCTTAACCGGGCCATGCACACGATCACCTTGATCCGGATGCAACTCGATCCCTCTACGAAGACGTACGTCGCACGCAAGATCGCTGAAGGAAAGACTTCCCGTGACGCGCAGCGGTGCCTCAAGCGGGTGGTCTGCCGCCAGGTCTTCAAGATCCTTGAGCGCTCCGACCGGAACCAACTCGGCAACGTCGAAGAACTCGCTCAAGCGGCTTGACACGACATAGCAGCCTCGGGGGCGGGTCAGGTGCGGGCCATGTCGACGAACCGGGAGTAGTGCAGCTGGCTGGCGACGGTCACGCAGGCGGTGGGCCCGAACCGGTTCTTCTCGATGACCAGGTCGACCTCACCGGCGCGCGGGGACTCCTTGTCCTGCGCGTCGGGCCGCTCGACCTTGATGGCCACCGATGCGTCGTTCTTGATGGCTTGGGATTCGCGCATGAGGCCGTCGTCGTTGAGCTGGGACAGGGCGATGACGTGGCAGCCGAGCTGGACGGAGAGGTTCTTCAGGCCGCGGGAGACGGTGGCGACGGCCTGCTCGCGGGTGGTGTTGCGGGACTGCTCGGTCTCGACCAGCTGCACGTAGTCCACGACCAGCAGGCCGAGGCCTTCGGCGCGGGCGCTGGCCCGGGCGGCGGAGGCGATGTCGCCCAGGGACGCGCCGTCGGGCCGGTAGACCCGCAGCGGCAGCTTCTGGAACAGCTTCGGTCCCAGGGCGTGGATGGTCTCCCACCCTTCCGGGATGAGGCCGCCCTGGTGGGTGAGGTGGTGCAGGGCGATCTTCCCCTCGGCGGCGGCGATCTTCTGCATCAGCTCGGTGCTGCTCATCTCCAGTGAGGAGAACAGCACGGGGCGCCCGTCTTGGCGGCGGCGACGGCCATGTTCAGCGCGAGCGTGGACTTGCCCACGCCGGACTGCGCGGCCACCACGGTCACGTTGCCCGGCTGCATGCCGGAGGTGAGGGTGTCGAGGTCGGCGAAGCCGTAGGTCAGGCCGACCCGCCGTCCGTTCTGGATGTCTTCGGTCTCCGCGACGAAGTCGAGGTAGGGGTCGCCGACCGCGGGCGGTGCTTGGTGCAGGCCCGGAGTGCCGGCGACGATGTCGGTGAGCTGCTGCTCGACCAGGGCGCGCACTTCGTCCTCGTCGCCGGCCTCGCTGAAGGCGTACTCGATGATGCGGTTGGCCGACTCGATGACCGCGCGCCGGTAGGCCTTGGCGCGGACGATCTCGGCGTAGCGCGGGCCGTGCGCGGGGGTGGGCGGTGCCTGTACGCACACGTGCAGGTAGGAGGCGCCGCCGACCCGGGCCAGTTCCCCCCGCTCGGTCAGCGCGTTGCCGACGGTGACCGGGTCCACGGGCTCGCCCGCCTGGTGCACATCCAGGATCGCGCGGTGGATCATCTGGTGGGCGGGCCGGTAGTACTCCTCGGCGACGAGACCCGTGTCCAGGATCTCGCCGAAGAACCGGTAGGAAGCGCTCTTCGGGCTGCCGGACAGCAGCAGCGACCCGAGGACCGACTGTTCGGCCTGGAGGTCCTGCGGCGGCACGCGGGTGAACGCGGCCGGCTGCTTGTCCTCGCGCGCGTCGAGGCCGTCACCGGGGACATCGGGGCTTTTCGCTGGACACACCCGGCGCCAGGCCCGTACGCGTCGGTGGCTTGGGCTCTGCGGGGTGACGGCCTTCGGTCCTACGATGAGCGGCATGTCGCCTGAAGATTCTCCCTCGTCCGTCTGGCCGGTCCTGCACTACGACGACACCAGGGCGGCGCTGCGTTTCCTGGTCGATGTGCTGGGGTTCGCCGAAGTAGTCGCCGCGCCGGATGAGCACGGCGGGGTCGGGCACGCGGAGCTGCGCTGGCCTGGCGGTGGTGCGCTGGTGTTTGGTTCGACGAGGCACACGGAGAGCGTGCACGGGCGGATGCGGGCGGGCACCAGTGCGGTCTACGTGGTGAGTGACGAGGTGGACGCGGTGCACCGGCGGGTGGTCGACGCCGGTGGTGAGGTTCTCGAAGCGCCGCATGAGACCCGGTTCGGGTCGGGTGCCGTGGCGTACGTGTGCACGGTGCGGGACCCGGAGGGCAATCTGTGGACCTTCGGTACCTACGACGGTCCTTCACCGGAGTAGAGCGCCAGGACGAGACGGGAGGACCCCGGCCGGTTGGGCCGAGGTCCTCTGCTGTGGGCGTGCGGCGACGAGGTCAGTGGCTGCCTGCGAGTTCGCCGGTGAGCTTGCCGTGGAGGTCGGCACTCGGGTCATTCAGGCCGATGATCTCGACGGCCTTGCCGCGCTGGGCGTACTTGTTCTCGATGGCGTCAAGGGCGGCGACGGAGGAGGCGTCCCAGATGTGCGCGGCGGAGAGGTCGATGACGACCTTTGCGGGGTCGCCGGCGTAGTCGAACTGGCCGACGAGGTCGTTGGAGGAGGCGAAGAACAGCTCACCGGTGACCCGGTAGACGACGGTGGTGTGGTCGGGATCGGTGACGGCGGTGACCTCGGCGAGGTGGGCGACCCGCTTGGCGAAGATGACCATGGCGGTGATCGCGCCGACGACGACGCCGACGGCGAGGTTGTGGGTGGCGACCACGGTGGCCACGGTGATGACCATCACGGCGATCTCGCCCGCGGGCATCCGCTTGAGGGTCCTGGGGGCGACGGAGTGCCAGTCGAAGGTGGCGAACGACACCATGATCATGACGGCGACCAGGGCGGCCATGGGGATGTCGGAGACGACCGGGCCGAAGACGATGCACAGCATCATCAGGAAGGTGCCAGCCAGGAAAGTGGAAAGGCGGGTGCGGGCGCCCGAGACCTTCACGTTGATCATCGTCTGGCCGATCATGGCGCAGCCGCCCATGCCGCCGAAGAAACCGGTGACGATGTTGGCGACGCCCTGGCCGATGGACTCGCGGGTCTTGTTGGAGTGGGTGTCGGTGATGTCGTCGACCAACTTGGCGGTCATCAGCGACTCCATCAGGCCGACCAGCGCCATCGCGAACGCGTACGGGGCGATCGTCGCCAGGGTGTCCAGGGTGAACGGCACGTCGGGCAGGCCCGGCACGGGTAGGGACGACGGCAGCTCGCCCTTGTCGCCCACGGTCGGCACGGCGATGCCGGCCGCGACCGTGATGACGGTGAGGATGACGATGGACACGAGCGGGGCCGGGATGACGGTGGTGACCTTCGGGAAGAACACCATGAGCGCCAGGCCGCCGATGATCAGCGGGTAGACGGCCCACGGGACGTCGCGCATCTCGGGGACCTGGGCCATGAAGATCAGGATGGCGAGGGCATTGACGAAGCCGACCATCACCGAGCGCGGAATGAACCGCATCAGCTTCGCCACGCCGAGCGCGCCGAGAGCGACCTGGATGATGCCGGCGAGGATGACGGCGGCGATCAGGTGGCCCAGGCCGTACTCGTGGTTCAGGGGGGCGATCACGAGGGCGATGGCGCCGGTGGCGGCGGAGATCATCGCGCGTCGTCCGCCGACGATCGAGATGACCACGGCCATGGTGAACGAGGCGAATAGGCCGACGGCGGGGTCGACACCGGCGATGATCGAGAAGGAGATCGCCTCGGGGATCAGCGCGAGGGCGACGACCAGGCCGGCGAGGACCTCGGTGCGCCAGATCTTCGGGTTGTTCAGCCAGTCCGGCTTGAGGCCGCGCAGCCGCGCGGCGGGAGTCACAGCAGCAGAAGACAAGGAAACGGGTACCTGTCGTGCTCGGGCACCCCCCTGCGCCAGGCCGGGGGCGTGCGGGAAGGACACGCGGGGGCCGGGCCGGCACCCCGCGGACGGCCCACAGAGTAGGCCGGAAGTCAGGGGGGGACGGACGCGAGGCGGGCGGCGGGCACGGGCAGCCGGGCGGCTCACATCCGGGGGCGAAGGGTCACGGCGGGCAAGCGGCGGCGATCGGCGTCATGGGCTCGCGCACGCTCACTCCTGCAAGAATCGGATCTTCGCCGGGGGCGTCATCGGCCCCGGAACGGCAACAGCGGGGCAGCCGGGCCGCCCTCACCACCGATAACTCTACCTTAACGTTAGAGTGGGGATCGGCGGGGTCGCACGGGACGCGGTCCGCCCCGAGGAGAAGGGCCAGGGACACGGGCGTGGACGGCAAGCACATGCAGATCGGCGAGGCCGCCGCGCGGACGGAGCTGTCCCTGCGCACCATCCGGCACTACGAGGAGACCGGCCTGGTCATCCCTTCCGCCCGCTCCCAGGGCGGATTCCGCCTCTACACGGAGTCCGATGTGCAGCGGTTCATGGTCATCCGCCGCATGAAGCCCCTGGGCTTCACCCTGGAGCAGATGCGTGACCTGCTCGATGCCACCGACCGACTCGACCATGCCGAGACGACCGACGACGCCGAGCGCGAGGCACTCCTGGAGCGGGTGCTGACCTACGAACAGGACGCCAGCCGCAAGATCGAGGAGCTGCGTATCCAGCTGGCCCGCGCCGAAGACTTCGCCGCCACCCTCCGCACCCGCCTGGACGCCGCACACTCCCAGCAGGATGCCTCGGTCTGACCTTCGACCGCCAGCCGGCACCGCACGTCACACAGCGGGCGGCCGCCTGCCCGCGGCTTCATGAGGCGGCAGCCTGGATATGGAACGTCAGTCCGTCCGGGCTGGTAAGACGCTGCTCGCCGGCGTGATCGGGCCCGTCCATCATGGCGTGCCCCAGACCGCGTACGCGAGCGGCCACGGCGTCCGGGGCGTCAACTGCGACGACGAGCTCCCAGCAAGGTGTGTGCTCCTCGGGGCCTTGTGTCGAGACGAAGTCAGCAAAGCTGGGGACGGTGCCGAGCACGTCCTGGTAGAAGTGGCGGGGCATTGTCACGTTGTTGGATGCCCATGCCCGCAGTCACAGGTTGTTCGCGTAGAAGCTGGTGAGTCGTTCGACGGCGGCGTCGACGTATGCGGATTCGTCGTACATCTCGTAGTGGCCGGCGCCGTCGATCACCATGAGGTCGATGGGGTTGGGGGCCAGCTTCCACAGCTGCATGCCCATGTCGTAGGAGCCGGTGTTGCCGATGCGTCCGGCGAGGATGACCTGCAGGGGCTGGGTCATGAGCTGATCGGCCAGGTGGAAGGCGTCGTAGCCCAGCAGGAGGGAGTCGCCGCGCAGGAGGCGCCGGTTCGTGGAGTGTTCGTTGCCGCCGCGCTCGGTGCGGTAGTAGGTGATGGCCTGAGTGGTGTCGATGCCGGTCAAGCCCGCTGCCGCGGCGTCCTCGAGGGTGTCGGGCAGCCAGTTCACGCGGGTCATCTCGCCGGAGCGGGCCTCTTCGGTCCGTGCGTCCGCGAGGGCGTCGAGTGCTGCGGCCGGACCGTCGGGGGAGAAGCTGCGGAACGCGTTGCCGATGTTGACGGGGACGACCGTACCGACCGCCTTGATGCGGTGGTCCGTGCGGGCGGTGTGAACGGCGTAGCCGCCACCGGCGCAGATGCCGAGGACGCCGATGCGCTGCGGGTCGACGCCGGGGGTCGTGGTGAGCACGTCGATGGCGTAGGAGATGTCCTCACCTCGACGGTAGGGGTCTTCGAGGTCGCGGGGCTCGCCCTCGCTCTGACCCTGATGGGCGGGGTCGAGGACAAGGGCGGCGATGCCGTGGGCGGCGAGACGGGAGGCGTAGTTGGCGCCGATCTGCTCCTTGACGCTGCTGCCGGGGGTGGAGAGCACCACGGCGGGCAGCGGTGCGCTGCTGTCGGCGTTGTCAGGCAGGTGGAGGTCCGCGGCAAGGTTGATGGGACCGCGCGGCATCGTGAGGTGCTGGATCATGACTGGCTTCCTTCGCGAGATTGTTGTTCCATAGGAGCCCAGTACAAGACAGCATCTTGTACGATCTGGAACTAGTACGAAACTGTAGCACATGAAACGGAGGGCCGTATGCCGGTCGACGGGGCGCAGCTGTGGACGCTGAACCAGCGGCTGCTGGCAGTCGTGATGGATGCCTGCACGGAGGAGCTGGCCGAGCTCGGGTTGGAGACGAAGGAGTTCTTCGTCCTGGCCGAGGTGGAGGCATCGCCGTACCCGGCCGAGATCGCAACCGCGCTACTACTGCCCAAGGCGAGCGTGACGGTCTACGTCCGCAACCTCGTCACCAAGGGCTTCATCCGCCGCGAGATCGACGAGGCGGACCTGCGGCGTCACCGGCTCGCGCTGACCGACGAGGGCACGAAAGCACGCGATCGAGCACTTGCCGCCCTCGCGGCGGAGTACGACCGCAGGTTGGCGAGGGTCACCCCCCAGGACCGCGCCGAGCTGCAACGCATCCTCAAAGCGATGCTCGACTCGCCCGCGTGAGCCGGTATGCGCGAGTGATCGTGGCAAGGAGAGGGCGCTATCCTTGGAACTGGTCAGTCCCGGACCAGTTCGCGGGGTGCCGGCTGCCCGTTCCTGCGGGAGCTTCGGCGGGTGTTGCGCCTGGTCTGAGCTTCCCCCGCTGTGCGGGAGTGGCTGACTAGCTGGTCAGGGCAGGTTTGCGGGGTTTCAGGTTCACCGGTTCGGCCGTTGCCTGGTTGGCGTAGTGCTTCTCCTCGAACTCGATGGGGCTGAGGTAGCCGAGTCGTTTCTGGATGCGGCGGGGGTTGTAGAACCCATCGAGATACTCGAAGAGCGCGAGGTTGGCCTCGGCTCTGGTGGCGAATACCCGGCCGCGGATGCACTCGGTTTTGACCAGCATCCACAGGTTCTCCGCCAGGGCATTGTCGAACGAGTCGCCCACCGATCCCATGGACGCCTCAATTCCCGCCCGCATCAACCGTGTTGTGAGCTTGATGGATGTGTAC
>NZ_JAHWZY010000078.1:0-7207 GCF_041380215.1 Streptomyces pimonensis
GCCGGAGTACTGGGTGCGGCACGTGCGCGAGTCGGTCCGCTTCGCCGATGCCGTCCGCACGCTCTCGGGCGAGGGTGTGGGTACGTTCGTCGAGGTCGGTCCGGGCGGCACGCTGGCCGCGCTGGGCCAGGAGACGGCCCTCGAGGCGGTCTTCGTGCCGGTGCTGCGCGCAGACCGGCCGGAGGCGGTGGCCGCCACCATGGCCGCCGGGCGCCTGCACGTACGCGGTGTCCGGGTGGACTGGGAGGCGTTCTTCGCCGGCAGCGGCGCCCGACGGGTCGACCTGCCCACGTACGCCTTCCAGCACCAACGCTACTGGCTGGACGCTCCCCGTGACGTGAGCTTCGACGAAGCGGCCGGTGGGCTCGGTCTGGCGGGCGCGGGCCACCCGTTGCTCGGCGCTGCCGTGGACCTCGCCGACGGTCAGGGCCTGGTCTGCACCGGCAGGATCGGCACGGACACGCACCCGTGGCTCGCCGACCACGCTGTCGCGCAGGTGACCCTGCTGCCCGGAACGGCGTTCGCGGAACTCGCGCTCGCCGCGGGCGGCAGGCTCGGCCTCGACGAGGTGGACGAGCTGACGCTCGCCGCACCCTTGGTGCTGCCCGAACGCGGCGGGGTACGCCTGCGGGTGACGGTCGGCGGTGACGAGGGCTCCGGCCGCCGTACGCTGAGCATCGACTCCTGCCCGGACGACCCCGCCGCCACCGACTGGACCCGGCACGCGACCGGCTTCCTCACCCCCGGGGCCCCCGGCGCCCCCGCAACCCCTGCCGCGATCACGCAGTGGCCGCCCGCGGGAGCGGAACCGGTCGGCGTCGACGGACTCTATGACGCGCTGGAGGAGAACGGGTTCGCGTACGGACCCGTCTTCCAGGGCCTTCAGGCGGCGTGGCGTGCCGAGGGCGCCGTCTACGCCGACATCGAGCTGGGCGAGGCCCAGCACCAGGATGCTGCGTCGTTCGGCCTCCATCCGGCGCTGCTCGACGCCGCGTTGCACGCCTGCATGCTCGGCGGCCTCCTCGAGGACGTCGGCCGTCCCCGGCTGCCGTTCTCGTGGAGCGGCATCCGGTGGCACGCGACCGGCGCGACCGCGGCGAGGGTGCGGCTCACGCCGGCCGGATCCGATGCCGTCACCCTGGAGCTGGCCGACGTGGAGGGGAATCCGCTGGCGACGGTCGCGTCCCTGGTACTGCGGCCGATCGCGGCGGATCAATGGGGTGCGCGGCACCGTGAGTCGCTGTTCGGGCTGGAGTGGGTGGCGGCGCCGGCCCCCGCGGACGCTGCCGTTCGTGACTGCGCCGTCGTCGGCCCGGACGAGCTGAAGGCCGGTGCGGGCCTGGCCGCGGCCGGTGTCGTTGTCGGGGAGCACCGGGACCTCGCGGCCCTCGCTGAGGCGGGGGTGCCGCGGCTCGTCGTCGTCTCGTGCGCCGAGGACGGCGCGGAGCCGGCCTCCGCCGCCCGCGCTGCCGCCCTCCGTGCGTTGCAGTCGGCCCAGCAGTGGCTGGTGGACGACCGGTTCCTCGACTCCCGTCTCGTGTTCGTGACCCGAGGCGCCGTCGCGACCCGCCCGGACGAGGACGCGCCGGACATCGCCGACGCGGCGGTGTGGGGCCTGGTCCGGTCGGCGCAGTCTGAGAACCCTGGCCGGTTCGTTCTGGTCGACGTGGATGGGCACGACGCGTCCTGGGCGGTGCTGCCCGCCGTCCTCGCCGGTTCCGAGCCCCAGGTGGCGGTGCGTGCCGGTGCC
Organism: Streptomyces pimonensis; assembly: GCF_041380215.1. Lineage (NCBI taxonomy): Bacteria > Bacillati > Actinomycetota > Actinomycetes > Kitasatosporales > Streptomycetaceae > Streptomyces > Streptomyces pimonensis. The sequence continues at coordinate 1,751 of NZ_JAHWZY010000078.1, forward strand.
CCGCTGGTGCCCCGCATCACCCCGTCGCGGCCGTCGGCGGAGGAGACCCCGCTGGAGTTCGCGCCCGGCGGCACCGTTCTGGTGACCGGCGCCACTGGCATGATCGGCGGTCTCGTCGCCCGGCACCTGGTGACCGGTCACGGCGTCCGGCACCTGGTGCTGGCCAGCCGGCGTGGCGCGGACGCGCCCGGAGCCGACGCGCTGCGCACGGAACTGACCGGCCTCGGTGCGCACGTCACGCTCGCCGCCTGCGACGTCACCGACCCCGGTGCGCTGACGGACCTGCTGGCCGCGGTGGACCCCGACCACCCGCTGACCGGTGTGGTGCACTCGGCGGGCGTGCTGGACGACGGCGTGATCGGCTCGCTGACCCCGGAACGTATCGACACGGTGTTCCGGCCGAAGGTGGACGCGGCCTGGCACCTGCACAAACTCACCCGTGATCTCGACCTGTCGGCGTTCGTGCTGTTCTCGTCCGTGGCGGGCATCCTCGGCGGTCCCGGGCAGGGCAACTACGCGGCGGCCAACGCGTTCCTGGACGCGCTCGCCCGGCACCGCCGGGCGGCCGGCCTGCCCGCCACGTCGCTGGCGTGGGGCCTGTGGGAGCCGGCCGGCGCGATGACCGACGGATTCGCGGGGGCCGACCGGGCGCGGATGTCCCGCTCCGGTGTCGTGGGCCTCACCGAGGAGGAGGGCCTGGCCCTGTTCGACCTCGGGTGCGCGACGGGCGACGTGGTCGTGCTGCCGATGCGGCTCGACGTCGGCGCCCTGCGCGGTGCCGCGCCCGACGAAGTGCCCCCGCTGCTGCGCAGCTTCACGCGCCGCCGGGCCACCAGGGCGGCCGGTCAGGTCGGCGAAGAGCGACTGGCGCGGCGGCTGGCCGGGCTGACGCAGGAGGAGCAGGAACGGGAACTGCTGCGGCTCGTCCGTGACCAGACGGCGGCCGTCCTCGGGTACGCGGCGGACGAACTCGACGTCACAGGCTCCCTGTCCCAGCTCGGACTGGACTCCCTGACCGCGCTGGAACTGCGCAACCGGCTCGCTGGCGTGACCGGGCTGCGGCTGCCCACCACCGTCGTGTTCGACCGGCCGACCGGACCAGCGCTCGCTGCGTACCTGCGGCGCGAACTCGCCTCCGGGGCCGGGGGCGCCCCCGCCCAGACCCCCGCCCTGGCGGCCGAGGACACCCTCACCGGCCTGTACCGGCAGGCTTGCGATCTCGGTCTGTACGAGGAGGGGTGGCACATGGTGAACGCGGCCGCGCTGGTCCGGCCGGTGTTCGAGACGCCGAACCAGGTGGACCCGCTGCCGCCGGTCACGCTGGCGACCGGACCGGGCGTCCCGCTGCTGTGCTTCCCGCCGACGATGGCGCCCTCCGGCCCGCACTACTTCGCCCGGTTCGCCCCCGTGTTTGCTGGTGAGCGGAACGTCACCGTGCTGCCTCACCCCGGCTTCGCGCCCGGCGAGGCGCTGCCCGCCACCAGGGACGCGATCGTCCGCTACCAGGCCGAGGCCGTCAGGAGGCAGGCGGGCGAGCGGCCGTACGTGCTCGTCGGGTACTCGTCGGGCGGGTGGGTGGTCAACGCCGTCGCCGCGCTCCTCGAACAGCAGGGCGGCGCACCCGTGGCGGTCGTGCTGCTGGACACGTACATCGCGACGAACTCGTTCGAGAACCGGCTGGAGACGGCACTGCGGGAACGCGCCTCCACCGACCAGGCGTTCGAGCTGATGACCGGAGCGCAACTGACCGGGCAGGGCGGCTACCTGCGCGTGTTCGACGACTGGCAGCCCGAACCGGTCGAGGCGCGGACGCTGTTCGTGCACGCCACCTTCCCGCCGGGGGAGTCAGCGGCCCTGGAGACCGAGGACGACTGGCAACCCAAGTGGCCGTTCCCGCACGAGGAGACCGACGTCCCCGGCGACCACTTCACGATCATGGAGCAGCACTCCGAGTCCACGGCACTCGCCGTGCGGGCCTGGCTGAGCGGCGACCGGGACGGCGACTGAGACGACCCCTCACCCGAGTGCGACGACACACTGACAGCACACCGACAGAAAACCACAGCAGAACGGACGACGAACATGACAGTTGCCGACGGCAGCAACCTCTGGCTCCGCCGGTTCCACCCCGCCCCCGACGCCCCGGCCCGGCTGGTGTGCTTCCCGCACGCGGGGGGATCGGCCAGCTTCTACTTCCCCGTCTCGGCCGCGCTCGCGAGCGACTGTGACGTGGCGGCCCTCCAGTACCCCGGCCGTCAGGACCGGCGCACCGAACCCAACGTGGACGACATCGGCGTGCTGGCCGACCGGATCGCGCCCGAGCTGGTGCCGCTGTTCGACCGGCCCGTGGTGTTCTTCGGGCACAGCATGGGCGCGATCATCGCGTTCGAGGTCGCGCGCCGGCTCCAGAGCCGTGGCCACACGCTCGCGTTGTTGTTCGCCTCCGGCCGGCGCGCCCCGTCGACGCGGCGCGCGGAGACCGTGCACCAGCGGGACGACGACGGGCTGGTGGCCGAACTGAAGGCCCTGAGCGGCACGGACGCCCAGGTGCTCGGCGACGAGGAACTGCTGCGGATGGTGCTGCCCGCCATCCGCAGTGACTACCGGGCCATCGAGACCTACGGTCCCGTGGAGGCGACCGTCGACTGCCCGATCACCGCCCTGGTCGGCGACGCGGATCCGAAGTCGACGGTCGAGGAAGCGGAGGCGTGGCGAGCCCACACGACAGCCGCGTTCCACCTCCAGGTCTTCAACGGCGGCCACTTCTACCTCAGTTCGCGGGCGGCCGAGGTGATCGCGGTGGTGCGGGAGACGCTGCGCGACGCTGGAACGGGCGGGACGGCAGGCGAACCTGCTCGTCGGGCAGTGTGACGGGCCCTTCTACAACGAGATCAAGCTGAGCGACGACGGGCTGCGCGCCGCAGTGGTGGAGCCCAACCGGCGACCGGGCGGAATGAAGATCTGGTCGCTGGCCCGATGGGTGTACGGGATCGACCTGCACAACCGCTGGGTCGACACGGCCTTCGGCGCGGCCGCCGGCGCGCTGGAGCTCGTGCCCGAGTGCTCGGCGGCGACAGTGCTGCTCGGCGTCACCACCGACCGCTCGTTCTCCCCGGACGACGTCATGTCCGGCACGGACCCGTTCGCGGACGCCGTCCAGGCCACCGCGGAACGCCTCGGCCTGGCCGAGGGGGAACTGGTTGTCACGCAGTTCTCCTGGCTGTCGACCGAGCGACGCGACCTGCATGCGGTTGCTCGCGACAACGCAGACTTCGCGGCACAGGGCTGCGTCGTCCTGCGCGGCGGCCGCACCGACATCCGCACCGTCGTCCACGCACTGCGCGAGGCCTGGTCGGACGCCCTGGACCGCGCCCTTCGCTTCCCTCAGGAAGGCCCGATGAAGATTCTCATTCTGCACCGCGTGCCCTACTTCAAGATCGAATATTACCGGGGTATCTCTCACGACCGGCACGAGGTCACCTATTTCGGGACCGACCAGGCGCTGGCCACCTTGCCACCGCACTTGCGCTGCGAGCGGGTGAGCCGTCCGGGTCTGCGCTCGGCTTTCGAGGAGGCTCGGGACTGGCTGGCCCACCGGCCCCGCGACTTCGACCGGGTCATCTCGGTATCGGAGTACGAGCTGCTCGACGCCGCCCTGCTGCGCGAGTACCTGGGCGTGCCCGGTGCTCCGGCCAACCAGGTGGCGCTCGCCCGGGACAAGGTCCTGATGAAGCAGGTGGTTGAGGACGCGGGTCTGCGCGTGCCCCGCTTCCTCGCGTTGCCACGCTTCCTCAAGCTGGACGGCCGGGTCCCCTGGTACGGCCGGACCGTACTGAAGCCGCATCGCGGTGCGTCCAGCGAGGACGTCCTCGTCTTCGACACGCCCCTGCAGGCCGCCGCATCCATCACCGAGGGCCGGACCGGCATATCCCGGCTCGACACGGGGAGCGACCTGGCGGACTTCGAGGTGGAGGAGTTCGTCTCCGGGCCGATCAGGCACTTCGACGGCCTGGTGCAGGGCGGCGAAGTACTGGTCCTCAGTGCGAGTGAGTACGTCGGCACCTGCCTGCAGTACGCACAAGGCAGGCCACTGGGGTCGTTCCAGCTCGCGCTGTCCGAGGAGGATCGCGCCTGGGTGTCCCGCGCCCTGGCGGCGGTGCGTGTCGAGGACGGCAGTTTCCATCTGGAGGCGATCGCTCACAGGGGAGAGCTGGTTTTTCTCGAGGTCGGCAACCGGGTAGGGGAAGCTGACGTGGTGGCGACCATCGAGCTGGCCACCGGCGTCCACCTGCCCTCCTACGAGCTGCGCGCTCTGCTCGGCGAGCGCCTCACCGGAACGCTCCCCGAGCCGCCTGCCGACCGGCGCCGGTACGGATGGTTCGTCTACCCCGGCCACCACCTGGCCGGACGGGAGTTCCAGGGGCTCGACGGGGCAGCGGCGTTCCGGGACGACCCGTCCGTGGTCGCCTGGAACGAACTGCCGCCCGGCTCGCCGCTGCCCGACCACATCACCTACCAGGCCGGCGAGACGGTGCTCGCCGGGATCGTCGCGAGCGACACCCCCGAGGGCGGCCGGCGCTGGATCACCGACCTGTTCGCCTCGCTCTTAGTCCGCACACGCCCGGCCGCTCTCACGACGTCGGAGCAGGTGCCAGCATGAGGAAGCAGCACGTGTCGTGTGCGGTGTCCGTCACCGCTCCCGGGCTGCCGTCGCCGAGCCGGTCCCGATCATGACAGCACTGAACGATCTCGCGGATCAGTACGTGGACGAGCTGGCCGTACTGGACCCCTGCCTCGCCGCGGCGATGGGCATCGCCGGTCCGGAGACCCGTCTGACCGACTTCGGCCCCCAGGCGGTGCAGGAGCGGGCGGCGTCGGCGCGTCGCATGCTGAAGGCGGTCGATGACACGCCTGTGGCCGGGGATGCGGAGCGCGTCGCGGCAGCGGTGCTGCGTGAGCGGCTCGCCACGCAGGTGGCGCTGGCCGACACCGACGCGTACGGCACGCTGCTGGACACCCTCGACGGGCCCATCCAGCGCGTGCGGCAAGCGGTGGGTCTGCTGGATCAGGGCCGCGACACCGCGTGGGAGATGTTGCTGGCGCGGCTGTCGGCCGTCCCGGAGGCGCTCGGGACTGCGGGAGAGTCTGGAGGCGGCGCGACGCCGCGGCCGGGTCGCACCGTACCGTCAAGTGATCCGTAACGCCCGGGAGTGCCGTGACATGCGGCAGTACCTGGCGGGGTTGCCCGCCGGGCACGGCGACGGTGTGCTGCGGGGCGCACTGGAGCAGGCTGCGGCGGCTGCGAGCCAAGCGCTGACACGGATGGCGGCATACCTGTCGCGGGAGCTCGCGGCACAAGCGCCGAAACTGGACGCAGTGGGCGAGGAGCGCTACCAACTCGGCGTGCGGGAGTTCCTCGGCACCCGGCTGGACCTGCGGGAGACCTACGCCTGGGGC
>NZ_JAHWZY010000079.1:0-6888 GCF_041380215.1 Streptomyces pimonensis
TAGCAAACGGTGGAACTCGGTCGGATTTCTTCAGCGGCGTCCGGCGGTGAGCCGGCCGTCGAAGGTGATGTCGAAGGCTTGGAGCGCGGCCTTCCAGCGCATGGTCCAGCGTTTGCGTCCGGTGCCGGTCGGGTCCAGGCTCATGACGGCCAGGTAGACGCACTTGAGCGCGGCCTGGTCGGTGGGGAAGTGTCCCCGGGCCCTCACGGCCTTGCGGATCCGTGCGTTGATGCTCTCGATCGCGTTGGTGGTGCAGACTATCTTCCGGATTTCGACGTCGAACCGGAGGAGGGCACGAACTCCGCCCACGCGCTTTCCCAGAGTCGGACGATCGCCGGATACTTCCCGCCCCAGACGTCGGTGAACTCCACGAACCGCTCCAGGGCGGCGTCCTCGGTCGGCGCGGTGCAGACGGGCCGGAGGGCCTTGGCGATCTTCTCCCAGTCCTGCCGGGCCGCGTAACGGAAGCTGTTGCGCAGCAGGTGAACGACGCAGGTCTGGACGATCGTCGCAGGCCAGACGGTGTTCACGGCGTCCGGGAGCCCGGTCAGGCCGTCGCAGACGAGCATCAGGACGTCGGCCGCGCCGCGGTTCTTGACCTCGGTCAGGACCTGGAGCCAGTACTTCGCGCCCTCACCGCCGTCACCGATCCACAGGCCCAGGATGTCCCGGTGCCCCTCGGCGGTGACCGCCACCGCCATGTAGACCGGCCGGTTGGCGACCTGCCCGTCCCTGACCCTCACGTTCACGCAGTCGATTTGGAGATCTCCGCGCCGTACACCTCGGCCAGATGCGCGGAGATCTCCCCGTGCGTCAGCCCCTTCGCCGACAGGGACAGGACCATCTCGTCCACACCGCACAGACGCCGCTGCCGCTTCTTGACCAGCTGCGGCTCGAACGACCCGGCCCTATCCCGCGGCACCGCGATCCCGACCGGCCCCGACTCGGTGATCACCGTCTTCGACCGGTGCCCGTTGCGGTAGTTCTCCCGGCCGCCTTCGGCCCGCTCACCGGGCTCATGGCCCAGATGATCGGTGAGCTCGCCCTCCAGCGCGGACTCCAGCACCCGCTTCGTCAGCTGCTGCTGGGGGTTGCCCCCTCCGGGGACAGGCCGCCCTCCCCGGTGAGCTTCACCCCACCGGCCTGGGCCCGGGCCACCAGCTCGGCAACCAGCCCGTCATCCACGGCGCCCGTCCCACTCACCACGGCCTCCCCGGCCTCGATGCCACTCGCCACGTCAGTCATCAACTGACGCTTCCAGATCGGGAGTTACACCGCTCACCGTACAGACCCGGGCGAAGCACACCTCCTGCCGGTTCCCGCCCCGTCGCTCGACGCGATGCCGACGATGACGACGACCTCGCCGGGTGGGGTCCGGGGTGCCGTGACCATCGGGCGTCGCGTAGCTCTACGCGGCTGCCTCGGGGCGGCCAACTCGCGTTGCCACGGCACCCGTATCATCCGAGCTGGGCAGGAACAGGCTGACCGAGTCCAGGAACGCGCGGTGCCCTCGCTGCGCCGGCACTACTGGCGATCCGTGCGATCGACGTGATCCACGTGGAAGGTCAGCCCAGTAACGGTGCCCGACTGGACGACGGGGCCGTGCTGGACTCCCCCGCTGATGCGGTTGTCCACCGTGCGCCGGCTGTCTGCCGCGGACGCCGAGAGTTGTAGTAACGAGGTCAGCAGAGCACGCAGGGCCTCACCGCTGCCGTCGTCGGCTTCCGCGAGTCGGCGCAGACGGTCACCGTATCGTCGGCTGACCTCGCGGGCGGTCCGTTCACGTTCCGTGGAGTCGGCGGCGAGGAGCCGGGTCCTGGTGTCCTGCAGGTCGTCGAACGTGTCGGGGTCCGCGCCTGTGCGGGTCAGGTACCGCCCGACGAGTTCCCGGGCGTGTGTCCAGGAGTCGGTGACCATGAGAGAGACCAGTGTGGTGGCGCCCGATGCCACGAGTACGGCCAGTTCGCTGTCCATGTGTCTTCTCCTAGGCGAGGGGGAAGCCGGAGGCAGGTGCCTCGTCGTCGTCCGGAGCGAGGGACGCCGGCGGATCGAAGTGGTGCTGGATCTCCTCGGCGGTCTCGTGGCGGTTCTGCTCCTTGATGAGGCCGGCGATCTGTGCCGCGAGCATCGGGCGGCGTACGTCTCCGTCGGTGAAACCGATGCTGTCGAGGAAGTCGGAGAGACGCATCGTGGCTGTCTCCCGTCCCTGCGGCGCTGAGGGTGGCTTCGCCTCGGGAACGTCCGACGTCGTCGGCCCGCCGGCCTGCGAGGAGATCAGATCCTGAAGCCGTTCGGGAATGTCGGTGTCATTGGCCGCCGAGGTGAGCTGAGCGAGCAGGGCCAGGTCGTTCACCGTACGTTCCACGTGCTCGTCGTTCCTGGCGAGCCACCAGACCACTGCGCTGCCGGTGTCCTTGAGGACGTCCTCGCCCAAGTACCGGCGCCTGCTCTGCTCGTACTTGCGCTGGTGCACCCAGACCGCCTCGTCCTTGCGTACGTCGGCGAGCTTGTCGAGGCGTTCCTGGTCCTGCTGCACCAGGACGAGCTGGATGTTCTCCGCCATCGCCTGGAGGTGCCCGGTGGACTCAGGAACCATCCGGCTGAGGGCGCCGGACAGTTCCTGCTCGACGAGTGAGACCCGGACCGGTTCTCGTTGCTCGGTGATGGCGCGAGCCCGCTTCAGGACCGCGTCGACGGCGAGGCCCGCCGGGTTGAGCACGGGGGCACTCGCGGGAGCGTCGACGAGGTACCAGCGCACTGTCGCGGAGAAGACAAAGTCGTAGTCGGCCCACTTGCTGGGCAGCACTACCTGGCTGACGCGGTGTTCCGTGCGTTCCACGGGGGCGGCCGTGAGTTGCTCCTTGAAAGCCACCGGTACCGTGCCGCGGCGCATCGCGGCGACCCGGAAGACGGCCGCGGGGACGACGAGCAGCAGCACTGCCAGCAGTGGCCAAGTCCATGCGGGCCACCGCTGAGTCAGACCGACGATGCTCAGCAGGAGACCGCTCAGAACGGTGAGGAAGACGGTTGTGGTTTTCCGTGCGGTGCTCATGGTCGAGTCCCCCTGGGTGAGGTCGTCGGCGGTGTGGCCGGAGCGATGCCTTGAGCCGTGCTGATCTTGTGGAGCAGCAGACCGGTGGTCTCCGCGGCCCGCGCCGCATCCCCCGGACCGGCGCGCTCGGCGTCGCGGGCGCACGCGTACAGCAGAGCGAAGACCTTGCCCCGCTTCTCCGTGCAGCGCTGTGCCGCGTTGACGAGGAGGTCGAGCAGGAGCCCGCCGTGCGGTCCGGTGCGGGCGGCCGCCCAGTGGAGCCAGCGTCGTGCTCCGGCCTGCCACTGCGGAGGCGGCAGCTCGGTCAGTACGGCGTGCCAGCAGGTTGTCAGGGAGCGCTGCGCGCCCTGCTCGTCGACCAGCGCGTGCGAAGTGCCGGGGCGGAGCGTCAACAGTTCGGGGTCGCTGGCCTGGAGGAAGATCCCGAGATTGGCGGGTGAGAGGTCGGAACGGGCGAGACGGTCGAGCAGCACGCGGTGCAGCCTGCGGCTGCGCGCCGCCAGATCGCACAGCGCCTGCCGGGCACGCGTCGTGCCGCGCTCACGCCGGGCCAGGTGGTGGAGCCTGACCAGGGCTTGATCGGGATGACTGGTCGCGAGGACGTCGGCACAGACGCGGACCAGTACCTGCGCGAGCTCGCCCTTGAGGCGCCGGTTGGCGCACCACTGGTAGATCTGCTCGCGGAAGTCCCTGGCGTGTACCGGGTCCGCCAGCCCGCGGGTCAGCGCATGAACGGCCGCTTCCAGACGAGGTCGGCTCGTCGCATCGGTGCTCCAGCGTTCGATGAGGGCCCCCAGTCCGTCCGCACGTCCGGTCCGCAGGTATTCACCGGCCACTCGTTCCACCAGGACGTCGCGTACGAGCGTGACGACGTGCGGGTCGTTCAGCTCCACCACACTCGCGACCCAGGTGCCGAGGTGGGGGCGAAGATCGGGCATGTGGTCCCAGAAATGGGCACGAACGGCGGAGTCGAAGTCCAGCTGGTCGAACCGGACCTGTCCATTGGGGGCGGCAGTGGCCGAGATTTCGAGGAGCCGCTCGGCGAGATCTCGGTGCCGCAGCGGCGAGTCGCCCTCCGACGGAGGCCCGAGGGTGCTCAGCAGTTGCTCGGTCGCGCGGTGAACGACATCGGCGTGTGCCCCATGCAGCATGGACACGGCGATCAGCAGGGCTCGCTGCGGCGCCTCCCGCAGCTTGGTGACGAGCGCGGCGGCTTCCCGTCGGCCGTCGTTCCGCGCCCGCCCGGCCGCCTCGCACCATTGGCCGAATCCGTCCCCGGGCTGACCGGCCTCGCGTGCCCGGCGCACGAGGTCGGCGAATTCCGCGATCTCCCGCATCGGCCTGTTCGCCGTCAGGAACCCGGTGACGGTGCCGTCCGGCCGGAGATATTGCTCAGGCGGCACACCGTGCAGGCGCAGATGCCGCCGGAGAACGCCGATACCGGGTGGCCGTTCGAGCACCACGCGGCAGTACTGCAGGTCCGGGTCGAGAACGCCGCGGTGCGGCATGACCACGACCAGATGGGCCTGTTGCTCGTGTACGGCCTTGCGCAGCGCCGGGAGGTCGGCCTGGGCTGCGGCCCAGCGGCGGTCGTCCGCGGCGGACAGGTCCAGCAACAACTGATCACCGGTCCCGACCAGAGCGGGGTCCTGGAGGGAGAGCTCGTCCTCCTCACCAGGCAGGAGTTCGTGGAAGACACCACTGTCCCGGTGGTGTTCGTGCAGCAGTACGCGGGCCACAGCCGACCGGCCGCTGCCCGGGACACCGTCCAGGATGACGGTGCCGGAGTCGGCGAGTACGGCACGAGCCTCGCCCATACATGGCGGAGCGACCAGTACGTAGCGCAGTCGGCGGAGTTGGTCCTCGGCGACTCGGCGGAAAGCCGGTTTGTCCGAGTCCTGTAGCTGCGTGCCGATGTAGACGTCGCCAGGGCCCGTGACCGTGACGCCTGAGTCCCGGACCCAGGTTCCGGTGTGCTGGCTCACCTGTCCTTGTCCTCGTGACCGTCCCGTTCACCGAACCGGTGCTGGATGGTGCCGTGGTGGTCACCCTCGAAGTACGTCATCCCGTCACCCGAGAAGTGACGGTCGCCCGAGACATGACGTGAATGCGAGTAGATGTTGCCGTTCCCGGTGTGGACAGGACCGTGGGCGCCCTTGACGACCGTGCCGACGTCACCGGTGAAGTCACGGCTCTGTACGGCTGTACCGTTCACAGTCCCGATGGAATTGGTCACGCTGCCCGGCGCGGGCATTTCCGTCTCGGTCCCGGACCGGTTGTCGAGGCCGGGAATCATGTCGGCCATCAGATCACCGATGCGCGCGACACACACGTCGGTGTCACCGGAGTCGAACGCGATGGACTGGAGATCGGCGAGCCGTCGCAACGCGGGCGGAAGATCGGCCTTGCTCAGCCGGCTGGTTTTGCGTCCGTCCAGAACGGGGACCACTGGGACCTCACACTCGAAAGCCTCCTCGATCTCCTTGCGCACCCAATCCTCGGGATCCTCCAGTTGGGCACGGAAGTTCGTCCAGTCCGGTCCGATGACGGCCAGGAGTACGGAGCTGTGCCGTACCGCGGCCAGCAGCCGTTCGGGCCAGCTTTCACCGGGAACGATGGACTGTGACGCGTGAAATGCGTGTCCCGGGCCGAAGCGGTGCGACAGCCCTTGGCGGAGCAGGGCCGCGGTCTTCTCCCCGTCCCCGGTGCGGTAGTTGATGAAGATGTCGCTCATGACGGTGACTCCTCAAGAGGGGTGGTCGGGCGTGTCAAGGTGCCGAGCCGCGGTGCCAGTCGGCGTACCGGTGGGTGGTCCGGGTAGCGGCCCAACACCCGGACGAGCCGTCGGAGATCGGTCGTGACGGTCGCCGAGCGGACCGCCGTCACGCCGTCGAGCAGTGGCTCCGTCAGCGCGCACGCGTGGTCGATCTCGCCGGCGGAGGCATAAGCGAGCGCGCGACGTACGCCGTACCGCACCTGCGTACGCACCGCGTCGGGGCCGACCTGAGTGAGCTGCCGATCCAGTTCCTCGCCCGCCTCGCGCGGTCGCCCGAGATCGACGAGGCACCAGCCGGTGACCATGCCGACCGAATCTGGAAGATGCATAGAGCCGATCACCGGACCGTCGGCACCGTCGTTCCGGCGGGCGAGCAGAGTACGAGCCCGGTCCAGGGCACGGAGACAGGCGCCGACATCGCCGGCGAGGGCATGGCCCTGCGCTTCGCGCTGTGCGGCGAGACCGCGGATCCGTGACGGCAGCACGCCGCTCTGCGCCCGGCGGGCCAGCGTGATCGTCTGCTCGGCGTCCTCCCGGTACAGCGTGACCAACGCCCTGCGGACCAGCGCATAACCGGCCAGCGCCTGATCACCGCCGACGGCGGCCAGATCGACCGCACGCTGCGTCCACCACAGCGCCGCACGCTCGTCCCCAGTCTCCTGCACCAGCCAGCCCACGTACTCGGCGTACCGGGAACCGAGCGCCAGCAGGCGACGCCTGGTGCCGCTGTCGCTCTGCGCCGACAGCTCCCGCAGCGTGTGTGTCTGCGCGATCAGAACGGGCAGGAGCAGGCCGGGTTCCACGGCCTGACCGAGTCTGCGGTAGTGCGTGAACAGTGAGCGTGAGGCTTCCAGCATGTCGGCGCCGGCGGCCGCGGAAGCCGGACTCGATCCGTCCGACCTCCAGGTCATCAGCGAGGCGACACCGGCATTCATCACCTCACGCCGGCCCACGGGCCCGAAGGAGCTCGGGCCGTCCGGTGACAAGTGCATCATCCAGTTCTCCTCCTCGACCCGGCCTGGCTCCGACACGGCAGGTGAATCGACAGCGGTAGGGGTGT
>NZ_JAHWZY010000008.1:0-248567 GCF_041380215.1 Streptomyces pimonensis
TGCGAGAGCTCCGGCGGGACACCGACCCGGACCCGCCGCCGAGCAGCTGCGCGCCGACCTGGACCAAGCCCACGAGCACCGCCGGACCGGTCAGACGCTCAGCCTGGCCGCCGGCGCCCGACCTCGTACAGCACCAACAGGAAACGGCGCCCGAAACCACAAGAGGTGGCTCCGGGCGCCGCTTCGACTGCAGGCCCCGTGCTCACACGAGGAGGCTTGCGGTCGTCAAGCGGCCTGACCGAATCCGGCGGCGGTCAGCTCCTGTTCGCGCAGCAGTGTGAAGTCGACGTCGGGTTCCGGGTCGTACGCGTCGGGCCGGACGCCGAGTTCGCGGGTGCTGTACTCGCCGGACCGGTTGATGTGCTCGGTCAGGTACGGCGAGATGTGCGCCAGGTCTTCCGGGTCGGTCTCCCCTCCCTCCTCCAGCAGCTGCCGCACGATCTCCGCGACGTCCGGGGCATTGTGGAAGATCACCGCGTTCGTGAGCGGGGCGACGGCGGCGTACACCTGGGATCAGCGGTCCCCGGGCTCATCGAGGAGCCCGGCGTCATGGGCGAGCAGCGCGATCTGCACCCGGTTGTTGAGACCCAGTTTGGCCAGGATGCGGGAGACGTGGGTCTTGACGGTGGCCACGCTCATGTAGAGCTCGGCGGCGATGTCGGCGTTGGCCAGGCCCCGGCCGACCGCGACGGCGACCTCGCGTTCGCGGTCGTTGAGGTCCGCGACACGCTCACGTGCGCGCGTGCGCCGCGTGTCGGCGGCGGCACCGGCCGCGTGCGCCATCAACTGCCGCGTGACCGCGGGCGACAGCACGGGATCGCCGGCCGCGACCCGGCGCACCGCGGCGACGATCTCGGGGGGCGGGGTGTCCTTCAGGACGAAGCCGGCGGCGCCCGCACGGAGCGCGCGCAGCACCTGCTCGTCGGCGTGGAAGGTGGTGAGCACCACGACCTGCGGGGCCTCCTCGCGCCGGCGCAACGACTCGGTGGCGGTGAGACCGTCCACCACCGGCATGCGGATGTCCATGAGGACGACGTCCGGCCGGGTCCGGTCGACGAGCGCCTCGACCTCGCCGCCGTCGGCGGCCTCGCCGACGATCTCGATGTCGTCCGCGCCGCCCATCATGAAGGACAGCCCGGCCCGCACCAGCGGGTCGTCGTCGACGAGGAGCACTCTGATCGCAGTCATGGCGCGTACGTAACCACGGTCGCGCGGAGCGGGGAAACGCGGACCGGACGATTCCGGATCACCCCCACGGCAACCGTGCCCGCACCCCGAACCCTCCGTCGGACGTGGGCCCGTGCTCCAGGGTCCCGCCCGCCAGGACCGCCCGCTCGGCGAGGCCGATCAGCCCCTGACCGGCGCCGGGCACGTGCGGCACGTCCCCCTCCGGCGCGGGGTTGCGCACGGTCACGGTGAGGCCCTCCCCCGGGCCGCCGGCGACCGATACGGTGACCTCCGTGCCGGGGGCGTGCTTGCGGGCGTTGGTCAGGCCCTCCTGGACGATCCGGTAGGCGGTGCGGCCCACGGAGGCGGGGACCCCGGCCGGGTCGGCGACCCGCCGGTCCAGGACGACCTCCACACCGGCCTGCCGGGACTCGGCGACCAGGGTGCCGAGCGCCGCGAGCGTCGGCTGCGGCCGGCCCGCGTCGTCGGAGTCACCGGCCCGCAGCACGCCGATGATCTCCCGCAGGTCCTGCAGCGCCTCGTGCGCGCTCTCCCGGATGACGCCGGCCGCCCGCGCGACGTCCTCGCGCGGGGCGTCGGGCCGGAACTCCAGCGCGCCCGCGTGCACGCTCAGCAGCGTCAGCCGGTGCGCGAGCACGTCGTGCATCTCCCGCGCGATGGCCTCCCGCGCGAGCCGCTGCGCCTGCTCGGCCCGTAGCCGCGCCTCGGTCTCGGCCCGCCGCGCCCGGTCCCGCAGGCTCAGCACGAGCTGCCGCTTGGACCGTACGAACATGCCCCAGCCGACGATCGCGCCCACCAGCACCACGAGGAGGACCAGCGAGGCGAGGTACGGCAGGTCGGGATCGGGTCGCCACCAGAAGTACAGCGGGGTCAGGGCCACGTGGACGCCGCCCACCCACGCCACGTACCGGAAGGGGCGGTGCACGGCGAGCGCGAACAGGGCGATGAGCGCCGCGCCGCCGGAGGTCTCCGAGACGAAGCTGACCGGGACCGTCGCGACGGCCAGGGCGAACGGCCACCGCCTGCGCAGCCAGACGGCGGCGCAGGACAGCGCGCCGAGCACCTGGTCGGCGGTGACCAGCCCGGGAGGGAGGTCGTGGTTGTCGCTGAGCGCCTCGGCGCCCAGCAGGCTCACCCCGACGGCCAGCAGGAAGCAGGCGAAGTCGACGACCCAGTCCCGCACGGTGCGCCGGGGCCGCCGCCCGGAGCGGGCCGCGTCGGGGGCGAGTTCGTGGACGAGGGCGGACGGGAAGAACCACCGGCGCCCCGCGAACACCGGGGCGGTCTGCGCCGTCTTGTCACCAGTCACGGTCGACGAATCTATGCGGGGAACACCCCCGGCACGGCCCCGCGGGCGGATCTCCTACCGAAGTCGCGGCAGCGCGGACTTTCGGTGCTCCGGCCGGAGCGAAGCGCCGCCTTCCGTCGGGGAGGGACCGCCCCGCGGCCGATGCGGGCGGGGGCGGGGCGGGGCGAGGGTCGGCGGCATGAAGCAGTTGCTGAAGGTTCTGGGTTTCCTCGCCGTGGTGCAGGGGGTGGCCGGTCTGGTGACCCGGTTCACCGACTGGAACTGGGGACTGGTGCAGCGGATCGGATTCCTCGACGGCTACGAGATCTACGCGAGCATCGCCCTGCTGGTGCTGGGCGGCGCCCTGTTCGCCACCGCGGAGAGCCGGAAGCCCGGCTGAACCGCCGGCCGGGCGGCGGCGTCCACCGGCGCGGCCGCTGTCAGGCGTTCTCCGGGAACTCGTACGAGCCGTACTCGGGACGGCCGGAGAAGTCGTAGGTCTGGACGGACACGCCCGCGGCGGTGATCTCTCCGCCGGTGTGCCGGAAGGCGCTCGGCATCGAGCCCTCCGGGAACAGGCGGCGCCCGGCGCCGAGGACGACCGGGAACGTCAGCAGGTGCAGGGTGTCCACCAGGTCGAGCGCGAACAGGGACCGGGCGAGGGCTCCGCTGCCGTGCAGCTGGAGCTCGCCGTCGGTGTGCTCCTTGAGGGCGGTGACCTCCTCGGAGAGGTCCCCGCGGAGCACGGTGGTGCCGGCCCATCCGGGATCGGTGAGGGTGGCGGAGGCGACGTACTTCGGCAGCGCGTTCAGTTTGCCGGCGACCGGGTCGGCGGGGTCGGTCATCTTCGGCCAGTACGAGGCGAAGATGTCGTACGTACGACGGCCGAGGAGGAAGGCGCCCACGCGGGAGAAGACCCCGCTGACGAACCGGCCGAAGTCCTCGTCGCCGTAGGGGACGCTCCAGCCTCCCTGCTCGAAGCCGCCCCTGGTGTCCTCCTGGGGGCCGCCGGGGGCCTGGTGGACGCCGTCGAGGGTGACGAAGGCGGTCACTACGAGTTTGCCCATGACGGGTTCCTGCCTTCCGGTGCGGGGGGCGTGTCGTCATCAGCTCAGACCCCGGCGGGAGCCGCAACTCATCGACGGTGCGGCAGGTCGACGTCCGTTCGCCGCCAGCGTGCCGGGGGCGGGGGCGCTGGGATGGACGCATGACGACAGACACATCGGTGAAGAACCTCGAGAAGACCCTGCTCGGCAAGGTGGCGTTGGTGACCGGCGGCAGCCGCGGGATCGGCGCGGCGACGGCGCTGCGGCTGGCACGGGAGGGCGCGGACGTCGCGGTGACGTACGTGAACGGCCAGGAGGCGGCCGGGGACGTCGTACGGGCCGTGGAGGCGCTGGGGCGCCGCGCGGTGGCCCTGCGCGCGGACGCCGGCGACCCGCAGGAGGCGCCCGGGGCGGTGGACGCCGCCGCGCGGGAGCTGGGCCGGCTCGACGTCCTGGTGAACAACGCGGGGATCGGCGTGCTCGGGCCGGTGGAGACGCTGTCCCCCGCCGACGTCGACCGGGTGCTCGCGGTGAACGTGCGGGGCGTCTTCCTGACCTCCCGGGCGGCCGTCGCCCGTATGACGGACGGGGGCCGGATCATCACCGTCGGCACCTGCATGACCCAGCGCGTGCCCGGTCCCGGCGGCACGCTCTACACGATGAGCAAGTCGGCGCTGGTGGGTCTGACCAAGGCCCTGGCACGGGAGCTGGGCGGGCGCGGGATCACGGCGAACATCGTGCACCCGGGCCCGGTCGACACGGAGATGAACCCGGCGGACGGACCCCACGCGTCCGGCCAGGCGGCGATGACCGCACTGGGGCGCTTCGGCGCGGCGGAGGAGGTGGCCCACACGATCGCCCACCTGGCGGGGGCCGCGTACGTCACCGGTGCGGAGTTCTCGGTGGACGGCGGACACGCGGCCTGACTCCCGCCCGTGGGGCGGCGCGCCGGGCCAGTCTGTTCCGTAAAGTTCGTCTGTTCCGTAAAGTTCTCCGTCTCGGTGATCACGACGTCGTGACACCCGGGGCGCGGGGCACGCGGCGTGACATCCCCCGTGCGTCCCGCGCGGGGCGCACCGGCCGTCGACGGCGCCGGCGCGCCCCGCGCGCTCCCGGTGGGTCGGCCGCCCGGTTCCCGGTGGTGGGCCGCCAGGGCGGTCGCCCCGCACGGTCCGGGCCCGCGGACACCTCCGGACGATTCCATGAGGTGGAACTGAATTTCCACTCAGCAGAACGTGGCTGCGCGCCAGCGGAGGGGGGTCGACCGGCCGCCGGGTAGGCTTCTGCCCTTCCCGCCAGGCCTCGAAAGGAACGCGCCGTGCCGACGTCCAGCGCCAGCACCACCGGCTCCGCCCGGTCCGCCGCCAGTGGCGGTGTGCAGTCCCTCGAGCGCGCCTTCGACCTGCTCGAACGGATGGCGGACGCGGGCGGCGAGGTCGGTCTGAGCGAGCTGTCCGCGAGCAGTGGGCTGCCCCTGCCGACCATCCACCGCCTGATGCGCACGCTGGTCACCTGCGGCTACGTACGCCAGCAGTCCAACCGTCGCTACGCGCTGGGCCCGCGGCTGATCCGGCTCGGCGAGTCCGCCTCCCGGCTGCTGGGCTCCTGGGCGCGCCCGCACCTGGCCCGCCTGGTGGAGGAGACCGGCGAGACGGCGAACATGGCGCTGCTCGACGGGGACGAGGTCGTGTACGTGGCGCAGGTGCCGTCGAAGCACTCCGTGCGGATGTTCACCGAGGTCGGCCGGCGCGCCCTGCCGCACTCCACCGGCGTGGGCAAGGCCCTGCTGGCCGGCTTCCCGCCGGAGGAGGTACGGGCGCTGCTCGGCCGTACCGGCATGCCCGCCGCGACGGACAGGACCATCACCACGCCGGACGGCTTCCTCGCGGCCCTGGAGGACGTGCGGCGCCTCGGCTACGCGATGGACGACAACGAGCAGGAGATCGGCGTCCGCTGCCTCGCCGTACCGGTACCGGACTCCCCCACGGCGGCGGCGATCTCCATCTCGGGCCCGGCGGGGCGGGTCACGCAGACGGAGCGGATCGTACCGGTGCTCCAGCAGGTCGCGGCGGAGCTCTCCGAGGCGCTCACCACGCCGGGCGCCGCCCCCACCGCCTGAACGGGGCGCGCGTCAGACGCGTGGTGACGGGCCGAACAGGTCCACCGCCTCCCGCAGTTCGCGCACGCCCTGCCCCAGCGCGCTCACCGAGCCGATCGCACCCGCGACCAGCAGCAGGGAGCGGCGCAGCCGGGCAACCTCGGGGTCGTCGGCCGCGGCCAGGCCGGCCAGCGCGGCGAGTTCCTCCTCCGCGATGCTCCGTTCCCGGAAGTCCCCGGGGTGGGCTGCGAGTTGGCGGCGCAGCCGGGACACGGCGGAGCGCAGCCCCGCCACTCGTGGGTCCACCTGACTACCGGGCACACACCTCTGCTCCACGCTGTGCGACACGGTCCTCCCCTGGCACGTCGTCGTGCGCCTCCCCGGCCGGCCGCGGCGCCCCGCCGACCGGTCGCGCCAGTAAACGCCACCCCGGCCCCCTCGCGCCAGCCCGCTGCGTCATCGAATTGCTCCGCAGCGTGACGAAGCGGCTCCGGGCGCCCGTCCGGAGCCGTCCCGATACCCCGCGACGGGTTGCGGTATGCAGGAGGCATGACGGACAACGGAGACCGGACCGTGGGGTTGCTGCTGGCGGCGGGCGGCGGGCGGCGGCTCGGCGGGCGGCCCAAGGCGCTGCTCGGGCACCGGGGACGGCCGCTCGTGGAGCACGCGGCGGAGGCGCTGCGCGCGGGTGGCTGCGCGCGGGTGCACGTGGTGCTCGGCGCGCGGGCGGACGAGGTGCGCGCCCGCGCCCTCCTGCCGGACTGCGTCCTCGTCGACAACCCCGCGTGGGAGCAGGGCATGGGCGCCTCCCTGCGCGCCGGTCTCGCCTCGCTGTCCGGGACGGGCGCGCGGGCCGCGCTGGTCTCGCTGGTCGACCAGCCCGGGATCGGTCCGGAGGCGGTCGCCCGGGTGCTCGGCGCCGTCCGCTCCCCCGAGTCGCTCGCCGCGGCCGCCTACGACGGCGTGCGCGGCCACCCGGTGCTGCTCGGCGCCGCCCACTGGGCCCCGGTCGCCGCGGCCGCGACCGGCGACCGGGGCGCGCGCGCCTATCTGAGGGAGCACGCGGAAGTGCTCACGCTCGTCGAGTGCGGTGACGTGGCCGAGGCGTACGACATCGACACCGAGGCGGATCTGACGCACCTCGAATGAAGCGGGGTGCCGAGGGGCACCGGGCGCCGCCTCCACCGGTCCCGGGCCCCGGCGGCAGCAGAACAGTGAACCTCCGCCATGAGGAAACCACTGCCCCTCGACCGGAAGTGCCCGGCTTCCCTGCAGGTGCCGTCCTCGACAACGGCGAGCGGGTCGCCGCCGAGCCGGTCCGCGAGGCCGCGGCCGGGAAACCGGCGGCCGCCGCCGCGGAGGCCGACGAGGAGGCGTCCGCGAACGGCGACGGGCAGCAGGCGCACGACCTGCCGCTGGAGCTCTCCCCCGACGAGGGCTGCGCCGGCTTCCTCACCCTGTCGGCGTACGTGCGGATCGAGGGCTGCTCCCTACGTGTCCGAACCGCCCAGGTGCACCGACCAGTCCTGGGCCGCCGCCGGCCTGCCGTGCAGGTCGGGTACCCGCTTCAGCCAGTCGGGGCGTCCCCGCTGCGTCCTCGCCGCCCGCCGGGCGTTCTCCTCGGCGAGCTCGTCCGGGCCGGGGAAGTCGGTGGGCAGCCACGCCCCGGACGTCCGCACGCGCGCGTGCAGGTAGGTCACGTACGCCTCGCGGACCTCCTCGGGCGTGGCGAAGCGGGGGTCGCCGGCCAGCCAGTCGTCGGGGACCTCGGCGGTGACGGACCGCAGCAGCTCCTCGGTCACCTTCGGCGCGAGTTCGGCGTCGGCGGCACGCACGTCGGGTCCGTAGTGGCCGAGGGCGTGATGACGGAAGTCGTACGCCCTGCCCGGGTCCGAGCCCTCCCAGCGGTGGTGGAAGACGAGCGCGGCCCCGTGGTCGATGAGCCACAGCCTGGGCGGCGCGACCCCCCGTGTCGGCCACACCATCAGGTTGGAACTGTGGACGGTGCGGTCCACGTTCACGGTGAGGGCGTCGAGCCAGACGATCCGCCCGGCCTCCAGCGGGTCGACGGGGAAGACCTGGGCGACCTCGGGGGTGAAGTCCCGCGCGCCCGGCAGATAGTCCATGCCGAGATTGACTCCGGCGCTGGCGGCGTGCAGCTCCCGCACCTCCTGGTGCGGCTCGCCGTCCGCCACCGCCGGGTCGAAGTGCACCAGCACCAGCTCGGGGAACCGCAGCCCGAGGGCCCGGGCCAGCTCCCCCACGATCACCTCGGCGACCAGCGCCTTGCGCCCCTGGGCCGAGCCGGTGAACTTGACGACGTACGTGCCCAGGTCGTCGGCCTCGAAGACGCCGGGCACGGAGCCGCCCTGACGCAGCGGCGTGACGTAGCGGGTGGCGGTGACCTCGGTCAGCATGTCCCGAACCCTACCCGCGGCCTTCGGTCAGTCCGCGTGCTGCCGCAGGAGCACGAGTTCACGGTTCACCTCCCTGAGGAACCGCACGATCACCGTCAGCTCCTCGGGGGTGAAACGGCCGCGCGCCGCGTCGGTGCTGTGCGCCAGCGGCCGGAAGTACTCCCTGGCCAGGCCCCTGGCCTGCGCCGCGTACTCCAGGTGCACCACACGCCGGTCGCCGGACGCCCGGACGCGCCGGATGTGGCCCGCCCGCTCCAGGCGGTCCAGGCACGCGGTCACCGCTCCGGACGTGAGGTTGAGCTGTCTGCGCAGGCGGCCGGGTGTCATGGGCTCGTCCGGCGCGTCGGCGTCGGTGTCCGCGCCGGCGTCCAGGATCGCGATCAGGGCCTGCATGTCGGTGGGGTGCAGGCCCTGCGCGTGCGCGAACTCCTGGGCGATGCGGTTGAACTCGCCGTTCATCCGGCGAAGCTGGACGGCGAAGGACTGCAGCCCTGTCGGGTCGTCCGCCTGGGAAGGGGGCGAGGGGGTACCGGAACCGCTCATGTCGGCCAGTATAGAATCACTCGATGATTGAGATACTTAACCGTTGACTCATTCCTTCGGCTCCTGGGGATCCACATGAAGAACGCACCGAGCCGGGCCCGGTGGCTCGTCCCGCTCGCCCTGCTGATCGTCTGGCTGGGCGTCGGCGGGACGCTCGGGCCGTACGCGGGCAAGCTGGGCGAGGTGGCCACCAACGACCAGGCCGCCTTCCTCCCGCGGAGCGCCGAGTCCACCCGGGTGCTCGATGCCCAGAAGGCGTTCGACCGGTCCGAGACCATGCCGGCCGTCGTGGTCTGGACGACGGACGGCGGCCGGGTCACCGAGGCCCAGCAGGCCGCCGCCTCGGACGCGGTCGGCGCCCTCGCCGGCGGCGCCGGTGTCGTCGGCCGGCCCTCTCCGGCGCTGGTCTCCGAGGACCGGGAGGCCATGCAGGCCGTCGTACAGCTCGAGCCCGACCTGGGCGACGAACTGCCCGGGGTGCTGGAGGAGGTGCGCCGGGCGGCGGACGGCGTGTCCGGGACCACGGCGCGGATCGCCGGCCCGGCTGCGAGCCAGGCCGATCTGTCGGACGCGTTCGCGGGCATCGACGGACTGCTGCTGGGCGTGGCGCTCGGCGCCGTCCTGCTGATCCTGCTGCTGGTCTACCGGAGCGTCCTGCTGCCGTTCCTGATCATCCTCGGCTCCGTCTTCGCCCTGGGGCTCGCCTGTGCCGTCGTCTACGCGCTGGCGGACCGGGACGTGGTGCGGGTCGACGGCCAGGTGCAGGGCATCCTCTCGATCCTCGTGATCGGCGCTGCCACCGACTACGCCCTGCTCCTCTCGGCCCGTTTCCGCGAGGAGCTGGCCGAGCGCGACGACCGGTACGCGGCCGCGCTGACGGCCGTGCGCAGGTCCTTCGGCGCCATCACGGCGAGCGCCGCCACCGTGGCGCTCGCGCTGCTGGCCCTGCTCGCCAGCGACCTCACGAACAACCGCGCCCTGGGGCCGGTCGGCGCCATCGGCATCCTGTGCGCGGTGCTCTCCACCCTCACCTTCCTGCCGGCCGTGCTGGCCCTGCTGGGCCGGGCCGCGTACTGGCCCGCCCGGCCGAAGGCGTCGGACGCGTCCGTGGAGGGGCACGGCGTATGGCGCCGGGTCGCCGCGGTCGTGGACCGCCGGCCGCGCCGGGTGTGGCTGCTGACCGCGCTGGTCCTCGCCGTCCTCGCCGCCTTCTCCCCCTCCCTGTCCGCCAAGGGGGTGCCGCTCGACGAGATCTTCGTGAACGACGCGCCCTCGGTCACCGCCCAGAAAACGCTCGGCGAGCACTTCCCCGGCGGGTCCGGGAACCCGGCCGTCATCATCGCCGACGCCGACCGCGGCGCCGAGGTGACGGCCGCGGCGCGCGGGACCGAGGGCGTGGACTCGGCCGGTGCCGTCTCCGCCTCGGGGCGGCCGGGGGCCGGTGAGCCGCTGGTCGTCGACGGGCGCGTCCGCATCGACGCCACCCTCGAGGACGCGGCGGACAGCGACGCCGCGAAGGAGACCGTCGAGCGGCTGCGCGAGAACGTGCACGCGGTCTCCGGAGCCGACGCGCTGGTCGGCGGCTACACCGCCCAGCAGTACGACACCCAGCAGACCGCCGCCCACGACCGCGCCCTGATCGTCCCGGTCGTGCTCGTCATCATCCTGCTGATCCTCGTCCTGCTGCTGCGCTCCCTGCTCGTGCCCGTGCTGCTGGTCGCGACCGTCGCGCTCAACTTCCTGGCGACCCTCGGCGTCTCGACGCTCGTCTTCGAGCACCTGCTCGGTTTCAGCGGCACGGACGCGTCCGTCCCGCTGTACGGGTTCGTGTTCCTGGTGGCCCTCGGCGTCGACTACAACATCTTCCTGATGTCCCGGGTGCGGGAGGAGGCTCTCGTGCACGGCACCCGGCGGGGCGTGCTGCGCGGGCTGACCACGACCGGCGGGGTGATCACCTCGGCCGGTGTGGTGCTCGCTGCGACGTTCGCCGCGCTGATGGTCATCCCCCTGGCCTTCCTGGTGCAGATCGCCTTCATCGTGGCGTTCGGCGTGCTGCTCGACACGCTCGTGGTCCGCTCGCTGCTGGTCCCCGCGCTGGTGATCGACATCGGGCCCCGGGCGTGGTGGCCCGGGGCCCTGGCCCGCGACGGCGCGGGCCGTGCGCCGTCGCGGGCGGAGCGGAGCTGAGTCACCCGCCGGCCAGCGGATTGGGCAGCGGACGGTAGCGGGCGTCCGCGCCGTCCGCCGCGGTCCAGCGCAGCAGGAGGTTGGTCTTGGCCGGGAGGGTGGGGGCGGTGAGGAGGGCGGGGACCTCGGGGAGGTCGTGCCGGGCCAGCTCGCGGCGGAGAGCGGGCCAGGGGTCGAGGCCGGGGTGGTGGTCGGCGAGGGCGGCGGCGACCTCCATGAGGTGGTTGACGACCAGGCAGTAGACCAGGCGCTCCCAGCCCGCCTCCCGCGAGACCGCGGACAGCAGTTTCACACCCTCCGCGTCCCGGTACAGGGCCCGTACCGGGACGCCGTCGGGGTCCATGGCGACGAGCGTGTTCTGCAGGTGGGCCTCCAGGACGACGCCGTGCCCGCCGAAGGCCTCCAGGGCCGGGGGGACCACCCGCGACAGGTAGGCCTCCCACCAGGCCGCCGGCCGCGCGGTGGCGGCCAGCGGGTTGCCGTCGAAGCCCTCCACCAGGGCCGCGGCCAGGTACGGGGCCGCGCCGGGCGGGAGGTGACCGCGCAGGCCGTCGCGCACGACCACGGCCAGTTGTTCGTACGCGAAGTCGGCGGTGCGGTGCCCGCGGTCGCTCTGCCAGACCGCGTCCGACCCGGCGAGGGCGTCGCGCACGGCCGTGTCGGTCGCCCGGAGCTTCAGCAGGTCGTGGCGCCACAGCCGGCGGACGTCGTTGGTGATGCGCACGTCCAGGCTGAACTTCAGGAACAGGTCGCGCTCGGGCGCGTACACGGTGCGGACCGCCGCCGTGGGCCACACCGGGAAGGCGGTCGTGCCCAGCCGGACCAGGCGGCCGTCGGCGAAGGCGGGGGCGAGGTCCCGGGCCGCGAGGTCCAGCTGCCAGGGGTGTGCGGGCAGCAGGCGGTAGCCGGGCGGTGCGGTGCCCAGGCCGTCGAGGGCCGTGGTGTCGCCCTCCTCCACCACCGTGTCCTCGCGCAGTCCCAGCAGTGCCAGCGGGAAGCGGGCGTGCGCCTCGGGCGCGTACGGCAGCCAGGCCGGCGCCGGGCCGCCGCCCCGCGCCTTGGGGGCGGGGTGGTGGGTGTGGCCGGTGACGAGGGCCTGCTCGGAGCGCAGGTACGGGTCGTCGGGCGGCGTGGCCCGGGCGCGTGCGGCGAGCAGCGCGGCCACCGCCTCCCGGCTGTCGAGCATCTCGGCGGGCAGCTCGTGGTTGGGCGAACCGGTGTGCCGGCGCAGTTCCTCGGCGACGAGTTCCACCAGCTCCGTGTGGCCGAGACGGTGCCAGGCGCCCGCGACGTGGACCTCGGGGTCACGGGGACGCCTGGTGCCGCGCACCCGCAGCAGGCGGCCCGTGCCGGGCAGGCGGTACGTCGCGTGCGCCCCCGGTCCCGGTATGCACTGCGCCACTTCGCGCAGCAGGCAGTTCAGCAGCGGCACCGCCGCGTACGCGTCGGCGCGGCGGGCCGCGTCGTCCGCGGGCGGGGGGATGGGGTCCACGCGTTCCTCTGGTTCCTTACGGTCTGTCCAAACGGAGACGATCAGTATGTCTGTCGTCGTCCGCCTCCACGTCCCGTCCCGTGCGTCACCGAGGAGCCCGCCCGTGCACCGTCCCTCCACCGCCGAGGCCGAGATCGCCGACGAGCTGGCCGTCGTGCGGCCCGCTCTCGTGCCCCGGTACGCCGACGAACTGCCCGGCGCCCGCGCGGCCGTGCTGACCCGGCTGTGGCGCGGTCTCGCGCACGAGCCGCTGCCGTGGATCGTCCGCCGGGAAGCGGGCCGCGAGGGGCTCGTCCTGCGGCTGGCCGACGGCCGGCGGCTGTACGGCCCGCACGCGGATCCGTACGCGACCGGCGCGTACGTCACCGCCGTACGGCTGGACAAGGCGGCGTACGCCGATCCGGCGCGGCTGATGACGGAGCTGGCCGTACCTCACTCGGCGGCGTTCGCCGCCGAACTGGGGCCCAGCGCAGCGTCGTTGGCGTTGTCCCGGGCGGGTCGGCGAAACCACGCGGCGAAGTGGCCCGTCCAGGGCTGGCAGTGGGAGCAGCGAGTGGTCGCCGGGCATCCGTTCCACCCCAACTGCCGTTCCCGGCCGGGATTCTCGGTGGCCGAGCAGCTCGCCTACGGGCCCGAGCACGGGCCGGTCGTGGAGCTGGGGCTGGTGCCCGTGCCGGAGGCCGGGTGCGTGGTGTCGGGGATCTGGCCGCAGTGGCTGCGGGAGCCGGGGCGGCTGGTGGTCCCGGTGCATCCGTGGCAGGCCGCGCACGTGCTGAAGCGGACGGGCGGGGAGCGGCTCCCGGCGCATCCGCTGATGGCGCTGCGCACCCTCGCGCTGCCGGAGGGGCCGCACGTCAAGACGGCGCTGAGCGCCCGGCTGACGTCCTCGGTGCGGGACATCTCGCTCGGTTCGGTGGCCGCGTCTGCGGTGCTGTCGGACTTCGGGGAGGCGGTGGCGGCGCGCACGGGCGGGCTGCTGCACATCACCCGCACGCTGGGCGCGGTGGCGGCCGGATCCCCCGATCTGGCGGCGGTGCTGCGCGAGTCGCCGGAGGAGTACGCGGCGGCCGGGGAGCGCGTCGTCCCGGTGGCGGCGCTGGCGACCACGGAACTGCCCGGCTCCCCCGCCTGGTCGAGCCGGTTCGCACGGCTCGCGCTCACGGTCGGACTGCGGCTGCTGGAGCTGGGGGTGGCCCTGGAGGCGCACGGCCAGAACCTGCTGGTGGTGCTGTCGCCGGACGGGGACCCGGTGCGGCTGGTCTACCGCGACCTGGCCGATCTGCGGGTCAGCCCCGCCCGCCTCGCGCGGCACGGCGTCCCGCTTCCCGGGCGGTTGCCCGCGCGCATGGTCACGGACGACGAACGCACCCTGCGGCGCAAGCTGTTCGG
Source organism: Streptomyces pimonensis (assembly GCF_041380215.1). NCBI lineage: Bacteria > Bacillati > Actinomycetota > Actinomycetes > Kitasatosporales > Streptomycetaceae > Streptomyces > Streptomyces pimonensis. The sequence goes on from NZ_JAHWZY010000008.1 coordinate 13,649, forward strand.
CTCGCTGGTGGCCGGTGCTCTGGCGGGGACGGCGGGATCGGGACCGGCGCTGCGGGCGGCCCTGGAGAGCGCCGTACCGCATCTGCCGCGCACCCCGGACCTGACCGCCCTGCTCGACGGGCCGCTGCCGGCGAAGGCGCTGACGCTGATGCGGCTGTCACCGCGGGCGGCGGGGGACCAATGGGCGGAACTGCCCAATCCACTGCGGTACGAGTCCAGGTGACGTCCCGTTTTGGAGCATGACACCTCTGATCAATAGGATCCGCCGATGATCAGAAGAAAACGGCCGGTGGCAGGCGCCTGTGCCCTGCTCGCCGCACTGACGGCCGGGCTCGCCTTCCCGGCCGGGGCGGCCGCCGGTGAACCCACGGGCCAGGACGCTCCGAAGGTGAACCTCCTCCTCGATGTGAGCGGCTCGATGCGGGCCACGGACATCGACGGGCGGTCCCGGATGGCGGCGGCGAAGCAGGCGTTCAACGAGGTGCTGGACGCGACGCCGGAGGAGGTCGAGCTGGGCATCCGCACCCTGGGCGCGAACTACCCCGGCGACGACCGCAAGGAGGGCTGCAAGGACACCGCGCAGCTCTACCCGGTCGGCCCGCTGGACCGCACCGAGGCCAAGACGGCGGTGGCCACGCTCGCCCCGACCGGCTGGACCCCGATCGGCCCCGCCCTGCTGAAGGCGGCCGCCGACCTCGACGGCGGCGACGGCTCCAAGCGGATCGTGCTGATCAGCGACGGCGAGGACACCTGCGCCCCGCTCGACCCGTGCGAGGTGGCCCGGGAGATCGCGGCCAAGGGCATCGGCCTGACCATCGACACCCTGGGCCTGGTGCCGAGCGCGAAGCTGAGCCGGCAGCTCAGCTGCATCGCCGAGGCGACCGGCGGAACCTACACCTCGATCGAGCACCAGGACGAGCTCACCGACCGGGTGAACGAGCTGGTGGACCGCGCGGCCGAGCCCGTGGTGACGCCGGTGGCCACCCAGGGCGCCGGCTCGTGCGCCGAGGCGCCGGTGCTGGAGTCCGGTCTTTACACCGACCGTGAGGAGTTCGGCCAGCAGCGCTGGTACCGCGTGGAGCTGCTGTCGGGGCAGGAGCTGCGCGCCTCGGTGAGCGTGGCGGCGGACCGCGCCGTGCACCCGGACCACGGCGTGCTGTTGCGGGCCGTCACCGTGCACGACCGGGAGATCGTGCGCGGCGAGGCGGCCGGCAACGGCCGTACGGACGTGCTGTCCACCGGGCTGCGCTACCCGAAGCCCGAACGGGACGACGAGGGCGACAAGCCCGCGGCCGAGACCGTGTGCCTGGCGGTGACCAACTCCTTCTCGGCGGACTCCGGGGTGAAGACCACGCCCGGTCTTCCGCTGGAGCTGACGGTCGACGTCGTGGACGGCCCGGACGGCGCGGACGACGTGGCCTCCTTCGGTCTCGGCCGGGGCTGGTGGCTGCTCGGCGCGCTGGTCCTCACCGGCTTCCTCGCCGGTCTCGTCTGGGGCTGGCTGTCACGCTGGCGGTTCGCCGTCTGGAGGACCAACTGATGCGCACCCTACGGGTACTGAGTGCCGCACTGCTGACGCTCGGGCTGGCCGCCGCCCCCGCCGCGGCCGACTCCTCACCGTCCCCCGGCGCATCCGGCGACGACGGGGCGCCCACCCGCGCGGGCACCTCGTTCCGCACGGCGACGGAGGTCGAGCAGGGGCGGACCGCCACCGCGCGCGCCTCCACGGGCGACTACCTGTACTGGTCGTTCCCGGCGGACGCCGGGCAGCGCCCCACCGTCCACGCGACGGTGAGACTGCCGGAGAGCCACGCGGCCGAGACCTGGCAGATCGACGTGTACGACGGTCTGCGCCGCCGCCAGGCCTGCCAGTACGGCGCGCAGACCCGCACCGCCGGGGCGGACACGCCCTCGGTGGAGCTGGAGTGCGTGCTGCGCACGGTCCGCGCCTGGTCGGAGCCGTGGGCGAACGACCCGCTGCCGGGCACGTACTACGTCCGGCTCACGGCGCTGCGGCTGTCCACGGCCGACCTGGGCCAGCCGGTGGACACCGAACTGCGGGTGGAGTCCAAGGACATGGGCGGCGCGGCGGCGGTGGACGGCGTGCTGTCCGAGCCGCTGGTGCCGGGCATCGCGACGCGCACCGAGGCCGACGAGGACGACGACTCGCCGTCCGCCGTGCTGGCCGGTCTGGAGCCCGAGGACGGCTGGACCTCCGGCTGGTGGTCCGACCGCTGGGTGTGGACGGCGGCGGGCGGCGTCCTGGCCGCCCTGGCGGGCGTCGCCGGCTACCGGCTGACGCGGGGGTCCGGGCGTCCGCCCGGGGTGCCGCCGACCGCGTGACGTCCTTCCGGAAGGCCCGCCCCGTGCGGGCCTTCCGCCTTTCGTCTCAGGTGTCACGCAGGGCCTTGGCCAGCGTGCCGTCGCCCGTCACCCCGACCCGTCCCGCGCGGACCGCGTCGGCCAGGGTCAGTTCGCCGCGGCCGATCGCCGTGCAGGTGTCGGTGTCCAGCAAGAGCAGGGCGTCGGGCTCTCCGGGGGCGGGGCCGTCGCCGTACACGGGACCGTCCCCGGCGCCGACGTGCAGGTGGAACCTGCCCTCGTCCAGGCGGACTTCGACCAGGCCCTCACCTTCCAGGGCGCGCAGCAGGGGCAGTGCGAACCAGTGGGCCCGCACCGCGTCCGTGGGGCGCCGCTCGCCCAGTTCGGCCTCGCCCCAGGCGCCGAGGGACTGGAGAACGGGCAGCAACGCCCTCCCGCGCGGGGTGAGTTCGTAGACGTACGCCGCTCCGGGCGGGGACAGCCGGCGGCGGGTGGTGAGGCCGTCGCGCTCCATGTCCTTGAGCCGGGAGGCCAGTACGTCCGTGCTGACGCCGGGCAGGTCCGCGTGCAGGTCGGTGTAGCGGCGCGGCCCTGCGAGGAGTTCCCGGACGATCAGCAGGGTCCAGCGGTCGCCGACGACGTCGAGCGCGCGGGCCGCGGAACAGTACTGGTCGTAGCTTCGACGTGGTGACATGCGACGCAGTCTAGACATGTTGTTGGACTTTCCAAGCTCCCACTTGGTAAAACCAAGCAACACGAGAATCCGGAGGGACGCATGGAGTTCCGGCAGTCGAGCAAACTCAGCGAGGTCTGTTACGAGATCCGCGGTCCGGTGATAGAGCACGCCGACGCGCTGGAGGAGGCGGGGCACAGCGTGCTGCGCCTGAACACCGGCAACCCGGCCCTGTTCGGTTTCGAGGCGCCGGAGGAGATCGTCCAGGACATGATCCGGATGCTCCCGCAGGCACACGGCTACACCGACTCACGCGGCGTGCTCTCCGCCCGCCGCGCGGTCGCCCAGCGCTACCAGACCCTGGGTCTGGAGGTCGACGTGGACGACGTCTTCCTCGGCAACGGCGTCTCGGAGCTGGTGTCGATGGCCGTGCAGGCCCTGCTGGAGGACGGCGACGAGATCCTCGTCCCCGCACCCGACTTCCCCCTGTGGACCGCGGTCACGACCCTCGCGGGCGGCAAGGCGGTCCACTACCTGTGCGACGAGCGGGCCGACTGGTACCCGGACCTGGACGACATGGCCGCGAAGATCACGGACCGCACCAAGGCCGTGGTCGTCATCAACCCCAACAACCCCACCGGCGCGGTGTATCCCAAGGAGGTCGTCGAGGGCATCCTCGACCTCGCCCGCCGCCACGGCCTGATGGTGCTCGCCGACGAGATCTACGACCAGATCCTCTACGACGACGCCGTGCACCACTCGGCCGCCGCGCTCGCCCCCGACCTGGTCGTCCTCACCTTCTGCGGCCTGTCCAAGACCTACCGCGTGGCGGGCTTCCGCTCCGGCTGGCTGGTGGTCACCGGCCCGAAGCAGCACGCGAAGGACTACCTGGAGGGCCTGACCATGCTGGCCTCCATGCGGCTGTGCGCCAACGCGCCCGCCCAGTACGCCATCCAGGCCGCGCTCGGCGGGCGTCAGTCCATCCGCGAGCTCACCGCGCCCGGCGGGCGGCTGCGCGAACAGCGGGACGTGGCCTGGGAGAGGCTGAACGAGATCCCCGGCGTGAGCTGCGTGAAGCCGAAGGGCGCGCTGTACGCGTTCGCACGGCTGGACCCCAAGGTGCACAGGATCCACGACGACGAGAAGTTCGTCCTCGACCTGCTGCTGAGGGAGAAGATCCAGGTCGTCCAGGGCACCGGCTTCAACTGGCCGTCCCCCGACCACTTCCGCATCCTCACCCTCCCCCACGCGGACGTCCTGGAGACGGCGATCGGCCGGATCGGGCGGTTCCTGAGCGGATACCGGCAGTAGGCCTCGCGTCGTGGAGACGGGGGCGACGGTCCCCGTCAGCGGATGTCGTGGCCGGGGTGGGTCCGGTCGTAGGCACGTCGCGCCTCGGCGACGGCCCCGCGGTGGGCCAGGGACCAGTCGGCGAGTGCCTTGACCAGATGGGTCAGGCCGGCCCCCGTCCCGGTGAGGCGGTAGTCGACCTGGGCCGGGACCGTCGGGTACACGGTGCGCAGCACGAGGCCGTCACGTTCGAGCCTGCGCACCGTCAGGGTGAGCATGCGCTGGGAGATGCCCTCGACGGCACGCTGGAGTTCACGGAACCTGCGGGGTCCGCCCGCCAGTTCGACGATCACGAGCACCGACCACTTGTCCCCGATGCGGTCCAGGACGTCGCGGATGCCGCAGTCGGGGTGGTCCTCTCGTCCACAGGGGTCGAGTTCGGCGGGGGTGGTGGTTACCCCTGTGTGCGTGAGTGACATCGGAATGCCTTCTTGTGGCCGGTCTGCGTGCGGTCGAGGATCAAGCGTAGTTACCGATGAGAACCACGACGGAAGACTTCGACTGACATGATTCTGGTGACCGGAGCGAACGGGAACCTCGGCTCGGCCGTTCTCGCACGGCTGCGCGCCGACGGCGTCGCCGCCACGGGCGGCAGCCGCACGCCGGACGACGGAATGCGGCGGCTCGACTTCGACGACCACCCGAGCCTCGACCTGACCGGCGTGTCGGCCCTGGTGCTGGTCTCCGCCGGTTACGCCGAGGACGACCAGGTCGTGGCGCGGCACAGGGCGGTCCTGGACGCCGCTCTCCGCGACGGTGTCCGCCATGTCGTCTACACCAGCCTGACCGGTGCCGGCGACCATCTCGGTTTCGCACCGGCCCACCGTGCGACCGAACGGCTCGTACGCAGGAGCGGCTTGCCGTGGACGATCCTGCGCAACGGCCTCTACGCCGAACTGTTCGGCGCTCTCCTCACCTGGACGGACGACGCCCTGGAATCCGCGTTCGGCGACGGGGCCCTGGCCGCGGTCGCGCGAGCCGACCTGGCCGACGCGGCGGCGCTCGTCGCGGCCGATCCGGCGCGGCACTCCGGACACGTCCACGACCTCGTCGGCACGCCGGTCACGGCGGAGCAGGTGGCGACGCGGCTCGGGGTCCCGCACCGCTCCATCGGCCTGGGCGAATACCGGCGCAGGCTCCTCCACGAGACCCCGGGGCTGCTGCCGTTCCAGCCGCCCATGCTCGTCTCGATCGCCACCGGCGTCCGGCACGGCTTCCTGGACGGCACCACCCGCGACCTCGCGGACCTGCTGGGCCGCCCGATCCGCGATCCGCTGGCCGCGGCCGCCGCGGCCGCCGCACGGCCGAAGTGAGCGCCCGACGGCGGCCACCGCGCGCCCGGCGGAACGCCCCGGCGGCCCGGGTTCACCGGTCGGGCACGCCTGCCGAGGTCACGGGACGGCGCCGCACACCTGTCGCAGCGCCGTCAGGGCCGCGGCGGAGGGGGATCCGGGCTCTGCGGTGAGGGTGACCAAAAACTGGTGCGGTTCCTGCGCGACCTGGAACGCCTGCTGCGTGACGGTGAGGTCCCCGACGACCGGGTGGGCCAGGGTGTGGACGTCGCGGCCGCAGGGGTCGACGGGGTGTTCGTCCCACAGGGCGGCGAACTCGGTGCTGTGGTCGCCCAGTTCGCCGAGCAATGCGGCGAGGCAGGCGTCTTCCGGGTTGCGGGCCGTCAGGTTGCGCAGATGGCCGACCACGGCGCGGGCCTTGGCGGGCCAGTCACGGTAGAGAGCGCGGGTGGGGGCGTCCAGGAAGACCAGCCGGGACAGGTTGGGGCGGGCGCCGGGGTCGTCGGGCGATGCGGGGTCCAGGTGCCCGGCGAGCAGCGCGTGCCCGGCCCCGTTCCAGGCCAGCACGTCGTTGCGGCGGCCCACGACGAGGGCGGGTACGTGGTCCAGGGTGGTCAGCAGCATGCGCAGATCGCCGGAGGCATGCTCCGTGCAGGGCGTCTCCGGCCAGGTCCGGTGACCCGTCGTCGACAGGACGTGCAGGTGTTCCCGCTCGGCCCGGGTCAGTCGGAGGGCGGTCGCGATCGCGTCGAGGACTTCCGCCGAGGCGTTGACCGGCTGTCCCTGTTCGAGCCGCGTGTAGTAGCCGGCGCTGACCCCCGCGAGCAGCGCGACCTCCTCCCGGCGCAGCCCGGGCACCCTGCGCCGGTCCCCGTACCGGGGCAGGCCGAGGTCGTCCGGGCTCAACCGCGCCCGCCGCGCCCTCAGGAACTCGCCGAGTGGTGATCTGCGGTCCATGGGCCCAGTATGCGCGGCGGCGCCGTCCGCAGCCTGCACCTGTCAGGGGTAGGCAGGAGCGGGACTGGTCGCCCCGGCCGGGGGGCCGCAGAGTCGATCACACGGCCCCCTGCGGAAGCCGTTCCACGGCCCCGCTCCGAACGAGGGAGACACATGCCCACCACCCGGACAGCGCCCCAGGTCACGACGGTGAAACTGGGAGACGTCGAGATCACCCGCGTCATCGAGTTCTCCGACGTCTCACCGATGACGACGGACGTGTTCTTCCCCGGCAGCAAACCGGAGGAATGGCAGCGGCACGCCGCCCTGCTGGACCCGGACCACTGGGACGCCCGCACCGACCTGACGCGCGTCGCCACCCAGTCCTGGGTGCTGCGCAGCGAGGGCAGGGTCATCGTGATCGACACCGGCGCGGGCAACGGCAAGTACCGCCCGCTGCAGCCGATCTGGTCGTACCTGGACACCGACTACCTGGGCAACCTCGCCGCGGCCGGCGTCCAGCCGGAGGACGTCGGCCTCGTCGTCAACACCCATCTGCACGACGACCACGTCGGCTGGAACACCCGGCTCGACGGACGCGACTGGGTGCCCACCTTCCCCAACGCGACCTACCTCATGCCGCGGCCCGACGTCGAGTACTGGCGTCCGGAGAACCTGCACCGCACCAGGTTCGGCCGGGGGAACCAGAACGTCTACGAGGACAGCGTCGACCCGGTGATCGACGCCGGGCTCGTCAGGACCTGGGACGACTCCCACGTCATCGACGCCAACCTCCGGCTCGAACCGGCGCCCGGGCACACTCCGGGTTCCTCGGTCGTCCACCTCGAGTCCGGGGGCGACCGCGCGGTCTTCACCGGCGACCTGCTGCACGGCGCGATCCAGGTCCACGAGCCCCACCTCAACAGCTGCTTCGAGGAGGACGAGGACGCCGCCCGCGCCAGCCGGGCGCGGATGTTCGCCTACGCCGCCGACCGCAACGCCCTCGTGCTGCCCGCCCACCTGCCCGGCCACGGGGCCTTCGAGATCCGGCGCGAGGGCTCCGGGTTCGGGATCTCCGGCTGGGCGCCCTTCTCCCGCACCTGACCACCGGCTCGAAGGGATCCCGTGTCCGGCCCGGCTCCCGGAATCCGGGGCCGCTCGGCCGGTGCACGCCCTACGGGCGGTCGGAGCCGTACGCGGTGGAGTCGTCCACGGGACACCGGCCGGACACGGGAGCGGGTCACTGGCTCGCGGTCCTCTCCGGCCGGCGACGACTCACAGGTAGCGGACGCCCGTCAGCTCTTCGGCCACCGCCCAGAGCCGCCCGCCCACGGCCGGATCGGCCGCCTCCCGGCCGATCCGGGCCTCGGTGAACCGGCCGCGTGTCTCCCCGAACCCGGACGGCCCGAAGAACTGACCGCCCCGCACACCGGGATCGGTCGCGGCGCGCAGTTGCGGCAGCGCGCCCTGTTCCACCGGCTGCGTGACCAGCAGGCCGAGCCGCGCGATCACCTGTCCGAGCCGGCCGCGGTGTTCCCAGGCGCGCGGAGTCAGGTTGGTGCGGGTGAGACCAGGGTGGGCCAGTGTGCTGATGACCGGTGATCCGGCGGCGCGCAGGCGCCGGTCCAGCTCGACGCCGAAGACCGTGGTGGCGAGCTTGGACCGGCCGTAGGCGGAAGCGGCCCCGTAGTCACGCTCCGACATCAGGTCGTCGAAGTCGAGGTGCGCGTTCTTGTGGGTGATCGAGCTGAGACTCACCACCCGGGCCTCCCTCGCCGCCTCCAGCCCGTCGAGCAGCAGGCCGGTCAGCGCGAAGTGCCCCAGCATGTTGGTGCCGATGTGCAGTTCGAAGCCGTCGGCGGTGGTGCGGCGCGGACCGAGCAGCACCAGGCCGGCGTTGTTGACCAGCAGGTCGACCGCCGGACGGTCGGCGGCCAGCTTCGCGGCGAACGCGCGGACGGAGTCGAGCGAGGCCAGGTCCAGCTCGCGCACCTCCGTGTCACCGCCGATCCGGCGGGCGGCCTCCGCACCGGCGGCGGTGTCGCGGACCGCGAGCACGACGTGGGCGCCCCGGCGGGCCAGCTCCGTGGCCGTGATCAGGCCGAGGCCCGAGTTCGCGCCGGTCACGACGGCAATCCTGCCCTGCTGGCCGGGGATGCGGTCGGCGGTCCATCCGGCCATCTGCTGCTCCTGGGGTGTCGGTGGGTGGACCTACGACGCTAGGAGAGGTACGGGCCGGTTCGGTCGTCCCCGTTTCCCTAGGTCTGCGGGACCTACCTCGGGCGCTCACCGGGAGGGCACACTTGCGGCATGACCCATCCGTACGCCCGTGAACTCGGTGACTTCCTGCGCGCCCGGCGCGACCGGCTGCGCCCGCGGGACGTCGGCCTGGAGCCGGGCGGCCGACGCAAGGTCACCGGGCTGCGGCGCGAGGAGCTGGCCCTGCTGGCCGGGCTGAGCACCGACTACTACCAGCGGATGGAGCAGGGCCGGGAGGTACGCCCGTCCGACGACGTCCTGGACGCGCTGGCCGGCGCGCTCGGCCTCGACGAAGCGGAACGCAGACACCTGTTCGGCCTGGCCCGTGCCGCCCGCCGGCCGGTGCCCGCCCGGCCGGACCGCGGTCCGGAGAGGGTCCCGGACAGCACCCGGCGGCTGCTGCGGGTCATGGACACCCCGGCGGTCGTGCTCGGCCGCCACCTCGACCTGCTCGCCTGGAACCCGATGGCAAAGGCGCTGCTCGGCAGCCCGGACGGCTACCCGCCCGACCGGCTCAACATGCTCCTGCTGCTGTTCGACGACACGCTGACCGGCGAGCGGAGCTGCCCGGACTGGGAGCGCCAGGCCCTGGAGTACATCGGCATGATGCGCGCCGCCGTCGCCACCGACCCCGCCCACCCGCGCGCCACCGCGATCATCGGCGAACTGAGCATCCGCAGCGCCGAGTTCCGGCGGCTGTGGGCCCGGCACGACGTACGGGCCGCGGTCAGCGGCACCAAGACCTTCCGTGTCCCCGAGGTCGGCGACGTCGTCCTGGACTGGGACACCTATCCGCTGCCCGGCCGGCCCGGTCCGTTCATGCTGGTCTTCACCGCCGAGCCGGGCAGCGCCGACGCGGACCGGCTGCACCTCCTCGTGTCGTTGCGCGCGACCCGCTCGCACGGGAAGGCGACCCCACCGGCCGCCTCGCACTGAGCCCGATGCCGACGTTCATGTCACTCGGCGTGTCCGTTCGCCCCTGACCCGCACGGAGACGGCGCCGGTACGCGGGGTCTCCGTACGCCTGCTGTCCGGGCCTGTCCGGACCGTGCCGCGTGACGTTCCGCACCGACGTCGGGTTGAGCACGGACGGGACCCGAAGGTGTGGGGACATGAGCGTGGAACCTTACGACGCGGACGAGGAGTCGGCGGCCGTCCTGCGGACCGTGGGGCGGGTCATCAAGATGTGCCAGGAGCGGGAGGGGATGACCCAGGCCGGTCTCGCCACTGCCATCAGGTACAGCGAGGAGCAGGTGTCGTCCGTCGAGCGCGGGCGCAGGGCTCCGATGGAGGAGTTCCTCGACGCGGCGGACCGGGTGCTCGAAGCGGGCGGACTGATCTCGGGGCTGAAGAACGACGTGGCGAAGGCCCGGTTCCCGAAGAAGGTACGGGACTTGGCCAAGCTGGAGGAGGAGGCGGTCGAGCTGTGCGCCTACCCCAACCACGTCGTGCACGGCCTACTGCAGACACCGGAGTACACGCGGGCCATCTACGGCATGCGGCGGCCTCCGTACACCGAGGAGCAGGTGGACGAACTCGTCGAGGCGCGCTTGGCGCGTCAGAGGATCTTCGATCAACAGCCTGCTCCCGTCTTCGGTTTCGTCCAGGAAGAGGTGACGCTGCGCCGTCCGCTCGGGGGCAGAATGGTAATGCGGAAGCAGCTCGAACTCCTGTTGGAAGTTGGTCAGCGGCGGAACGTGGAAATCCGGGTGCTGCCCACCGACCGTGAGGACCACGCGGGGCTCGCGGGGGCACTTCAACTGCTGCGGCTGAAGGAGGGGGCAACCGTGGGTCACATCGAAGTGCAGCTGATCAGTCGGCTGCTCTCCGACCCCGAGGGAGATCCAGATCCTTGAGATCCGCTATGGCATCATCCGGGCCCAGGCCCTCACGCCCCGTGAGTCGCCGGCCTTCATCGAGAAACTGCTGGGAGAGACATGATGACCAACCGCCCGACCGGGAACGGTCCCGCGCTGGAGTGGTTCAAGAGCAGCTACAGCACGAACGACGGCCCAGAGTGCGTCGAGGTCGCCTTCACTCCCGCAACCATCCACGTACGCGACTCGAAGCACATACACGGCCCCCGCCTCACCTTCGCCCCCCACCAGTGGACCGCCTTCCTCCCCTACGCCTCCGGACGCCGATGACCCGGCCGCTCACCGCCGCGCAGCGCCGCCTCGTCGACGACGCCGATCCCGGCACCGGGCGGCTGAAGGGCACGCCGGCACAGCTCGCCGCGCTGGTGAAGCGCGGGCTCGCCTTCCGGCATCCGAGGCCGCCGCACGATCACTTCCTGACCCCGGCGGGACACCGGGCGCGCGAGGCGGAGGCGGAGACGGCGCCCGAACCGGTGGAGGCACCGGCCGCGACCGGGGTGTTCGCCGCGCGCACCGGCGGTGAGCACCCCGCGCCGGAGTCGGGCCCCGCCCGGCTCCGGGGAGTCCGCAGCGCCTGGCAGGGCATGCTGGAGCTGCGCCGGATGACCAATCCCGACGGCGCGACCGACCGGCCGTGCGGCTGGGAACGCTCGCACCTGGTGCAGGCCGCCGCGCTCGCCCTGGAGGCCGCCGGACACCGCCCGGCCGGTGCGGACGCCGGGGGCGGCGGTTACCGGGTGCGGGAGACCCCGCAGCCCGAGGCGGTCGCCGTGCACGAGCCGGACGGCGAGGCGCTGCGGGCCTGTGCGGCCACGCTGGAGGGGGCCGGCTGGCAGGTCGGGGAGTACACGGAGCCGAGGACGCGGGCCCGCTACCTGCTGGCCTCCCCGCGCCGAGTGTGAGGCGCGTGCCGGGATCGGCGGGGCGGACGGTTAACCGGTCAAACGTGAGAGGGCCGGACGCGATGAGCGAGCCGTTCCCCGTCCGGGTGACCGTGCGCGGGTACGGGACCGACGGGCAGGGCCACCTCGGCCAGGCCGTGTACCCCGACCACGCGGAGCGCGCGCCGGCCGCTGCTCCAGGAGGCCGGGATCACCCTGTCCCGGACTCGTCTCCCGGGGCGTGGGACCGGTCGCCCTGGAGGTGACCACCCGTTACAGGCGGGAGCTCCTGGCCGGCGACGAGGCCGACGTGCGTTGCGTCCTTACCCGGGGCGGCGGCAAGGTCTTCAGCATCGGGCAGACGATCACCAAGACGGACGGCACCGTGGCGGCCGGGACCACGGCGGTCGGCGGCCTGCTGGACCTCGAGCGGCGCAAGCCCGTGCCGAACCCCCGGGACGTCTTCCGGGGCCTCACAAAGGACCCGGGGCTGTTCGGACTGCAGCCGGGGTTTCACACGCTGAAAGTTCCCGCCTCCCAGATCCCGAGTTTCCTGGCCATCCGCTCCTACAGTGGACCAGACCGCCAGAGAGGAGCGAAGGCTCTTTACACGCTTGGGACCCACGTGCGTAACTAATGACGCGCGCACGTCAATTCGTATGGATCTGCCCAGGTGGCAGCGGCCGACGTCACCTCCTTCGCTCATCCCCACATGTGTCAGGAGGCAGCCCCATGTTCTCTCTCCCCCACCCCCGCAGACGGATCGCCACGGCGCTCGGCGTCCTCGGCACCGCACTCACTCTGACGGCCACCACCGCGGCCGGCGCGTCCGCCGCGCCGGGGCCCGACCGGGACCGTGCCCACGTGGAACCCGGCGAGGCGTACATGGGCGTCGGCACCCGCGTCCACGAGGGCGACCCGGCAGGGGTCCCGCCGCAGGGCACCCTGGCCCCCACCGACGGCGTCCAGGGCATCGACGTCTCGCACTGGCAGGGCGCCGTCGACTGGACCTCGGTGCGCGGCGCCGGCATCCAGTTCGCCTGGATGAAGGCGACCGAGGGCACCACCTACGAGGACCCGAGCTTCGACACCGGCTACCCCGCCGCCCACCGCGCCGGCGTGATCCGAGGCGCGTACCACTTCGCGCTCCCCAACGCCTCCGGCGGCGCCACCCAGGCGAACCACTTCGTCGACAACGGTGGCGGCTGGTCGCGCGACAACCTCACCCTGCCGGGCGTCCTGGACATCGAGCACAACCCGTACGGGGCGATGTGCTACGGCCTGTCCACCACGCAGATGCGCAGCTGGATCAACGACTTCTACACCGCCTACAAGTCGCGCACGAGCCGTGACGTCGTCATCTACACGACGGCGAGCTGGTGGAACACCTGCACCGGCAACTGGACCGGCATGTCCGCCAAGAGCCCGCTGTGGGTGGCGCACTGGACCTCCGCGTCGTCGCCGACCGTCCCGAGCGGTTTCCCCACCTGGACGGTGTGGCAGTACACCAGCACCGGTTCGGTCCCCGGCGTCTCCGGCAACGTGGACCGCAACCGGTTCAACGGCTCACGCGACCGGCTGCTGGCGCTCGCCAACAACACGTGACGGCGTAGGCCCCGGCGCACACGCGCTCGCACGGTGGGGCCGGCGACCGTCCGTGGCCGGCCCCACCACTCCCCCACCCCGCCCCCCTCCCCCCCACGAGGAGTGACGTGCATCCTCACAGCGCCCTCCGGCGCCGCCTCCTGCTCTCCGGTGCGGCCACTCTGGCCGCCGCCACCGCCCTGCCCGGCACCGCGCACGCGCGCGGCGCCGACCCCGTGGAGCCGGACATCGACTCCACCGCGGTCTGGAACGCCCGTTCCCCGCGGGGGACGATCGGCCTCCTGCGGTACCGGCCGAGCAGGATCGTCATCCACCACACGGTGAGCGCAAACAGCCCCGACTTCTCCCGCGCCCAGGCGCACGCCCACGCCCACTGGGTGCAGGACCTGCACCTGGACAGGAACAACTGGGTCGACACCGGCTACCACTTCCTGGTCAGCCGGGGCGGCTGGATCACCGAGGGCCGGCACGGCAGCCTCCGGGCGCTCATCGAGGGCCGGAGCTTCGTGCTCGGCTCCCACACCTCCGGGCAGAACGAGCAGGCCGTCGGCATCGCGTGCGAGGGCGCGTACCACGCGGGCGCGGTGCCGCCCGCCGCCCAGTGGGACGTCCTGGTGACGCTGTGCGCGTACATGTGCGCGCGGTACGGCATCCCCTCCGCCCGGCTCTACGGCCACAAGGACTACGGCGGGACGCTGTGCCCGGGCGTGTACCACGACATGCTGCCCCGGCTGCGGGAGGAGGTGGCGGCGGCCCGGGCGGCCTGACCGGCGGCGGATTCCGGATGCGGCGACACGCCCCGGCCTGCGATCCTTGCGCCCCATGGCACCACGACGCGTCAAACCCAGTCTGTACGTCTCCGTCGACATCGAGGCCGACGGACCCATTCCCGGGCCGTACTCCATGTTGAGCCTGGGCGCGTCCGTCGCCGGGGTCCAGGACGCCGACGGGTTCCGGGCGGCCGATCCCGAGGAGCGGACGTTCTACCGGGAACTGCGGCCCATCAGCGACGAGTTCATGCCCGAGGCACTGGCGGTGAGCGGCCTCGACCGGGACCGGCTCGGTACCGAGGGTGCCGAACCGGCGGCGACGATGCGGGAGTTCACCGACTGGGTGCGGGGGGCCGCGGTGGGCTCCCAGCCGGTGATGTGCGGTTACCCGGCGTCGTACGACTGGACGTTCCTGTACTGGTACCTGATCCGTTTCACCGGTTCCAGTCCCTTCGGGCACTCGGGCTGTCTGGACATGAAGACCCTGTACGCCGTCAAGGCGGGGCTGCCGCTGCGGGCCGTGGCGAAGGGCGCCATGCCCGGCGAGCTGTTGCCCCGGCGCCGGCACACCCACCACGCGCTGGACGACGCGATCGAACAGGCCGAGCTGTTCGCCCACCTCATGGCGTGGCCGGGGTCTTGACGATGCGCCGGTCCGCTGCCATGGCCCGTCCTTTTCGAGCACGCCGAAGTGCCGTGCGGTCAGGGTCGGGTGGGGTCCGCCGGTATCCGCGCCTCGCAGCCGCCGCGCAGGACGGTGGCCTCGATCAGGCCGTAGGGGCGGTCGCGGAGCCGCCGAGCGCCCGCCGGTCCGCGTCCCGGTCCGAGCGGGCGGCGAGGTGGACGGCGACGCCCCCCGGCGGGGCGTCCGGCGCTGGTGTCCAGAACGTGCGTGGACACGGCGGCGGTGGTGTCGGTACTCATGTGCGTCAGTCCTCTTCGACGGCGGCGAGGCGGGCCGGCCGGATGCGGTTGGTCTCCCCCGGTTCGTCGCGGACGATCCCGCGCTCCTGCTCCGGCGTGTCGCCGAGGCGTTCCCTGGGGGCGTCGCGCATCCGTTCGCCGGTCCGGCCGGCGGCGCAGACGAGGAACACACGGCCGAACCCCTCCTGGTAGGCCAGGTTCGGTGCGAGCATCTCGGCCTCCGGCCCTTCCGGGACGCCGGCCATGCCGCTCCGTTCGCGGGCGGAGGCCGCGTCCCCGGCTCGGGCCGGCCGATCGGCGGGTGCCCGGCCCTCGCCTCGTCCAGGTCGGCCGCGGCGTACAGGTCGTCGGCGGTGGGGGGCACGCCGGGCCCGGAGGGCGGCGGCCCTCTTGCAGGACCGCGAGGGAAGCGAACGGGGGATCGTCACCAACCGTGACCCCGCTTTCACTCGCCGGGGAGTAGTCTGGGGAGACCGAGGACGCCAAACACGCCGACGACGGACCGGCTCCGCTCCCGGCGTCCGCCGACGGTTCATCGTCCGGAGCCGTTCCGGCATCCCGCCCCCTCCCCCCAGTCCGCCCTGCTGGTTCGGACGAGCCCTCCGGGGGAACCGCCGCCCCTCTCATCGCTGCCGCACCGGACGGCTTCCCGTCCGGTGCGGGGGAGACGACACAGGACAGCACCCCGCACCCCGCCGCGGACAAAAAGAGGACCGGTCACGGGGACACCGGCCACGACCGAGTGATGTCCGCCCGGCGGGGAACCCGGCTCGTTCCGGGTGACCGGGTCGCGCCTGGCCGACACCTCGGACGCCGCCGTTCCGGGCAGTCTCCGCCACCGGCCGCAAAGGCCCACAGCACGGCTTCGAGCCACCTGCCCACCTCGCAGAGAGTCTCACCATCATGACAAGTGTCACAGCCCGCGCTCCGCGTCCCGAGGGTTCCGGCAGCGACTTCGCCCGGCTGTCGAGGAAGATCGCGGACGCCGGACTGCTGGGGCGCCGCCCCGGCTACTACACGCTCCGGATCACCGCGGTGGCCGGGCTCTACGTCACCGGATGGAGCGCCTTCGCACTCGTCGGCCGCTCATGGTGGACATTGGCGGTCGCCGCCTTCCTGGCCGTCGTCTTCGGTCAGGTGGCCCTGGTCGCTCATGACATGGCCCACCGCCAGGTGTTCCGCCGGCGCCGGGCCAGCGAGGTGTCCGGGCGGATCGCCGGAGCGAGCATCGGGATGGGGTACGGCTGGTGGCAGGACAAGCACACCCGTCACCACGCCAACCCCAACAACGAGGACCTCGACCCCGACGTCGCCCCCGACCTGCTGGTCTGGTCCCAGGACCAGGCCCGCGCCGCCACCGGGCTCCCCCGCCTGCTCGGCCGCTGGCAGGCGTTCCTGTTCTTTCCGCTCCTCACGCTGGAGGGCCTCAACCTGCACGTGTCGAGCGGAAGGGCGGTCGCCAACCGCTCGCTCAAACACCGGTTCCTCGACGGCGTCCTGTTGTCCGCGCACTGCGTGGCGTACCTGACCGCCCTGTTCTGGGTCCTGCCGCCCGGTATGGCGATCGCCTTCCTCGCCGTCCACCAGGGCCTGTTCGGTCTCTACCTCGGTTCCCTCTTCGCCCCCAACCACAAGGGCATGCCGATCCTGAAGGGCGACGACCGCCCGGACTTCCTCCGCCGCCAGGTGCTCACCTCACGCAACGTGCGCGGCGGCTGGTTCACCGACATCGCCCTCGGCGGGCTGAACCACCAGATCGAGCACCATCTCTTCCCCAGCATGCCCAGCCCCAACCTGCGCAAGGCCCGCGCCCTCGTCCGGCGCTACTGCGAGGAAGTGGGCGTGGACTACCTGGAGACCGGGCTGATCGCCTCCTACCGGCAGGTCCTCACCAGCCTCCACCAGGCAGGGGCGCCCCTGCGGCACGGCCGCGTCCCCGCCTAGGAAGTCCGGGGACGGCGCCGGCGCGGCAGGAGCGGGCCGGCACGGCGGCCCGCCTCCCCGCTCCGCGGGTCCCACGACGACGCCCATGATTTTCTTACGCCCTGTCCGGCTGGTTCGCCGTCACAGCGGCGGGAGTCCGGTCCCGAGCGGACGCGGCCGGAACACCGGCCTCCCGTCCCCCCTCGGACTCCGGACCGCTTCCACGATCCGGTCTCACCCGGCGGCCGGCCTCGGATGCGAGGCGTCCGCCACCAGCCGGCTCGCGGTCCCGGTCCGCCGCGGGTCGCTCGCGGCGGTCATCAGCCGGGCGGCCGGGTCAGGGTCCGTCTCCGGAGGGACGACCAGCAGGTTCCAGCGCCCCCGTGGTACGAGAACAGCAGCAGCCCGTGCGGGTCCTGCTCGGCCCGGAACCAGCCCACCTTCACCACGTGCCCGGCGACGGGCACCCTGCGCGGTACGACCGGCCACCGGGCGGGGTTCACCGTGATCCGGGTGATCCGTCCCCACAACGGATCGAGCACCGCCGCCAGTGCGGGCAGTTCGGCGTGGAGGTCACGCGAGCGCGGCCACCAGGCGCCGTCCAGCAGGGCCGGCGCGGAGCCTGCGGGGGCGAGGGAGAGGCGTGGAGGGGGCGGGGAAACCGGTCCTCGGATGTCTTCGGGCGGAAAACGGTCGCAGTCACGACGCGGACCCTGCCTCGAACCGGTCACGACCGACCCGGCGTATTGGATCGCCGAAAACGACACAGGCGTGGAAACCGGTGCTCGGGAAATCCTCGGTACTCCTCGGGCGGGCCGTACGGGGAGCGCCGTCCGCCATGGCCGAGGGCCGGGAGGCGGCACGACGAAGTAGAGTGATCGGCACCCTGGTCCAGCCGCATCCAGCCAGCCGCACAGTGAGGTCCACATGGAGCCCCAGGAAGCACCCCCGGCCGGGCACGCCGAAGTTCACATCGTCGCGGCGTCGCCCGAGGACGCCCGGCGGGTGGCGGAGGTTCTCCGGCGTTGCTTCGCCGCCACCGAGCAGCGCAGCTATCCGGCGAGCGGCGAGGGCGGCGGGACCCGTCTCGAACTCACCGTGGACACCACCCGCGCGGCGGAACCGGCACGCTCGTGGCTGGAGTCCAGCCGGTGGACCGGACACGCCGGCCAGGAGCAGAGGCGGAACTGATCCCCCTCCGATCCCGCCTCGGCGGCCGCCCGGCTGGTGGCCGCTGTGAACGCGACACCCGGAGACACCGCCGGCCGGGCCGCGGCGGCCGTCCCGGCGGGGGCGCGGAGACCGGGTTCCGCCCGTCCGGACGAGGCCTCCGGGCGGGATCGACGCTCGCCTGCGTTCGTCCGCGCTGACCGCACGGCACCGGCCCGCTCCCGCCCCGGTCCAGGCGCCGGGTTCTTGCGAGCCGCTCCTCGGAAACGAGGAGCCGGCACGCCGCTTCGACGCGGCTCCCCGGTCGACGGGTGCACGTGCGCGGGTGGGAACACTCGTCGGGGTCCCCGGCGCCCCGGCCGTCCCCGTCCACGGCACCCGTCCGCGTCGGCCTGCGACCGGAGGTGTCACCCCGGCCGCTTCGGGCACCCTGAGAGTGCCCTCTTCGGGCACACCACCGCGCGAGGGGAGACCGAAGGATGATCCGGAGTGCGGATATTCGTGAGTGGCGCGCCCACGACATCGTCGACGCGGGTGGCCACAAGATCGGCACGCTGGAGGCCGTCTACGTGGACACCAGCACCGACGAACCCGCCATGGCCACCGTTCAGGTGGGGCTGCCCACCCGCCGCCACCTGGTCTTCGTCCCGTTGGACGACGCGGTCGTGGGACCGGGCTACGTCAGGGTCGGCTACGACCGGTCGCTGGTGAAGAAGAGCCCGGCGATCGGCACCGACGACGTGCTGCCCGTCGAGGACGAGGCAGCGGTGTTCGCGCACTACGGCCTGCCCTATCGGCCCGGTGCGAACGGTGAACGGCAGCTCGCCCGCCGCTGAACGCCCCTGCCGAACCGGAGAGGTGCCTCACGTCATGACGCTCTTCCTGCTCCTGGTCATCGCGGCGATCGTGCTGGGCATCATCGGCGTCGTCGCCAAAGGACTGTTCTACCTGCTCGTCATCGGGATCGTGGTGTTCGTCGCGGCCCTGGTGCACCTGGGCCTGCACATCCGGCGCTCCGGCCGGCGCCGACGCGTGCGCTGAGACGCGCCGTGCTGCACCTGCGCCGGCCCGGTCACGGGGACGTCCGCCGCGCCGGCCGCTCCCGTCCGGGATCGGTCCGGCGGGCCGTGGAGTACTCGCCCAGGTGGACCCGTCGGCCCCTCCGGTGCCCCCTCGGGACGTGGAGTGCCTCTGGCTGACGGCGATGACGGAATCCGCGGCGTTCCTGTGCTTGTCCACCGCCGGACACTCCGAGGAGGCCCGGATCCGCGCCGACGCCCTGGACGTCCCGCTGTTCCTGCTCGACCCCACCGGCGTCCCGCGGCCGGTGAACGGCCCGGCGGACGCACCGGACGCCGACGGGGCCTGAAAACCCGGCGACGGGCCCGCCCCGAGCGGCCGATACTCGGCGGATGCACATCCGTCCCGCCGCATCCGGTGAACTGCCCGCCCTCCAGGACATCGAGCGGGCGGCCGGCGAGCCGTTCCGCGACCTCGGCATGCCGGACGTCGCCGACGACGAACCGCCCGCCCTGGACGTGCTGGAGCGCCACCGGCGGGCGGGCCGCTGCTGGGTCGCGGCCGAAACCCCCGGCGACCTGCCCGTCGCCTATCTGATCGCCGAACCGGTCGACGGCGCGCTCCATGTGGAGCAGGTCTCCGTCCACCCGCGCGCCGCCCGCTGCGGCGTGGGCCGCGCCCTGCTCGCCCACGCCGCCGAGCACGCCCGCGCGCAGGGCCTGACGGCGCTGACGCTGACCACGTTCGCCGACGTGCCGTGGAACGCCCCGTACTACGCGCGGCTCGGCTTCCGTCCCCTGGCCGGGCCCGAACTCACGCCCGGGCTGCGCCGGATCCGCGCCGAGGAGGCCGGGCACGGGCTCGACCGGTGGCCGCGCGTGTGCATGCGCGCGGACGTTCCGCGCACCGCCGGAACGTCCGGCACACTGCCCGGATGACGATCGGACCGGCGGGCGAGCAGGACTTCCCCGGGTTCCCCGGTCCGGCGGCCCGGGTCGAGCAGTGGTTCGGTCCGATGGTGGAGGAGCCAGGCTTCCACGGCGCCGTGCGCGAACGCATCGCCGGCTCCCCGGCGCCGGCCGCCCCGTCCTGGGGAGCCGGCCAGGGCCTCGCGGCCGGGCCACGCGGCGATCGCCGGGCCGGGGCCGACAGTGCCGCCGAGCAACGGGGCAGGCTGGTCCCGTGCGCGGGGGAGGGACCGGTCACCGGAGGTCCTCCTCGCGGTACTCGTCCGTGGAGCCGGCGGCCGTGGCCTCACGCAGTTCGATGCGGCGGATCTTGCCGGAGACGGTCTTGGGCAGCTCGCCGAACTCCAGGCGGCGGACGCGCTTGTACGGGGCGAGCGCCTCGCGGGAGTGCTCGAAGAGCACCTTCGCGGTGTCCGGGCCGGGCCGCCAGCCCTCCGCGAGCACGATGTACGCCTTGGGGACGGCCAGCCGCAGCTCGTCCGGAGCGGGCACGACGGCCGCCTCGGCGACCGCCTCGTGCTCCAGCAGGACGCTCTCCAGCTCGAAGGGGCTGATCTTGTAGTCGCTCGCCTTGAAGACGTCGTCCGCGCGTCCGACGTAGGTGATGTACCCGTCCTCGTCGCGGGAGCCGATGTCGCCCGTCCGGTAGTAGCCGCCGGCCATCGCCTCCGCCGTGCGGTCGGGGTCGCCGTGGTAGCCGGCCATCAGGCCCACCGGGCGGTCGGAGAGGTCGAGCGCGATCTCGCCCTCGGCCGCGCCGGGGGCGCCGGAGACCGGGTCGAGGAGTTCCACCCGGTAGCCGGGGCTGGGGCGGCCCATGGAGCCGGTCCTGAGGACCTGACCGGGGCTGTTGGAGACCTGGACGGCGGTCTCGGTCTGGCCGAATCCGTCCCGGACGGTGACGCCCCAGGCACGCCGGACCTGCTCGATGACCTCGGGGTTGAGGGGTTCGCCGGCGGCGACGACCTCGCGGGGCGGGGTGCGCAGTTGCGCCAGATCGGCCTGGATGAGCATGCGCCACACGGTCGGCGGGGCACAGAAGGTGGTGACGCCGGCCTTGTCCATCTCGGCCATCAGGCGGGACGCGTCGAAGCGGGTGTAGTTGTGCAGGAAGACGGTCGCCTCGGCGTTCCACGGGGCGAACAGGTTGGACCAGGCGTGCTTGGCCCAGCCGGGCGAGGAGATGTTGAGGTGCACGTCGCCGGGTTTCAGGCCGATCCAGTACATGGTCGCCAGATGGCCGATCGGGTACGAGGTGTGGGTGTGCTCGACCAGCTTGGGGCGGGCGGTGGTGCCGGAGGTGAAGTACAGCATCAGGGGGTCGTCGGAGAGGGTGGGCCCGTCGGGCGCGAAGTGCTCGGCGGCGCCGTGGGCGTCCGCGTACGGCTGCCAGCCCGCACCGGCCCCCTCCCCCACCGCGATCCGGGTGTAGTCGCCGGGCACCCCGTCGAACTTCGCGGTGTCCGCGGCGCGTGCGATCACGTGGCGGACGCGGCCCCTCCCGACGCGGTCGCGCAGGTCGGCGGAGCCGAGCAGCGGGGTGGCCGGGACGACCACGGCGCGCAGCTTCATCGCGGCCAGGGCGGTCTCCCACAGTTCGGCCTGGTTGCCGAGCATCACCAGCACCCGGTCCTCTGCGGCCACACCCCGCTGCCGGAGCCAGTTCGCGACCCGGTCGGAGCGGCGGGCGAGGTCGGCGAAGGACAGCCGGGTCGCGGCGCCGTCCTCCTCGACGAGGTGCAGCGCGGTGCGGTCGTTGCCGTCCGCGATCACGTCGAACCAGTCGAGGGCCCAGTTGAACCGCTCGGGCCGGGGCCAGGCGAAGTCCCGGTAGGCGGTGGCGTAGTCCTCGCGGTGTTCCAGCAGGAAGTCCCGGGCTCTGCGGAACTCCTCCGTCGCCGTCGTCATGTCTCCTCCTCGTGCCGGACCATTGCCGGGCGGCTCCCCGCCGTCGTGCAATCCGTGATGCGGGTCCCACTATCCCGAACGGGGGTGTGCGTCCGCACGGGAACCGCGGCGAGGGGGCGAGCAGGTGACGGCTGACCCGGTGGGGGCGGGCGACGCGGTGGAGAGCCGCGGGGCGCCGGCAGTACGGCCGCGGCACGCGACCGGACTGCCGGTCGCCTTCGGCGGGCTGGTGGAGCCCGGCCGACGGCAGGTGCGCGCAGTGAGCCGAGCGGCACCGCGACGCCCGCGCTGAGCGCGCTCGCGGTGGTCCCGGGAAGCGGTCCGGGCGGCAAGGCGGTGGCGCCGGCCCGGCCGTGCGCGGTGACGGGCTGCTCCGCCTCGCGGCGGATCAGCCACGGGTACGACGCTCCGGTGGCCGCCAAGCGCCTGCGCGCCGTCGTCGCCGTACCGGTGGTCGTACGGCGACGGGCGCGGGCCGTGGTCGCGGGCCGCCGGGCGGGGTGGTTGCCACGGGTTTGCGGTGTTCTCCCATGACGGGTATTACCAGCGGTACAGCCTTGGATTTCACCGCCGTCCGGCCCGCTGTAATTTGCCTCACTACACGGTCCGCCCGGAATTAAGGAACCTGTTGCCTAATATTGGCCAGGACACGCCACACGGAGGGAGCGGTGACCGTGCGACGGGACTTCAAGGAGTCTGCCAGGTACCGCCCCGACCTGGTCATAGGCCGTGAGGAGCTGTACTCCGAGGCCCGGGAACAGCTGGCCCGCGGGGGCAGCGTGCTGCTGCACGGCCCCACGGGAATAGGAAAGTCGACCGTGCTGCGGGCACTTGCGGCGGAAAACGCCGGTGCGACGGGGACGGTGCTGCGCTGCTCGGCCACGGAGTCCGAATCCCATCTTCCGTTCCTGGCACTGGCCGATCTGTTCGGCCTGGTCCTCGACAGGGTCTCCGCCCGGCTGCCCGCCGCCCAGCGCACCGCCCTGGAGTCGGCGCTCACCGGGCGCGGCGAGTCCACCCTCCAGCGGGACGGCCTCGCGCTGCGCCTCGCGGTGCTGTCGACGCTGCGGGCGCTGGCCGCCGAGGGTCCGGTCCTCGTCGTCGCCGACGACCTCCAGTGGCTGGACTCCGCCAGCGCCGAACTCCTCGGCTTCGCCGCCCGGCGGCTCGGCGACAGCCCCGTGCGGATGGTGTGCGCGGTGCGCACGGACGGCGAGGAGTACGACCGTCATCTGCTCGCCTGCCCGCCGGACACGCTCGCGGTGCGGCTGGGCCCGTTCTCCTGGACCCAGGTGTCCGCGCTGCTCGACCACCGCGGCTACACCGGTCTGTCCCGCTCCACGACCCGTGACATCCACCGCACCAGCGGCGGCAACCCGCTGTTCGCCCTCGAACTGGGCCGCGCCCTCGCCGAGAGCCCCACCCGGCCCAGACCGGGCGAGCCGCTGCCGGTGCCGACCTCGCTGCGGGCCCTGGTGCTGAGCCGCCTGGAGATGCTGTCGGACGAGGCGCGCCGCACCCTGCTGGTGGCCAGCGCGGGAGCCCGTCCCACCCTGGCGCTGCTGCACGCGGCCGGCCGGGGGAACGCCGAGACGGAGACGGCGCAGGCCGTCGCGCTGGGGCTGCTGGCGACGGACCCGGAGGAGCCGGCGCTGCGGTTCGCGCATCCGCTGATCTCGGCCGCCCTGTACGCGGAGGCCCCTGCGGGGGAGCGACGGGCGGTGCACACGGCGCTGTCCACGGCGGCCTCCGACCCCATCGAGCGGGCCCGGCACCTGGCGCTGGCCGCCACCGGCCCCGATCCTGAGGTGGCGGCCCGGCTCGCCGAGGCCGCCACGCTGGCCCGGGACCGCGGGGCGCCCTCGGTCGCCGCCTCGCTCGGGCTGCTCGCCGCCCGGCACACCCCGGCCGACGGCGGGCCGGGCCCCGACGAGCGTCGGCTCCGGGCAGCCGAGGACGCGATCACCGCCGGTGAGGCCGACCTGGCCCGGGACATAGCGCGCGAGGTGCTGACCCGGGCGACGGCGCCGGCGGAGCGGGTGCGGGCGTGGATGGTGGTCATCGAGGCGGCCGGACAGGCGCTCGGCGAGGTCGACGCCGTGTTCCCGCAGGTGCTGGCCGACGCCGGTGACGACCCCCGGCTGCTGGCGCTGGTCCACTACCAGCTGGCCTGGCGGGAGGTGGTGGTGGGCGGCGACTTCGCCAAGTCCCGCCAGGAGGCCGCGCACGCCGCGGAGCTGGCCGCGCGGGGCGGCGACCGGCGCACCGAGCTGATGGCGCTCGCCTTCCAGTCGTCCACCGAGACCCTGATGGGCCACCCCGACGCCCCGGCCACCATCCGGCGGGCGCTCCAGGAGCCCCAGGACCCCGACGTGGCCTGCCACCACAACGGCGCCGCCATGGCGAGGTTCCGCTGGCTGCTCATGAGCGACCGGCTGCCCGAGGCCCGTACGGCCGTCACCGCGCTGCTGCGGGAGGCGCGGCGGCGCGGCATGGTGGAGAGCGAGGTGCACTTCTCGCGGCTGCTCGCCGACACCGAACTGCGCTTCGGGCACTGCGGCCGGGCCCTGGACCTGGCCCGCGAGAGCCTGCGGCTGGCCCGGGACTCGGGGATCGGCGAGAGCGCCTCGGCCATGCTCGCCTCGCTCGCGGAGGCGTCGGGCGGGGACGTGGACCGGGCGCTGACGCTGGCCCGCGAGGCGGCGGACCACGCCGAGGTGGACGGCGACCAGCTCTACCTCTCCCTCGCCCTGGCCGCCCTCGGTTACGCCCAGTCGGCGGCGGGGGACGCGCAGGCCGCGGTCCGTTCGCTGCGCCGGGTGCGGGAGCTGGAGCACGGCATGGGCATCAGCGACCCGGCGCGGGGCCGCTGGCAGGGCGACCTCGCCGAGGCGCTGGTGCGGGTCGGCGAGGTCGGCGAGGCGCAGGAGCTCATCGACGTCACACGGGTGCACGCGCTGCGTCTGAACCGTGCGAGCGTTCTCGCGGTGCTCGACCGCGCCGAGGCGCTGGTGCGCGCGGCACGCGGTGAACACCAGGCGGCACACGCGCAGTTGGCGTCGGCGCAGGAGCGGCTCGCCAAGCTGGGGTACGGCCTGGAGGAGGCGCGGGCCGCCTTCGTGCTGGCCCGGCTGCGCGGACGGGCGCCGGGGGCGTACGACGAGGCCGCCCGGCTCTTCCGGCGCTGCCGCGCGCTGCCGTGGCTGCGTCAGGTGGAGCGGGCCGTGGCCGCCGGTCCCACGCAACCGGAGACCGTGCCCGCCGCCGCACCGAGCGCCCTGGACGAACTGGCCGCAATGGAACGGCAGGTCGCCGCGCTGGTGATGGAGGGCGCCACCAACCGGGAGATCGCCGGCCGGCTGTTCATCAGTGTGAAGACCGTCGAGGCGACCCTCACCCGGGTCTACCGCAAGCTGGGCATCCGCTCCCGGGTCGACATCGTCCGCCTCGCGGCGGGCCGCCGCACCCCGTAGCCCGCGGGACGCCACCGGGGCGACCGAGGGTTTTCCCTGCCCCAACTCCCCTAGGGAGTTCCCTCATTGGGGCGATCGCGCTCCGGGCCGTAGCGTAACGGCGTGCCGCTCGCCGGGCACACGGGGGCCGGCCCCGAGCCCTCGTGCTCGACCCCCACCCGCGCGATCCCCCACCGGCAACCCGTGAGGAGACCCATGTCCGGGCTCACCCGTGCCAAGAAGGCCGCCGCCGCCGCAGCGACCGCCGCCGCCGCCGCGACGGCGCTGATCGCCGCTCCCTCCTCCGCCGTCGCCGCCCCGCAGCCGATCGTCGGCGGTACGACGACCACGACGTCCGCGTACCCGTTCATGATGCAGATCACCGACGCCTCGCAGGACCAGTTCTGCGGCGGCACCCTCGTCTCCCCCACCAAGGTGGTCACGGCCGCGCACTGCATGGTCGGCGAGAGCACGAGCAGCGTGCGCGTGGTCGGCGGGCGCACCTACCTCAACGGCACCAACGGCACGGTCGCCAGGGTCAGCAGGATATGGATCCACCCTGCCTACAGATCCGTCACCCGGGGCGACGACGTGGCCGTGCTGACCCTGTCGACGTCGATGCCGTACACCACGGCGCCCTACGTCTCCTCCTCCGACACCTCGGTGTACGCGGCCGGCACGACCGCCCGCATCATCGGCTGGGGCACCACCTCCTCGGGCGGCAGCTCCTCCGACCAGCTGCGCACCGCGACCGTGCCGACCGTCTCCGACACCGGCTGCCGCGGCTCCTACGGCAGCCGGTACGTACAGAGCGACATGGTGTGCGCCGGTTACTCCTCCGGCGGTGTGGACACCTGCCAGGGCGACAGCGGCGGACCGCTGCTGATCGGCGGCCGGCTGGCGGGGATCACCTCCTGGGGCAACGGCTGCGCGGCGGCCGGCTACCCGGGCGTCTACACCCGGCTGACCACGTTCTCCGCGGACGTGACGGCACAGGTCAACGGGTGACGCGCACCCCCGTGGATTCCTGAGTACCCCTCAGGCGGCGAACCAGGGGGCGTCGCGGGCTTCCACGAGCAGCCCGCAACGCCCCCTCTCCATGACCGCGTCCACTCCCGCACGGTCCCGAGGCGGATGTCGTACGCCGCCCCCCGGGGGGCGCCGCGTGGAGCGTCCGCTCCCCCTCGGCGACGACCCGCGCCCGCTGTCGCCCGTCGAGCCGGGCGGACGGCCCGACGGACCAGGGCGTGTTCGCCCAGCCGCCACGGACCCGCCGGGAAGCCGTCGACGAGGAGGGCGCGGCGGGCGGTGTCGCCCCGCCGGTGGCGGCCCCGGGCCCGGGCGGTACGACGCGGGTGCGGCCGGCGCGGGAGGGGAACAGGCCGTCGGACCCGGGCAGGAACCGCGGCGGGGCCGGGGCCTCCGGGCGGAGCGGGTGCCTCCGAGAGGTCGGACTTCGTCGTCGTCATGCCCGCGCACCGCCGGAGCGGGCACCCGGTGCGCGCTGTGGACGGCCGGGAACGGCCGGGGCCGCGCAGGGTCCTGCTGACCGGATGGTTCGGCTTCCGTGCCGGCCCGCCTCGACCCGGTCGTCACCGACCGGCCGCACGGGCTGGTACTGGTGCTGCGGGTCGGCACGCCGGTGCTGGCGATCGACCCGGTGGCCGTCGGCGCCAAGGTGACCGCGCAGGCCCACGCCTGCGGCTGGTCCGCGCTGCTGACCGCCGAGCGGCTGGACGCACGCGGCTGGAACGGTGGTGGGACTGGTGTCCGACCTCGGGCCGGGGGCCGGCCGGCAGGTGCGCGACGCATTCCGTGAGGGGCGGGCGCCGGGCGGGGCGGACCGGCTGGTGGAGGTGCCGGCCCCGCGCGCCGGCGCCGGTTAGACGGGGCGGGCGGCGGGCACCCGGACGACCGTGTCCCAGCGGTCGTCGGAGGAGAGACGGTGTCCATCGGTCGGCTTCCCGAACACGAGCAGCACATCCTCGACGAGATAGAACGGACGCTCCGGCGCGACCGCCGCCTGGACCGGCGGCTGCGCACCCTCCGGCTCCGCCGGGGGCCCGACCTGACGCGCCCGCTGGTGCGGATCGCCTCCTGCCGGCCGCACGGCCGGACCGTGGCGGTCCTGCTCGCGGTGTCCGTCGCACTGATGGTGACCGGCATCGTCACCTCGGCCCCGGGGGCGATCTGGGCCTTCGCGGCGGTGTGGCCGCCCACGCTCTTCGCGGCGTTCCGGCTGCTGTGCCGGTGGTCCGGCGGCTGAGCGTTGCCCCGCGGGCTACAGGACCCGGCGCGACAGGAGGTGAGCGCCGTGCCCGGCCCCGGAAGCAAGGAGTACGACGCCCGCCGGGCCCGGCTCCACGACAAGGCTCAGGGGGCTCCTACCAGGACGCCGGCACGGCCGCCGACGAGAATCTGCGGGAGGGCGAAGGCCTGCGCGGCCACGGCCCGCGCACGGAACGCGGCCGCGAGGGCGAACGCCCGGGAAGCGGGGTCCGAACCCGCACGCCGGGCCGTGTCGGAGGGCGAGGTGGCGGGCGGCCGGGGGCGGCGCGGGGTACGGCGGTGTCGTCGACGCCGCAGGGTGCGGCGAGGGGGCTCGCGTGCCCGGACACCGTGGCGGGCCTCATCGGGTCACCTCCTTGAGCAGCCGTTCCCAGTCGTCCAGGAAGCGGGACAGCCCGTAGCGGGCGAGCGCCGCCGCGCGGGCGCGCTCACCGGTGCGCCGGGCGAGCGCCGGGTCGGCGACGAAGTCCCGTACGGCGTCGGTCAGTACGTCGACGCGGTTGGACACCGCACCGGCGCCGGGCGGTACCGCCTCGGTGACCTCGGTGGTGGCGAGGGCGACGACGGGCATGCCGAGGTGCATCGCCTCCAGCAGGGACAGGCCGAGGGAGGTCCAGCGCACGGGGTGGACGTAGACGCGGCGGCGGGCCAGCGCTTCGTGCAGTTCCGCCTGCGTCAGTTCGTACGAGCGGCAGCGGTCGGGGGGCAGGCCGAGGTGGTCGGCGAGGCCTTCGGTCCGCATGCCGAAGACGTCGAGGGGCGCGGCGTCGGCGAAGGCCGGCAGCAGGTCGGTGCCGGTGGTACGGCCACGCCGCACCGGCTCGTTGACCACGACGGCGGCGTGCGGTAGTTCACCGGTCCACAAGGGCCCGGGGTCGACGATGCCGTGCTCGACGACGACGGTCTCGGTGCTCCCGGCGTCCCACATCAGGCGGTTGAAGTGGGTGACGTGGACGAGGGGGGCGCCGGGGATGTCCGCGGCGGGGTGCCGGGTGTCGGGCACCCCCGGAGGACCGCCGTGCGGGGCGTTGTGCTCCAGGTAGACCAGGGGCGGGCGGCGTCCCAACCACCGGTCGACCAGGGCGAGTTCGTGTGGGCGTTGCAGGACGACGACGTCGACGTCCTGGTCTCGGAGGCGCTCCGGGGGCACCTCGATCACGGAGTCGGGCCAGTCGAAGGTGCGGGCGCGGCCGAGTCCGTCGGGTCCGCGGTCCGGGGTGACGGGGACGATGTAGGTGTGCGGGCCCCGCACGAAGGCCGTGGTCCACGACCCGTGCACGTGCCACAGCAGAATCCTCATGTCGCCTCCACGAGCTTGTCGACCGCCGCGACGACGTCGAGCGCGGTCACGGTGTCCAGGCACGGGTGCCCGGGTACGGGGCAGCTCCGGGCACGTGTCCCGGCGCAGGGTGCGCCCTGGTCGCCGAGCAGCATGTGCGGCACCCCGTACGGCCGCCAGCGCTCGGCGGGGACGACCGGCGCAAACAGGGACACCACCGGGGTGTCGACGGCGGCGGCGAGGTGGGCGGGACCGGTGTTGCCGGTGACCACGCAGGCGGCCCCGGCGAGCACGCCGGCGAGTTCGGCGGCCCCGGTGCGGCCACCGAGGTCGACGGCGCGGTCTCCGGCGACGTACGCGGTCAGGTCCCGCTCCCCCGCACCGCCGGTGACGGCCACCCGGCGTCCGGCGGCGGTGAGTTCGCGCACCGCCTGCGCGCACCGGTCGGGGCTCCAGGCGCGGGCGGGCACGCTGGCGCCCGGGTGGACGACGACGTACTCCCCTTCCCCGAAGCCGGTGAGCGCTCCGGTCGCGGGCGGCGGGAGCACCCTCAGCCGTCCGTCGTCGACCCGGGGGAAGCCGGCGGCCTCGGCGAGGTCGAGCGCGGCCTCCGCCTCGTGGGCGTGGGGGGCTCGGTGGTGGCGCACGTCGAGGAGGGAGCCGGGGTGGTCCTCGCTGTCGGCGGCGATGAAGCGGACCCCGGCCAGGCGCAGGAGGAGGGCGGTGGGCAGCGGGGACTGGTGGAAGGAGGTGAGGATCAGCGCGGTGTCGGCGTCGACGGCGTCGACGAGTGCGTCGACCTCCTCCCGGCTGGCCTGGGGCGGCTGGAACCCGGTCCACGGCGAGTCCCAGACGAGCACCTCGTCCACCCCGGGCAGCAGCCTCGCGGCGGGCGCCCCGTGCGGCCCGCACAGCAGGGTCACGGTGCCGGCCCGGGCGGCGACGGCCCGCACGGCGGGCCCGGCGAGCAGCACGTCGCCGAAGCTGTCGAGCCGGGTGACGAGGGCTTTCACACGGGCCTCCCCCATGGCGGGCGCTCCGCGCCGGGGACGGGGCCGGTCGGGCGGCCTTCCGCGTCCGCCCCGGCGGCGGCCGTGGCGCCGGTCCGCGGTGACCGGCGCCGGACGCGCCCCGCTTCGTCCGGCGGGGCGTCCGGCCCCGGGCCGTGGCCGGGGCGCCGCACACCGTGCGGGCAGGCGCCCGGCGTGCCGTCGCGTGGCGGTGCGTCCGCGGGGACGGGCGCGGCCGGACCCGCGCTCCCCGGCGGCGCTTCCTCCCCCGGGCCGGTGGGCGGCCGGGGGGCCGCGGGCCCGTCCCACGGCGGGGTGCCCAGGATCAGGCGCACCGCGGCCGGGAGGTCCGGGGCCACGTGGGGCGCGGCGGAGGTCTCCTCGGGGCGGGTCTCCGGCGTGGGGACGAGGACGGCGCGGGCGCCGGCGCGTCGCGCGGCCTCCACGTCGGTGCCGATGTCGCCGACGACGACGCAGTCGGCCGGGTCCACCCGGATGCGGCCGGCTGCCCGGAGGATCATGCCCGGCCGGGGTTTGCGGCAGGGACAGCCGTCGTCGGGGCCGTGCGGGCAGACGGCCCAGACGTCGAAGGGGCCGAGGAGTTCGTCGACGCGCCGGTTGACCCGGCGGGCATCGGCCTCGGTGAGCAGTCCGCGTGCGATGCCGGACTGGTTGGTGACGACGCCGGTGCGGATGCCGCGGGCCCGGAGCGCGTCGAGCGCCTCACGGGCGCCGTCGACGGGCCGTACCAGGTCGGGGTCGGCGTTGTAGGGGACGTCGTGGACCAGTGTGCCGTCGCGGTCGAACAGCACCGCCCGCACCGGGCTCACCGGACCGCCTCCCGCCGGGCGGGGGCGTCGCGGTGGCGCCAGGCCCCGGCCGGCCGGTGCCAGGTCGCGGCGGGCGGGATGACGACGCCGGCGGCCGGCACGGTGGTCACCTCGCGGCGGGTGCGCGGTCCGTGCCCGGCGGCCGGCGCGGCGAGGCGGTCGGCGAGGTTCTCCCGCAGCGGGGTGGGGATCACGACGGCGTACGACGTCATCCGAACGCTCTCCCCCGGGAGGGGGCTCTGGTACGAAGGATGCACATCGGGGCTGTGCTCCGTCCCTGGGGGTGGGTTTCCACCGGCACGCGGGTGCCGCGTTCGCGGCCGTCTCAAACACTTGATGACAGCTTGTGCGCATCAAGGCGGTTCCGGTGCCTTTTGGGCGTCCCTTCAGGTCACGGCCGCCCGGCCGGGTGACGCTCTTCGCACGCCTCGGCCCGTCGGTACGGGAGCACGCGAAGAGGCTCTCCACACTACGGATGGACGCCCTGCACGGTCCGGTCGCACCTTCTGCGACCAAGAAGACGAAAAGACCGGGGACCGCGTTCCGGGCGGCGGCGACCACGGCCGCGGCGCCGGCCCCGGCCCTGAGCGGCTGCACCCGGCATCCTGCTCCACGACTTCTGCGACGGCACGGTGCCGGCCGTCCCCGGCACCATCGCCGGGCTGAGGAAGGGGGGCCACGGGTTCGTGACGGTTCCCCGACTGCTCGTCCCGGGGAAGGCGGAGCCCGCAGAGGCGTACCGGTGGTGCCGGTACCGGCCGGGGCCGGGCCGGTCGGGTGAGCGGTACCCGGGCGTGCCGACGGGCCGGGCGGATTTCCTAGGATTCCCCCGTGGCCACCTTCCAGCTCCAGCGCACGGCGCCCCTCTCCCCCGACGAGGCCTGGCGCCGGATCACGGCGTGGCCCCGCCACGGGGAGGCGGTCCCGCTGACCCGGATGACGGTGCGCACTCCCCCGCCCACCGGCGCGGGCACGAGGATCGTCGCCCGCACGGGCCTGGGCCCGCTCTCCTTCGACGACCCGATGGACGTGACGGTGTGGCAGCCCCCGCAGGACGGCTCCCCGGGGTACTGCCGACTGGAGAAGCGCGGCCGGACCGTCACCGGCTGGGCGGAGATCGAGGTACGGCCGGGGCCGGGCGGCCGGGCGCGGGTGGTGTGGCGGGAGGACATCGGCGTCCGCTTCCTGCCCTCCTTCTGCGACGCGGTCCTGGCGCGGGCGGGCCGGCTGGTGTTCGGACGGGCGGTGAACCGCCTGCTGCGGCAGGCGTGACGGCTCCGGGGCGTTCAGACCACCGGACCGGCGGGCCGGCCCGCCGGTCCGTCCCCGTCGTCGTGGTGGATCGGGGTGTGGGCCCCGGTGAGGGGCGCGCCGCTGCCGCCGCGCCGGTTCGCGACGATCTCGGCCGCGATGGACAGAGCGGTCTCCTGCGGTGTGCGGGCGCCCAGGTCGAGGCCGATCGGCGATCTGAGGCGGGCCAGCTCCAGGTCGGTCACGCCGGCCTCGCGCAGTCGGGCGTCGCGGTCCAGGCGGGTGCGGCGGGAGCCCATCGCGCCGACGTACGCCACCGGCAGGCGCAGGGCCAGTTCCAGCAGGGGCACGTCGAACCTGGTGTCGTGGGTGAGGACGCACAGGACCGTGCGCGCGTCGACGGGTGTGCGTTCCAGGTAGGTGTGCGGCCACTCGACGACGATCTCGTCGGCCTCCGGGAAGCGGGCGCGCGTGGCGAACACGGGGCGGGCGTCGCACACCGTGACGTGGTGGCCGAGGAACTTGCCGATCCGGACCAGTGCCGCCGCGAAGTCGACCGCCCCGAAGACGATCATCCGGGGCGGGGGGACGAAGGACTCGACCAGGAGCGTGAGCGGTGCTCCGCAACGCGAGCCCTGTTCGCCGATCTCCAGGGTCCCGGTGCGGCCGGCGTCCAGGAAGGCACCCGCCTCGACGGCGACCGTGCGGTCCAGCTCCGGACGGTCGCCGAAGCCGCCGCGGTACGAACCGTCCGGGCGGACCGTCAGCGCGCGGCCCCTCAGCTCCGCCGGACCGCTCACGATCCGCGCCAGCGCGGCCGCCTCGCCGCGTGCGGCGGCGGCGAGCGCGGCGGCGAGCACCGGGCGGGCGGGGTCCGCCGTCCGTACCGGTGTGACCAGGACGTCGATGACCCCGCCGCAGGTCAGCCCGGCGGCGAAGGCGTCCTCGTCGCTGTGGCCGAGGCGTTCCAGGACGGTGTCGCCGTCCCTCAGCGCCTGCTCGCACAGCTCGTACACCGCGCCCTCCACGCACCCCCGGAGACCGAGCCGACGGCCGTCCCCGCGGTGTCGACCGCGAGCGCGGCGCCGGGCCCGCGGGGCGCGCTGCCGCCGACCGCCACCACGGTGGCGACCGCGAAGTCACGGCCCTGTTCGACCCACCGGTCCAGCTCCTCGGCGATGTCCAGCATGTCCCGCTCCCCTCGGCTGCGGTCGTGCGGGCGGTGGAGACACGACTGCCCGCAGCGGCGGCGGGGTCACACGGTCCCGGTGGTGAGACGTCCCGGGCGGAGGACGGACTCGCCGATGCCGCCCCTGGTCCCCGAGCCCTGCGGCGCGCAGGTGCTCCACGGTCTGCGCGTACGGGACGGAGGCGCCGAGCCGTACGACGTCCTCGCCGGCCTCCCCCTCGTACAGGTCGCCGACGCGGTTCGGGTCCATGAGGTACCCGGGCCGGCGGTGATCGAAGTCGATCTCGACCATCACGTCGGTGCCACCCGCGACCGGCACAGCGGCGGGGTGCCCGGCCTTCGCGGCGAGCGCCTCCTCCCGGCCGGCGGGGCGAAGGAGGTCCACGACCGGCTCTCCTCCTCGTCTCGTGGGCGTACGGATCAAGCCAGTCCGGGTGCGGCGGGCCCGGCTCGTCCTCGTCGGGTTCACTCGGGGTTCGGCCGGTACACCGTCGTGCGCCCCGCGGGGTCGGTCACGGAAGCCATGAAGGAGTTGGCTGGCCAGCGAGGTCATCTTGTAGATTCATATGAACGGAGGTCGTCTGTAGCCTCCCCACCTTCCTCCGGAAACAGGGGACACGGTCCAGGACACGGCCGACACCGTTGACCAGCCACCCGACGGGCCCTCTCCGGGAGATCCCTCCACGGTCCATCGCAGGTATCGAGACAAGAAACGACGGAGACGAGAATGCGGCTGCGCGCTCTGCTGGACACCGACGCGCTGGGCCTGAGGCTGCTCGGCGGCGAGGACGAGCTGGAACGCGGTGTGCGCGGGGTGATGACCACCGACCTGAGGGACCCCAGCCGCTATCTCTCCGGCGGGGAACTGGTGCTCACGGGTCTGGCCTGGCGCCGGGACGCGGCGGACTCCGAGTCGTTCGTGCGGATCCTGGCGCAGGCCGGGGTGGCCGCCGTCGCGGCCGGCACGGCGGAGCTGGGCGACGTGCCGGACGACCTGGTCGTGGCCTGCGCGCGGCACCGGCTGCCGTTGTTCGCGGTGCACGAGTCGGTGGCCTTCGCGACCATCACCGAGCACGTCGTACGGCAGGTGTCGGGCGAGCGCGCCGGTGACCTGGCGGCCGTGGTGGACCGGCACCGGCGGATGATGAGCTCCGGACCGGCGGGCGGCGGCCCGGAGGTCGTGCTCGACCTGCTGGGCTCGGACCTGGACCTACGGGCGTGGGTGCTCTCGCCCACCGGCCGGCTGATCGCCGGGGCGGGGTCGGCGGGCCCGCCGCTGCCCGCCGACGTGTGCGCGGGGCTCGCCGCGGAGCATCTGTCGGCCGCCCGCACCGGCCGGCACGGCCCGCACCGGGTCACGCGGGACCGGACGACGTACAGCCTCTTCCCGGTGCGCGGCAGCGGACGTTCCGCGTCGGCACCGCACGACGTGCGCGAGACGGCGCTGTCGGACTGGGTGCTGGTGGTCGAGGCGGACGCCGGGGAGTGGGCCGAGGAGCGGCTGGACCTGCTGCACGGCGTCACCCAGCTGATCGCCGTCGAGCGGGACCGCAGGGACGCCGCGCGCACGGTGCGGCGCCGGCTCGCGCAGGAGGTGCTGGAGCTGGTGCGGACGGGCGCCGCGCCCGCGGAGATCGCGGCGCGGCTGCGGGTGGCCGCGCCGGTGCTGCTGCCCGGGCTCGGGACCGCGCCGCACTGGCAGGTCGTGGTGGCACGCGTCGACTGGGACGGCGGGGAGCTCGACGGCGGGCCGGTGGCCCGGGCCCTGCTGGAGGAGATCATGGCCGGCCCGGCGTCGGCGGGGCCCGAGCACTCCGACCGCATCGCGGTGGCCCACACCGACGACGAGGCCATCGCCCTCGTACCGCTGCCCTCGGTGACCGGCGAGCACGACGACTCCGGCACCGGTGTCCTCGCCGAGGCGCTCCTCGCATCCGTGCGCGACCCGCTCGCGGCCGGGCTCGACGGCGACGGCCGGCTCACCCTCGGCGTCTCCGCCACCGTGCACTCGGCCGAGGGGCTGCGCGGGGCGCTGGAGGAGGCGCGGCACGCCCGGCGTGTGGCCGCGGCCCGCCAGGGCCGGGTCTGCGCGGCCGGTCACCAGGAGCTCGCCTCGCACGTCCTGCTGCTCCCCTTCGTCCCGGACGACGTGCGGCGCGCCTTCACCGCCCGCCTCCTCGGCCCGCTGCGGGACTACGACCGCCGGCACCGCGCCGAGCTGATCACCACCCTGGAGGCGTTCCTCGACTGCGACGGCTCCTGGACCCGCTGCGCGTCCCGCCTCCACCTGCACGTCAACACGCTGCGCTACCGCGTGGGCCGCATCGAACAGCTGACGGGCCGTGACCTGTCCCGACTGGAGGACAAGCTGGACTTCTTCCTCGCGCTGCGGATGAGCTGAACCCGTCCGGAGGCGGGCGCGCGATCCGGCCCGCGATCCGGGACTTTGTGAAATCCTTCACCCGCCCTCTTGGCCGGGCCCGGTGGTTCGTGCTGAGATGCGGCCACCACTCAACAGCTCGATGGCGTGCTCGGGGAGGGCAACGTGGCGCACACCGCCATGTCCGGTGACGGAACGACCGCCGATGACGATCCCCTCCAGACGGCGGTGTGGCGGCTGCGCTCCCGTGCCTGCTGGGCCGACGCCGCCGCCCTGCTCGAACCGGCCGGCCCCGACGCGGCGCTGCAGCGGGCGTCGCTGCTGGTGGAGCGGTGCCTGTACACCGCGGCGGGGTGGGAGGAGGCCGAGGACGCGCTGCGCACGGCCGAGGCGCTGGCGCACAGCGACGACGAACGGGGGGCCGCCGCCTGTGAACGCGGGTACCTGGCCTACGCCGCCACGCTGTTCCAGGTCCGTGACCGGGCCGACGAGGCGCGGGCCGCGCTCGGCCGGGCGGCGGCGCTGATCGCGCCGGGCGCGGCGGGGCGGGCGCTGCTGGACTTCCGGCGCGGGCTGATCGCCGAGAACCTCACCCGGTCGCCACAGGCGGCGCGGGCCGCGTACCGGCGCGCCCACGCGGGCGCCACCGCGCACTCCGACCCGCTGCTGCTTTCGGCCACCTGGCGCCACCTGGCCGGACTCGCGCTGCGCGAGGGCGAGTTGGCGGAGGCCCGGCACGGTTTCGCCGAATCCCTGCGGATCCGCGAGGAGTTGGGCTACCTCGTCGGCACGGCCCCGGCCCTGGTCTCCCTGGCCGACACGGAGACCGAGCCGGAGGCCTCCCGCCTCCGCGAGGAGGCCCGCCGCCTCTTCCGCCTCCTGGGCGGCGTCCCCACCTGGCTGACCCGACACCTCACCCCACCGACCCAGGACACGGCGCCGGCGTGACCGACCCGGCCCGCACCTCCAGCCCGTCCGGCACTTGAGGAGGGGGCCGTGTCCCCAGCCCGTCCGGCACTTGGGCGGGGCGGCCCGCAGGGCCGAAGGAACCCGGGCACGCAGCCCCCCGGACAGGACGGGAAGGGGTGGCGGGGCGAGGAAACCCGGCAGCGGCCGCACGGGCCGTCCCTTCTCAGACCGCCCCGTCGAAGTGCTCCTCCACCAGCGACCGCACCACGTCCGGATCACCCGCGATCAGCGCGTCCAACAGCGCCGTGTGCTCGTGGGCGTCGGCCACCAGCTCCACCCGCCCGCGCGCCCCCGGACCGGACCCGACCGGGGGCCACTGCGCACGCCGGTGCAGGTCCTCGGCGATCCGGACCAGCTGCTCGTTGCCGGCGAGCTCGAGCACCGCCCGGTGAAAGGCACGATCCGCCTCCGCGTACGTCGCCCGGCACCCGGAGGACGCCGCCCGGACCGTCGCCTCGGCGAGCGGCCGCAGCTCTGCCCAGCGCTCGACGGACACCGTCCGCGCCAGCCGCATCATCACCGGCGCCTCGATCAGCGCCCGGATCTCGGCGAGTTCGGCCAGTTCCCGCGCGCTCCGCTCGACGACCCGGAACCCGCGGTTGGGCACGACCTCCACCGCGCCCTCCAGCGTGAGCTGCTGCATGGCCTCCCGCACCGGCGTGGCGGAGACACCGAACCGCTCCGCCAGCACGGGCGCGGAGTACACCTCGCCGGGCCGCAGGTCGCCCGTCACCAGCGCGGTGCGCAGGGCGCCGAGGACCTGTCCGCGCACGGAGGACCGCTGGACGACGGGCCGGGGCCGGGGAAGGGCGGGTTCGCCGTGTGTGTGCTCGCCGCGCACGGCATCGCCCCCGGCACGCTCCGGCCGGTCGCGCCGGTCGCGCTCCCGGCAGGCGTCCGACCCCGCCGGCTGCGCGGGCACCCGGAACCGGCCCGCCGCGGCCGGGCCGGTCACCGCGTCCCCCGTCGCTGCGGAGCCCTGCGTGCCCTGCTTCACAAGGTCCTCCTGCGGACGTTTCGGTACTTGAGGTCATTACGGCGGGTTGTCGCCTGTCCGTCAAGCACCATAAACGCACCGGGGTACCCGTTCATATCGCCGCGATGTTGGGTAAGGTGAGCCTTACCTTTATTGCCGTGCTTTTCGAGACGTGAAGGGGTGGTCCCATGCCCGCGCCCGGTTCGGCCGTCGCGGACGCGTACGCCCGCCTGGCGGAGGCGTTCCCCGCCCTGGGCATCACCGAGCTCGGCGCCGGCGAGACGGCCCCCACGGGCGGTGGCTGGGTCGCCGCGTCGGGGCTCGCCGAGGGCGGGGCCGAGCTGGAGCGGTTCCTCGCCTGGGACGACACCCAGGTGCTGCGGGACTACGGACAGCAGGGCCGTCCGGACGTGATCGCCAGCTTCGGCCTGCACCGCTACGCCTGGCCCGCCTGCCTGCTGATCACCGTGCCGTGGTTCCTGCACCGCCGCGTGCCGCGCTACCCCGCGACGCACGTCTCGTTCGACCGCACCGCCGCCGGTCTCGCCGTGGGCCGCATGGCGGTGCGGCCCGACGGTTTCGCCTGTCTGCCCGGCGACCCCGCCGCCGCGCTGCCCGGCGCCCGCGTGGTGCCCGACGAGGAGGCGCTGCGGGCGGAGGTGCGCGCGGCGGTCGCCCAGCACCTCGAACCCGTACTGGCCGGTTTCGGCCCCCGGATGCGACGCCGCGGCCGGGCCCTGTGGGGCACGGCGACCGACGAGATCGTCGAAAGCCTGCGGTACGTCTCCCAGTTGCTCGGCGAGGAGGAGCGGGGGCTGCGGGAGCTGGAGCTGCTGCTGCCGGGCGCGACCAAGCCGTACGTCGGCGCGGCGGCCTTCCGCCGGCCGACCGGGCCCGACGGGGAGCCTGCGCCCGCCACCCGGGACCGGGTCAGCTGCTGCATGTTCTACACCCTGCGCCCCGCGGACATCTGCGCCACCTGTCCGCGCGCCTGCGCCACCGGGCGGACGGCCGAGCGGGCCACCGTCATGGTCGCGCAGGCCGGTTGACACCACGTCGGTCGACGCCGCCCCGCCGGGCGCGTAAGATCATCCGCTGAGTACGCCGCAGAGGTCACAGAGGCTCCACGATTCCCTCACCCATCGCGGGAACTTTCCGTGGAACCACCCGTGCGGGTAGTCTTATTCAAACTCAACTCCCGCCCCTCACGCGGCAGTTCGAGCAAAATGCCGCCCTGGGCGCCCCCTCGCACTCCCTTGGCTGCCTCTTGCCCCGAAACCCCCTGAGGGCTGCTGGGATTGGGCCACTATGGCGGGCATTACGCCCTATCCCAATGCAAGGGACCCCTAGATGAGACTGACCGACATATCGCTGAACTGGCTGCTTCCGGGCGCCGTGCTGCTCCTGGGCATGCTGGCGGCGGTGGCGGTGCTGGCGCGCGGGAAGCGCTCCTCGGTCAAGAGCACGAGCGCGGACGACTCGTGGGAGCGCAGCGAGGAGCGCCGCAGGCGCAAGGAGGCCGTCTACGGCACCGTCTCCTACGTCCTGCTGTTCTGCTGTGCGGCGGTGGCCGCCGCACTCTCCTTCCACGGCCTGGTCGGCTTCGGCGAACAGAACCTCGGCCTGTCCGACGGCTGGCAGTACCTCGTCCCCTTCGGCCTGGACGGTGCGGCGATGTTCTGCTCGGTGCTCGCCGTGCGCGAGGCCAGCCACGGCGACGCGGCCCTCGGCTCGCGGATACTCGTGTGGACGTTCGCCTTCGCCGCGGCCTGGTTCAACTGGGTGCACGCGCCCCGGGGCATCGGACACGCGGGCGCCCCTCACTTCTTCGCGGGCATGTCCCTGTCGGCGGCGGTCCTGTTCGACCGCGCGCTGAAGCAGACCCGCCGGGCCGCCCTGCGCGAACAGGGCCTGGTGCCGCGGCCGTTGCCGCAGATCCGTATCGTCCGCTGGCTGCGCGCTCCTCGGGAGACCTACCGCGCCTGGTCGCTGATGCTGCTGGAGGGCGTGCGCAGCCTCGAGGAGGCGGTCGAGGAAGTGCGCGAGGACAAGATCCGCAAGGACGAGGCGAAGCGGCGCAGGCGGGACCAGCAGCGCATGGAGCGGGCCCGGCTGAAGGCGATCAGCCGGGGCCACCGCGGCTTCACGGGCCGGGGCGGTGGGCGCGAGCTGGAGGCGCCCTCGATGGAGCACGACTCCGACGTGGTCTCCGCGGAGCCTGCCATACCGGCGACGGAGGCCCTGCCCGTCCGCGCGCGTCCCTCCCTGCAGCCGGTGCGTACCGGCGCTGACCCGAAGACCGTCGACCTCACCGCCGAGGACGACACCCAGGCCCTGCCGCGCCTGGACTCCCTGGAGCGCAAGCTCAAGGACCTGGAGCAGCAGTTCGGCTGACGCCCCGCCGCGGCCTGAGGGGGTGCGGTCCGCGCCCCTCAGGCCGCGTCCGCGCCGAGTTCGAACCAGACGGACTTGCCCACCCGGTGCTTCCTGACGCCCCATCCGTCGGCGAGGGACTCGACCAGTACCAGGCCCCTGCCGTGCGTGCCGTCGTCGACGCTCGGTGATCGCGGACGGGGCTCCCGGTCCACGAAGTCACGCACCTCGACCCGTAGTCCACGGGGTCCGAGGGTGGCCGTCAGGACCGCCTCGTGGCCGGTGTGGACGAGGGCGTTGGTGACGAGTTCGCTGGTGAGCAGTTCCGCGACCTCGGAGCGCTCCGGCGCCCCCCAGTTCCTGAGCAGTTCCCGCAGCGCCCTGCGGGACTCGGGCACCGCCCGCAGATCCGCCCGCCCCGGCGTGCGCCTCAGCGTGCACCTCAGCCGGCCCGCCGACGCCTGACTCCTCGTGCCCCCCGCCCGCATGCCGATGTCGATCCCCCCTGTACTCGAACACCTTCACGCAGATGCTTGCCCGGTCGCCCACGCGCCAGTCGTGCCGGACGGTCACGAACCGTGGTTGGCCGAAGTGCAACGGCCAACCAACCGCACGGGGCCGGCGTCGGGTGGGTCCGTCACGACCGGGGCACGTCGCACAGGTGGGAGCGGGCCGTCCGGAGCATCCGGACGGCGCCTCCGTCCAGCACGGTCCTGGAGGCGGACAGGGCGAAACCGGTCACCCTCCCTTGCCGATCTTCGGCGGGACGGACAGCGCGCCCGGGTCGGTGACGATGCCGACGAGGGCCGGCCCCCTGTGTCCGAACGCGGACTTCAGCGCCCCTGCGAGCTCCTTCGGCTGCTCCACCCGCGCCCCGTGGGCTCCGCACGCGCGGGTCCGGCCCTCGGCTGTCGAAGGCGCCTGACGGGTTCCGTGAATGCGCACCGGGTGCGCTCACGCCTCCCAGACGGCGACGGCCGTGCGGTCGTCCGCGTATCCCTTGACCCGTACCTGGGTGTCGGCGAGGAACGCGGCGAGGCCGGGCGGTTCGGGGCGGGACCACCGGTCGGCGAGGTGCGCGCGGAGCGCCCGCTCGCCGCGCAGGGGGTCCGCGAGGCCGGTGCCGCACATCAGCAGGGTGTCACCCCGGCGGGCCACGGAGGTGCGGAAGCGGAAGGGCTCGCGGGGTGGTTCGGGGGCGGGCCCGTACGGGCCCGGGGGTGCGGGGACGCCCAGGTCCACGGTGAGGCGGTCGCCCCCGGGCGTCTCGGGGGGCGGCGAGCCGAAACCGACCACGGGTTCGCCTCTGGCCTCGGTGCCCTCGGGTTCGATGTCCTGCCATGCGCCGTCCCGCAGCCGGAACAGTCCGCCGGGGCCGACGCCGAAGAAGACCCGGGTGCGGCACTCGGGGTCGGCGGGCAGCAGGAGGCAGCGCAGGGTGGCCGCGCAGGCGTCGGGTTCGAGGCCCCGGTCGGCCGCGCCGGCGCGGAGTCTGCCGAGGCTGCGGTCGGTGAGGCGGTGCAGGCCGGACTTGAGGTCGCCGCGCCGGGCGGCCCTGATGTCCTGGGCGAGACGGGCGTGGCTGCGGCCCACCGCCGCGCCGATCCACCGGCAGGCCTCGGCGGCGGCCCGGTGCGCCCCGGGCGCGGCCCGGGCGCCGGTCGCCAGCGCCACGAGGACGAGGGCATGCTCCCCCGCCCCGAAACGGGCGGTCAGCAGCGCGTCGCGGCGGGGCTCGCCCCGGTAGCGCGCGGAGTCCCCGCGCACGGAGGCCGCGCGCAGGGTGCAGGCACCGTAGCGGGCCCCGTCCAGCACGGTGTCCGGTACCAGGTCGTCCAGTTCGTCGGGGTCGGCCTGCGGGAGGGCGGTGGGCTCGGCGTCGTAGGTGGGCGGCCGGGGCCCCACGTGGGCGCGGGACGGGAGCGGGCCCGGGGGCGGCTCGAGGCGGGAGGCGCGGGGGGCGGGACCGTCCGCGGGCTCCGGGACCGGTGGGGCCGTGGGGGGCGGCGCGGGCTCGGTGGCGGGGGTCCAGGAGCCGAAAGCCGTGCCGGACGTGGGGTCGAGGGGCGGGGGTGACGGTTGCGGCCGGGGCGGGCGGCCGGTCCTCGGGGGTGGGGCCGCCGGGTCCTCGGCCACGGCGGGCGGGGGTTCCGAGGGAGCGCGGGGCGGTGGTCCGGCGGGCCGTGGCGGAAGGCCCGCCGGTGCGGCGGGACCGGCCTCGCGGGGGCCCGGGACCGTCGGGGCGGGGGGTGAGCCTGCCGGGGCGGCCCCGTCCGCATCCAGCGTGCCGGACGCCGAGGCGAAGCGGTCGTCCAGGGAATCCGGCGCCGGTGCGGGACCCGTGTCGCCGGTGGCGCCGTCGTACAGCCGCCCCCACCAGTCGTCCTCGGGACCGGTGGGCCTTCCCCCCTGCTGACTCATGCCACCGATTGTCCACCGCGCGGGCCGGACGGAAACGGGGCATCGGGAAAATCCCCGCCCCGCGGCGCGCTCCGGACGGCCGGCCGGGTGAACGGCGGGGCGGTTGTGCGAGGCGGGGCCGCCGGGACCGTCCCGCTCTGCGCCGTTCCCCGGCCTCCCGCGCCCTGGACCGATGGGAGCGTGGGACCTCCCGCTCGCCGGACCGGTGCTCCTGCTGGGACTGTGGGGAGTGCCGCCGCCGGGGTGTCCGGGTCGTGGCCGGTGCGGGCCGGGGGCCTGTGGTGGGCGCTGAAGGATCCGCGGCCCGCCGCGTGGTGGGTGTGCGTGGGGGCGATGCCGCTCCTGTCCCGGGCGGCGCGCTGGGCGCTGCCGCCCCGCCGGCTGCGGGCGGACGGCGACGACGCCCGGATGCCGGCGTACGCGGGCGGCGGCTCGTTCCTCGGT
Organism: Streptomyces pimonensis; assembly: GCF_041380215.1. Taxonomy (NCBI): domain Bacteria; kingdom Bacillati; phylum Actinomycetota; class Actinomycetes; order Kitasatosporales; family Streptomycetaceae; genus Streptomyces; species Streptomyces pimonensis. The sequence continues at coordinate 56,390 of NZ_JAHWZY010000008.1, forward strand.
TTCGTGCTGCTGCCCGTGGTGGGCGCGGTCCCGGGCTTCCTCGCCGGGATCCACCTCTGCGAGCGGCTCCGGCCGGCCCGCCACCGCGAGGCGACGGCGGCGCTGTGGACGGCGATGCGCGCGGGCGGCCGGAGCGTGCCGACGGAGCTGTTCACCTGCCGGCTGGTCACGGCGGCGTGGCCGGGCGCGGTCCTCCGGGGCTGCCCCCTCGGCTCACGGCCGCAGCACGCCCTCGTGGGTGAGCAGCCGCACCTTCCGCTCCAGTCCGCCCGCGTATCCGGTCAGCGAGCCGTCGGCGCCGATCACCCGGTGGCAGGGGCGGACGATGAGCAGCGGGTTCGCGCCGATCGCGCCGCCGACGGCCCGCACGGCGGCGCGGGGCGCGCCGACCCGGGCCGCGATCTCCCCGTAGGAGACGGTCGCCCCGTAGGGGACGTCGTCGAGCGCGGCCCACACCTTCTGCCGGAACGGGGTGCCGACGGCGCTCACGGCCAGCCGGAACTCCTTGAGGCCGCCGCCGAAGTACGCGGTGAGCTGCCGCTCGGCCTCGCGGAACGGCCCGGGGTCCCGCCGCCAGTCGTCCGCCGGCGTGCGCCCGCCCTTCTGCCCGGGCACGGACAGCGAGGTCAGTTCGCCGGTCGGTGCGGCGGTGAGCAGCAGCGGTCCGACGGGGCTGTCCACACTCGTCCAGTACGTGGTCATCATCACTCCAACTCCCCTGCTGCGCGCAGGTGGTTCAGGGCGTACGAGCGCCAGGGGCGCCAGGTGTCGGGAACGCCGGGTCCGGGCGGGGCCACGTCCGGGTCGCCGAGCGCGCGGGTGCGGATCTCGGCGATCGTACGGGCGTCGAGGCCGGGGACGGCGGCCAGGGCGTCCCCGGCCTCGTCCCGGTCGGCGCCGGGTCCGAGGCGTACGGCGCCGTCGGCGAGGGCGGCGGTGAGCGCGCCCGCCGTGCCGTCGGGCTCGGACCCGGCCAGGACGGCGGCTTCGGGGAACAGGTGGGTGAGGGTGCCGCAGGGGGCGTCGAGCCGCTTGCCGTAGCGCCGGACCAGCTGTGCGGCCTCGTCCCGGCCCACCAGCGCCCGCACCGCCAGTTCGTCCGGGTCGGCGGCGCCCGGTGAGCGCAGTCCGGGCCGGGCGGCGACCAGTGGGGCGAGGCGGGCGTCGGCGCCGAGCCGTTCGTCGACGGCGTACGGGTCGGCGTCCAGGTCGAAAAGCCGCCGCAGGCGTTGGACGGCGGTGGTCAGGTCGCGGAGGTCGGTGAGGTGGACGCGGGCGTCGAGCCAGCCGCCGGGGTGGGCGCCCGGCCCGGTGTGCGGGCGTTCGTCCACGGCGGCGATGCCGCTGCCGTGGGGCAGGCGCAGGGTGCGTCGGTAGGTGCGGGCGCCCGGGGTGCCGCTCACGTCCTCGACTCCGGGGACCGCCTCGCGTTCCAGCAGGTCGAAGACGGGTCCCGCCTGGTAGGGGCCGCGGTGGGCGAGCCGCAGGGGGATTCCGGCGGACGGGGTGGCGGTGCGTGCCGCGGCCCGGTCCCGGCGGGGCGCGGCGGCGCGCAGCCCGCTGGGGGTGGTGGCGTACACGGCCCGCACGGTGTCGTTGAACTGCCGTACGCTGGCGAATCCGGCGGCGAAGGCGATCTCGGTGACCGGCAGCCCGGTGGTCTGCAGGAGCACGCGCGCGGTGTGCGCCCGCTGGGCGCGGGCGAGCGCGACGGGCCCGGCGCCGAGCTCGCCGGTGAGCTGGCGCTGCACCTGGCGGGCGCTGTAGCCGAGCCGTGCGGCGAGTCCGGGGACGCCCTCGCGGTCGACGACGCCGTCGGCGATCAGCCGCATGGCCCGGCCGACGACGTCGGCTCGCACGTTCCACTCCGCGGAGCCGGGCACGGCGTCCGGGCGACAGCGCCGGCAGGCGCGGAAGCCGGAGCCCTGCGCGGCGGCGGCGGTCTCGAAGAACCGCACGTTGTGCCGCTTCGGGGTGACGGCGGGGCAGCTGGGCCGGCAGTAGACGCCGGTCGTCTCCACGGCGAAGAAGAACGCCCCGTCGAACCGGGCGTCCCGGCTGCGCACCGCCTCGTACCTGCTGTCCTCGTCCCTCACACCGTCCAGTCTCCGCCGGCCGGGAAGCCCCGGCTGGCGGAAATCGGACAGGGAGGTGCGTTACCGCAGGCGGCCCCGCTTGGCCTCCATCGCCGCCTTGCCGATGGCGCCCTTGCGCTTCCATTCCTTGCGGATCTCCGCGCGGAGTCTGGCGTCGGTCTTGGCCAGGATGTACTGGTTCTCCCGGAGCAGCTTGCGGTAGCTGTCCAGGCGGCGCTGCGGCAGGGTGCCGGTCCCGATGGCGTCGAGTACCGCGCAGCCCGGCTCGCTCTCGTGGGCGCAGTCGTGGAACCGGCAGTCCCCGGCGAGCTCCTCGATCTCGGCGAACACCTGGCCGACGCCGGTGCCGGCGTCCCACAGGCCGACGCCCCGCAGGCCCGGTGTGTCGATGAGGACTCCCCCGCCGGGCAGCGCCAGCAGGTTGCGGGTGGTCGTGGTGTGACGGCCCTTGCCGTCGGCGTCCCGGACGGCCCGCACGTCCATCACGTCCCCGCCGAGGAGCGCGTTGGCCAGGGTGGACTTGCCCGCGCCGGACTGCCCGAGCAGCACCGACGTACCGCCGGACGTGATCGCGGCGAGGACGTCGAGTCCGTCCCCGTCCCTGGCGCTGACGGTGAGCACCGGCACACCGGGCGCGCCGGCCTCCACGTCCTGGACGAGGTGCGTCCGGGTCACCGCGTCCGGCACCAGGTCGGCCTTGGTGAGGACGACCACCGGCTGCGCCCCGGACTCCTGGGGGTCCGCCGCCTCACGCAGCAGCGCCTCACCCATCGAGCAGGACATGGCCAACGCCAGGAACCGCTCGATCCGCGCGTAGTCGAGCTCGACCGCGAGCGACACACAGATCACGACGTGGTCGATGTTGGTGGCCAGCACCTGGCCCTCGGACCGCTTCGAGGAGGTCGACCGCACGAACGCCGTCCGCCGCGGCAACAACGTCCGCACGTAACGGGGGTCGGAGCCCTCCGGGTCGACCGCGACCCAGTCCCCCGTGCACACGATCTTCATCGGGTCACGAGGAACGACGAACTCGGTGTCCGCACGGACCACACCGTCCGGAGTGGCCACATCGCACAGCCCCCGGTCGACCCGGACCACCCGGCCCGGCACCAGACCCTGCACGGCATACAGGGAGAACTCGGCCTCCCACCCCTCGTCCCAGCCGAAGCGGGCGAGGGAGGACGACGAAGGCGAAGGAGAAGAGGAGAGATTCAAGGGAGACCCTTCGAAGGGCAGCCCCCGGCACCACGCATCGCAGGCGCGGAAGGAGAGAGGTGTCAGCCGGAGGCCACGGAGGTGGACGGAACGAACGACTGGATGCGGGCACGGCCCATCACAGAGACAGCCATCGGTCACACCTCCCGGAAACCTCGACTCGGACGAACAGCACTCACTCACAGAGCGCTTCGCCGACACGGCACAGCCTAGAGCCGCCGACGATCGCGCGCCATCAAATTTTCCGGCCCTCTTCCGCTCGTGGATCGCAGCTCAGCAGAGCGGGCTGTCCCACCGGCACAGGGCCTGCGCCCGACGCGGTCCGCCTGCATCATCGACGTAAAGACGCAGGACCGTCCGCACCACCCACGCGATCGAGAGCATCAACGCACGGATCCGCAGGGCCGTCCGGGCCCCGGCCGCTCCCCCAGCAACCAGGCCGCCCTCACCTGCGTCCACCTGGCCGTCATGTGCCCGGGCCCGGCCGGCACCGGACGCAAACGCCGGACCGTGCGCGGAAAGGCCGCACTCCAGGCCTTCGGCATCACCCTCGACGGCCGGATCACCGCCGGACGCCGCTGAACGGAACCGACCGAGCAACCCGAAACCCTCAGTAGGTACCTGGCTTACGTAGAGATCACCGATGCGCGGGCCTGCGGCCCCGTGGGAACTTCGAGTCGACGGCAGCCAGCGGGCGCCGCGACCGACACGGACACCGGAGTTTCCCATGACGGACCACGGCATCACCTACACCGGCCTCGACGCTCTGCTCACCCCCGAGAACTCGGTCCTGCTGCTGATCGACCACCAGGGCGCCCAGTTCGCGGGAATGGGCAGCACGGACACCAACCTGGTGGTCAACAACGTGACGGCCCTGGCGAAGGGCGCCAGACTGTTCGACGTCCCGACCGTCCTGACCACCGTGGTGGAGGACCGGGGCGGTCGGATCATCCGCCAGCTGCAGGAGGTCTTCCCCGAGCAGACCCCGATCGACCGCACCACGATCAACACCTGGGAGGACCAGCGCGTCGTGGACGCCGTGGCCGCGACCGGGCGCAGGGACCTCGTCATAGCGGGCCTGTGGACGGACATCTGCCTGGCCTGGCCTGCCATTCACGCCCTCGCCGACGGCTACCGGGTCTTCGCGGTGACGGACGCCTCGGGTGCCACCACCACCGAGGCCCACGAGCGCGGCATCCAGCGCATGATCCAGGCCGGTGTCATCCCCACCTGTGCCGGCACCGTCGTTTCGGAGTGGCAGCGGGACTGGGCCCGGGAGGAGACGGTTCCTGGCATCACCGACATCATGCTGCAGCACGGCGGCAGCTTCGGTACGAGCCTCGCCTGGGAACTGCAGCTTCTCGGGCTCGACAAGGGATGACGTCCCTTGTGTCTTCGGTCCCCGGCCGGGCCCCGGCGCTCCTCAGCCCGGCCGGGACCCGGAGGCCCGGGCTCCGGTCCTCGCCCCACCGCTGAGCGGAACGGGCCGGAGGGCAGGACCGTCCGCGTGGGCGGGCGGTCCCGACGGCGATCGGACACTCCGTTCCGCCTGGCGGCCGCCGTTGCCGCAACGCCTTGCGCACCGCACCGGGCGGAACGGCGCGGCCACCGCGGTCCGCACGTCCTTTCCCGCCCCGGTTCGGCCCCGCCGGAAGCCGGGTCCTGTTCCCAGCGCCCACCCCCTGCAACAGGAGTGACCATCACCACCACCGGCCTCATCGGACCACCGCCCCCCTTCGATCCCGAACTGGCCGATGCGCTCGGCCCGTTGTCCGAACTCATACCGACGACCGTCCTGCCCGGCATGATCCCGGGCATACGCCGGACCATGCGCGCCACGCGCCCCTCCGACGAGGAACTGCGCCGGGGCGGGTCCCTCGTGGTCGAGGAGTTCCGGGTACCGGGCCCGGCCGGCGCGCCGGCGGTCCCTCTGCTGGTCTGCCGCCCGGCCGAAGTCCCGGGACCCCTGCCCGCGGTCTATTTCACCCACGGCGGCGGGATGGTCCTCGGAGACAACCGAAGTCTCCTCGCGGAGATGCTGGACTGGGTGCAGGAACTGCACCTCGTACTCGTCTCGGTCGGGTACCGGCTGGCCCCCGAGCATCCGTACCCCGCCGCTCTGGAAGACGTCCACGCGGGCCTGCGGTGGACCGCGGCCCACACCGGCGAACTCGGCATCGACCCCGGCCGCATCGTCGTCGCGGGGGCCAGCGCGGGTGGCGGCCTCACCGCCGCGCTCACGCTGCTCATGCGGGACCGGGGCGAACCGGCACCGGCGGGGCAGATACTCGTCTGCCCCATGCTGGACGACCGCGACACCACGGTCTCCGGCCGTCAGATGGCCGGGCTCGGAGTGTGGGACCGGACGTCGAACAACACCGGTTGGAGCGCGCTGCTGGGAGACCTGCGAGGCGGGCCCGACGTCTCCCCCTACGCCGCACCGGCGCGGGCGGCGGACCTGTCCGGACTGCCTCCGCTCCTCATCGACGTGGGCTCCGCCGAAACGTTCCGGGACGAGGTCGTCACCTATGCGACGCGCGTCTGGCAGGCCGGTGGAGAGGCCGAGATGCACGTCTGGCCCGGTGGTTTCCACGGATTCGACGCCTTCGTGCCCGACGCGGCCCTGTCCAGGGACGCGAGGGCGGCGCGGGTGCGCTGGCTTCGCCGGACTCTGCGCCGGTAACGGCCGGCCGGGCCTCCACGCCTGCTGTCGTCCCACGCCGCCGGCGCCCGCCCCCCGCACGGCCGTCTCATCCGCTGAACCCGTACCAAGAAGGAGACTCATCATGCGAGCCCTTGCCGCCACGGCCTACGGACCGCTGGAGGACCTGGAGTTCATCGACCTGCCCAGACCCGTGCCCGGGCCGGGACACGTGCTCGTCCGGACGGAGGCGGCCGCCCTCAACGCCGTCGACAAGGCCCTGATCACCGGAACGATGCGGCACGTGGTGCCGGTGCGGCACCCGTTCGTGCCCGGTGTCGACGTCAGTGGGGTGATCGAGGCCGTCGGCGCCGACGTCACCCGCTTCGCCGTCGGCGAGGCGATCGTGGCCTGGAACGACGTCCCCTCGGGAGCACTGGCCGAGTACGTACTGGTGAAGGCCACCGCCGCGGCCGCCGTACGGCCCGCCGGACTGACCGCGGCGCAGGGAGCCGCGCTCCCGACCGCTGCACTGACCGCAGCGGCGCTGCTCGACATCTCGGGAACGAGCCCGGGCGACACCGTGCTCGTGGTGGGCGCAGGTGGTGGCGTGGGCTCCTACCTCGTACAGCTCGCCAACCGGGCGGGCCTCGTCGTGCTCGCGACCGGCCGCACCGGCGACCAGGAGTTCCTGGACGGTCTCGGAGCACTGCACACCATCGACTACCAGCACGTGGACATCACCGAGGAGGCTCTCCGGCTCGTACCGGGCGGAGTCGACGTCGTATTCGACCTCGCGAACGCCGGCCCCGCCCTGGCGCTGACCGCCGGCGCGGCCCGCAGCGGCGGCCGCCTCGTCTCGCCCCTGGGCGGACCGAGGTCCTTCGAGCGCGGCGTCACCGCCGTGTACGGAGGAACCACCACCCCGGACGGGCGGCTTGCGGCCCTTGCCGCGCAGGCGGCCACGGGCGAACTGCGCATTGCGATCGGAGCCGAGTACGCGTTCGCCGAAGCGCGGCGCGCACTCGTCGACTTCGCCCACAGGCACATCCGCGGAAAGGTGACCATCACGTTCTGAGCCGTCGCGACGCGAGCAAGCTGTATCCGGCGGCGGCCGGTCTCCCCCGGAACAGCAGCCGTCACCGGCGTACCGCTCGTCACCGGATCTCCGTCCAGTGTTTCGTTGACGCGTCGAACGGCCATGCCATACGCTCCCGGCCGGGGGGTATGACCGCTGCTCAGAGACGGTGCCGCGTGGCTTCGACGGTCGTCCCGGGCAGGTCCGACGCCCCCGCTCCCGGTGCCGCCCACCGAGGTGTCACGGCGGCGGAGGCCCCATGCCGGCAAGCCACTTCGTTCCCCGACGTCCCGTGCTCCTCGGTCGCCGTCACGAGTCGGACGTGCTCGACCAGTTCCTCCACCGGACACAGGCAGGACGGGGTGGCGCCCTCGTCATCCGCGGGGAAGCGGGTATCGGCAAGACCGCCCTGCTGGAGTACATGAGGACGGCGCCCGGGGTACGCACCCTGAGAGTGTCCGGAGCCGAGTTCGAGAGCGAGCTCGCGTTCGCGGCGCTGCACCAACTCTGCGGGTCGATGCTGAGTGTTCTGCAGCGTCTGCCGGGTCCTCAACGGGGCGCACTGGAGGCGGCTTTCGGGCTGAGCAGCGGTACGCCCGACCGTTTTCACCTCGGCCTGGCAGTACTCAACCTCCTGTCGGAGGCGGCGGACGAACAGCCCTTGCTCTGCCTGGTCGACGATGCCCAGTGGCTCGACCGGGCCTCGGCACAGGCCCTCTCCTTCGTCGCACGGAGGCTTCACGACGAGCCGGTGGCGGTCGTTTTCGCGGTGCGGGCGCCCTTGGGCGGTGCGGAACTGGCGGACCTTCCCGAGCTGCGCCTCGAAGGTCTGGCCGACGCCGACGCCCGCGGACTGCTCGCCTCCCAGTTCCGGGCGCCGATGGACCGTCAGGTACGTGAACGGATCATCGCCGAGGCGCGGGGCAACCCGCTCGCCCTGCTGGAGCTGCCGCGGACGGCCGAACTGGCGGGCGGCTTCGCCGTTCCCGGGGCGGCGCCCGCACCGGGAAGTGTCGAGGCCAGCTTCCGTAGCCGCTTGGCAGGACTGCCCGCGGACACCCGGCTCCTGCTGCTGACGGCGGCGGCGGAGCCGATCGGGGAGCCCTCGCTCCTGCGGCGGGCAGCGGAACTCCTCGGCGTCGATCCGGCGGCCGTGACACCGGCCGAGGACGCCGGGCTGCTGACCGTCAGCGCCTGGGTCCGGTTCCGGCACCCGCTGGTGCGTTCCGCCGTCTACCGCGCCGCCTCCCCGGAGGACCGCCGCGCGGCGCACCGGGCGCTCGCCGAGGTGACGGACGCCGACACCCGACCCGACCGGAGGGCCTGGCACCGTTCCATGGCGGTCGCCGGCCCCGACGAGGGCGTCGCCGCAGCACTCGAACACTCCGCCGGACGCGCACGGGCTCGCGGCGGCATCGCGGCGGCCGCCGCTTTCCTCGAACGCGCGGCGACCCTCACGCCGGACCCCGGCCGCCGTGCCGTACGCGCGCTGGCCGCGGCCCGGGCCAAGCGCGACACAGGCGCTGCGGAAGCGGCTCTGACGCTGGTGGCGATGTCGGAGACGGACCTGGGACCGGACGACGAGCCCCGACGGGCGGAGGCGGCCGCCCTGCGCGCCCGGGTCTCCTTCGACAGGAAGCGCGACGACGAAGCGGTGGTCGGACTCCTGCGAGCCGCGAAGCTGACCACGCGCTGCGATGCCGCCGGTGCCCGGGAGCTGCTGCTCGACGCCTTCGCAGCGGCCGTGTTCGTCGGCCGGTTCGCCAAGGGGCCGCGCCTGCTCGAGGTGGCGGACGCGGCACATGCCATGCGACCCGGCGAAGCCCCCCCGCGCCTGCTGGACATCCTTCTCGGAGGGCTGGCCACCCAGGTGAGGGAGGGGTACGCCGCGGCCGTCCCGCAGCTGCGCCGCGCCGTCGACCTCCACCGTCGTGCCGACGACGGCGGCGAGTACGGCCTCGGCGAGGTGTGGATGGCCTGCAACGCCGCGATGGACCTGTGGGACGACGCCGCCTGGAGGGTCCTGGCCGACCGCCAGATCTCCCTGTGCCGACAGCACGGTGCCCTGGCGTCTCTTCCTGTGCTCCTGAGTTTCCGCGCCCTCGCTCACATCCACGCGGGGGAGTTCGGCGACGCGGCGGCGCTTGTCGACGAGACCCACTCGATCGCGGTCGACGCCGGCGCCCCGCCCGTGGTGTACGTCGATGTCTCCCTCGCCGCATGGCGGGGGGACGAGGCCACGACCGCCGCACTGGCCGATGTCGCGATGCGCGCCGCCCACGAGCGAGGAGAGGGCAGACTCGCCAATGTCACCGAGTACGCCCGCGCCGTGCTGCACAACGGTCTCGGCCGGTACGAGGAGGCTCTGCAGGCGGCCCGTCCCGCCTGCGATCTTGACGAACCGGGCTTCTACTCCTGGATCCCGGTGGAATTCGTGGAGGCGGCGGCGCGAGCCGGACGGCGGGATCTCGCCCTCCCGGTGATGGAGCGCCTCTCCGAACGCGCCGGGGCCAGCCGCACCCCCTGGGCGACGGGGGTCGAGCTGAGGTCCCGGGCGCTCCTGACGGACGGCCCGGCGGCCGACGAGCTCTACCAGGAGGCGATCGTTCAGCTCGGTCGCAGCGAAGGCACCGTCCATCTCGCGCGCGCCCGGCTCCTGCACGGTGAGTGGCTGCGGCGTGAGGGACGCCTCTCCGAGGCCCGCACCCAACTGCGTGCCGCGTACGAGCAGCTGTCGTCGATCGGCGCGGAAGCGTTCGCCGCACGCGCCGCCCGTGAACTGGCGGCCGGTGGCGAGCAGGTGCGGAAGCCGAAGGCCGAGGCACAGCACCGGCTCACGCCGCAGGAGTTCCAGATCGCGCGACTCGTCGCCACGGGCGCCACCTCCAAGGAGGTGGCCACCCAGCTGTTCCTGAGCCCACGCACGGTCGACACCCATCTGCGCAATATCTTCAAAAAGCTCGGCATCACCTCGCGCCGCCAGCTGCGCGGCCTTCCCCTGGTGGTGACGCGGACCGCGTGAGCTGCCGGCGCCGCCGCTGCCGGACGGGGGATCCAGGTGGCGGGCCGGTGTGGCGGGCGGCCTGCTCGGAGCGGAGCCACAGCCGCGGATCGGGGTCGAGCTTGTGTCCCTGTCCCGTGTCCTCCCAGGCGGCCGCCGTGCTGCGGACCGCCGTCAGCAGCACGGGTATCCGGGGCAGCCGGGAGGGACGGCGGCCGTGGCCGCGGACGGTGCCCGACTCCGCCTCGCGCAGCTCCCGTATGCCCTGCGCGAAGGCCTCGCGGGCCAGTTCCGCCGCGGCGGCGGGTCCGGCCGTGCACAGGTCGGCGTAGCAGAGCGCCGCGTCCCAGTACTCGGTGAACAGCGCCGCCTCGGTGGTGTCCTGGGCGCTCGGCAGGCCGGGCAGGAGACTCCCGCATCACGAACGAGGTCAACTCGCCGTAGTGGCGATGGAGTTGGGGGAACCTCGCGACAGTGGCAGAGTTTTTCACGTCCCCGGCACAACTGACGAGCGCTCCCCTCGCTTTCCGTGGTGGCGCCGTGACCGCCCGCGGGGACCGTACGCACGGAGAGCCGGAACGTCCCGGTTCCGGCCCTCCGTGTCCGACGGGGCGCCGGGCCCCGGGGTGTCTCAGACCGCCTCGGCGGACTCCTGCGCCGGGAGGCTGTCCATGAAGGAGCTGACCGAGAACACCGCCTGGCCGGGGCCGGGCGGACCGTAGCCGGGGGGCGAGGAGAGGCCGAAGTCCTCCATGGTCTGCCGGTACGCCTGGAGCAGCCGGATGTGGTACTCCAGCGGGGCGCCCTGCGGGTTGGCCTTGCCGAGCGGGGTGGTCGGCTCCGGGCACCAGGTGGTGAAGCGGGGCGTGATGCCGTGCGACATGAAGAAGCGCAGGCCCTCGGTGGTGGAGGCGATGGCCTCGTCGACCGTCCTGAAGCCGAAGGGCTCGGCCATCTCGACGCCGGCGACGAAGTTGGGGATGACGTTGCGGGCGCCGAAGACCTCGGCGGAGTCGAGGATGCGCCTGTGCCACTCGTCGCGGCCGACGTAACGCTCCTTGCCGGGGCAGTACATCTTGAACAGGTACTCGTCCCACACCTCGTAGTTGGGGTGGTAGATCTGCACGCCGTAGTCCTTGAAGCGCTGCACGTCGTCCCTGGGCAGCGCCTGGGCGACGACCTTGCCGATCCAGCGGCCGGGGAAGCGCTCCTCGATGGCCTTGGCGTAGTGGCCGTAGAAGTCGGCCTCGTCGCGTCCGGAGACGGTCCTGGTGATGGCGCCGCCGGTGAGGGTGTAGGCCGTGGACGTCCTCGCGGTGTCGTACCGGTCGATGATCTCGAGGGCCTCCAGGACCTCCTCGACGTCCTTCACCCCGGTGTAGGGCCGGCCGGCCGCCTTGTGCTGGCGCCAGTTGTGATTGATGTCGCAGTACTGGCACTCCTCCTTGGCGCCGAAGTACTGGCAGACCCGGAAGACGGTCAGGTAGATCAGGTAGCCCCACTGGATGGTGGGGGCGACCTCCATGACCGACTTCCCGTTGGACAGGGTGTGCCGGTAGTACTCGGGCATGGGCGGCACCCCGACGTCCGCGATCCGCTTGCCGTCGAGGTAGAGGCCGAGCACGCCGTGCTCGTCGGCGGCGACGCGGTAGGGGGAGGCCGGGTTCACGCGCACGGACACGACCGTGCGGCGCAGGTCGTACGGGCCCCCCGTGAGGATGATCTCCTCCGGCGGGCGGCGCAGCGCGGCCTCGCCCAGCTCGGGCAGGGTGCCGTGGTCGAAGGAGAAGATGAAGTACGACTTCGGTTTGACCTCGCCGCCCTCGTTGTCACTGAGCGCGGACGGATCGAAGGCCACACCGCCGCGCAGCAGGTCCTCCTTGAAGACGGCCTCGCGCGGCACGTGCGGGAACCGCTCCATCAGATCCTCGACCAGCGCGGTGCGGCTGCCCATCGAAGTGTCTCCTCCCGGTTCGGACGTACGACTCCTCACGGTATGCCCCCGCTCCGACGTCCGGGGTGGCGGGTCCCCCCACACGGCGTGCACCGCTTCCGGGATAGGTTCCGGCGGGGGCCTTTCCGGTCCCGGGCGTCAGGAGGGACGAGCGATGGCCGAGACCGTGACCAACTGGGCGGGCAACATCACGTACGCCGCCGCAGAGCTGCACCGTCCGCGCACCCTGGACGCGCTGCGCGCGCTGGTCGGGGGGAGCTCCCGGGTGCGGGCCCTCGGCAGCGGGCACTCCTTCAACGAGATCGCCGAGGCCGGTGCGGAGGGCGTCCTGCTCTCCCTGGACGCACTGCCCGCGCGCATCGGCGTGGACACGGCGGCCCGGACGGTGCGGGTCGGCGGCGGGGTGCGCTACGCGGAGCTGGCCCGGCAGGTGCACCGGCACGGGCTGGCGCTGGCGAACATGGCGTCGCTGCCGCACATCTCGGTGGCCGGTTCGGTCGCCACCGGCACGCACGGCTCCGGCGTCGGCAACGGTCCGCTCGCCTCGTCCGTGCGCGCGGTGGAACTGGTCACGGCGGACGGCTCCACGGTGACCGTGGCGCGCGGCGACGAGCGGTTCGGCGGCGCGGTCACCTCGCTGGGCGCGCTCGGTGTCGTCGTCGCGCTCACCCTGGACCTGGAGCCGGCCTTCGAGGTCGAGCAGCACGTGTTCACCGAGATGCCGCTGGAGGGGCTGGACCCCGCCACGTTCGAGAAGGTGGTGTCGGCGGCGTACAGCGTGAGCCTGTTCACCGACTGGCGGGCGCCGGGCTTCCGTCAGGTGTGGGTGAAGCGGCGCACCGACCAGCCGCCGGCGGACTTCCCCTGGGCGCCTCCGGCGACCGAGAAGATGCACCCGGTGCCGGGGATGCCGGCGGTGAACTGCACCGAACAGTTCGGCGTGGCCGGGCCCTGGCACGAGCGGCTGCCGCACTTCCGGGCGGAGTTCACCCCGAGCAGCGGGGCGGAGCTGCAGTCGGAGTACCTGTTGCCGCGGGAGTCGGCGGTCGCCGTGCTGCACGCGCTGGACGGGATCCGGGAGACGGTCGCCCCCGTGCTGCAGACCTGCGAGGTGCGCACCGTCGCCGCCGACGACCAGTGGCTCAGCCCCTCCTACGGCCGGGACACGGTGGCCGTCCACTTCACCTGGATCGAGGACACGGCGGCGGTGCTGCCCGTGGTGGCGCGGGTGGAGGAGGCGCTGGCGCCGTTCGGGGCGCGGCCGCACTGGGGGAAGGTGTTCACCACGCCGGCGGCGGAGCTGCGGGCCCGCTACCCGCGCCTGCACGACTTCCGGGCCCTCGTCCGCGACCTGGACCCGACCGGCACGTTCACCAACGCGTTCGTCCGCGGCGTCCTGGGCGACTGACGCGCGCCGGCCCCGTCCGGGCTTCGTCACGCTCCTTTCCCGGCCCCTCGTCGAGCAGCCCGCCTCCCCCATGGCCCTGCCGCGCGCCGGCGCCCGGACGGCCCGGCGGGGAGCGGGCGGCCCGGCGGGGAGCGGGCGGCCCGGCGAGGAGGGATCGGCCCGGCGAGGAGGGATCGGCCCGGCGGACCGCACGCCACGGGAGGTCCGTACGGCCAACCGCTACCGGATGCCGCGCCGGATCGTCGCCGCGTCGCCCACCTGTCGGCAGGAGCCGGCGTCCGCCACGGGCCCGGGCCTCGCCACCCCGGCCGGGGGGAGCTGCTCCACCTTCGGCATGATCACCGAGGTCGGTTTCGAGGACCCGGCCGGCGGCCGTCCCCGGGGCCCGGCGGCCGTCAGCGCGCCGGAAGCGCGCCGATCGGTGTGGATCCCGCCGGGGCCTGCGTCCGGGTCGGACTGTCCGACCTCGCGCTGGAGGTGCCGGCGCGCGGGTCACCTTCGCGCCCGGCTTCGTGCCGGCCCCCTCGCTCGGCCGGGGGACCGGCGCCGGGCCTGATCGTTCCGGGGCTCCTCGGTGGTTTCACCCGCTTCCCGTTCCGGCAGTACTTCCTGGGGTTCCCGAAAAGCTGGAGGAGGCGGCGCGGGTGGACGGACTCGGCCACCGGGGCGCGTACCGGCGGATCGTCGAGCCGAAGTCGCCGGACTCCTCCGCCGCCGTCGCCTCGACCGCCTTCATCGGCGGCTGGAACCCCTTCCTGCGACCGCTGGTCACCGGCCAGGACCCGCGCGCCCGGACGGTCCAGGCGGACCTCTCCTCCTGCGCGACCGGCCGGACCGCCGCCTTCCGTCCGGTCCTCGTGACCACGGCCGTATCCGTCCTCTCCCCCCCTGGTCCGCGTGTTCCTGTTCCTCCGGCGCCGGCTGGTGCAGGGTGTCGCGCGGACCGGGATCAGGGGCCGAGCCATACCGATCTGGGAGACCCATGTCCTTGCGCACCCAGGCGACCGGCTACGTCGAGGACGTCTCACCCGGCCGCGGGACCCTGCCCCCGCGTGCCTGGTACGCGTCCTCCGACGCGGTGTCCCTGTCCCTGAACGGCGGCTGGCGCCTGCGGGTGTCCGCCGCCGCGGACGCCGAGGACGACTCGTTCGCCGCACCCTGGTACGACGCCGGAAGCTGGGCGGAGGTGACCGTGCCCGGCCACTGGGTGCTCCAGGGCCACGGCGCGCCGATCTACACCAACCACCTCTATCCCTTCCCCGTCGATCCGCCGCACGTCCCCGCCGAGAACCCGACCGGCGACCATCTGCGCGTCTTCGACCTCCCCGGAAACTGGCCGGGCGGGGGCGGGGCGGTGCTCCGCTTCGACGGGGTGGAATCCTGCGCCCGGGTCTGGCTGAACGGCACGGAGATCGGGGAGTTCAAGGGATCGAGGCTGCCGCACGAGTTCGCGGTCGGGCACCTGCTGGAGCCGGCCGGGAACGTCCTCGCGGTCCGGGTCCACCAGTGGTCGGCGGGGTCGTACCTGGAGGACCAGGACCAGTGGTGGCTACCCGGCATCTTCCGCGACGTGACCCTGCTGCACCGCCCGGCGGGCGGCGTGGGCGACTTCTTCGTGCACGCCTCCTACGACCACGTCACCGGCGCGGGCACCCTGTGCGTCGACTCCGACGTCGAAGGACGCGTGCTCGTCGAGGAGCTGGCTCCCTTTTCGGTGTGCCGGTGAGCGATCTGCGCCTGGACGTGTGGCGGGCGACGACCGACAACGACGACGGGGCGACCTGGCAGACGGACACCCGGTACGGGCCGCTCTGGCGTGAGCTGGGCCTGCACCGCATGCGGCACCGGCTGGACGCGGTCGAGACGGACGGTGACGCGTTGACCGTGAGGACCCGGGTGGCGCCCGCCGGCCGGGAGACGGGCCTGCGGGCGGCGTACCGCTGGACGTCCGACGGCACGCACGTGCGGCTGACCGTCTCGGTCGTGCCGGAGGGCGACTGGCGGGTTCCGCTGCCCCGGCTCGGCATCCGTCTCGGCGTCCCCGGGGCCGCCCCCGAGGACGCCGTCTTCTGGTTCGGCGGCGGGAACGAGTCGTACCCGGACACCCGGGCCGCGTCCAAGGACCTGTTGTGGGACGCAAGCGTCGGGGAGCTCCAGACGCCCTACGTCCGCCCGCAGGAGAACGGCGCCCACGCGAACGTGCGCTGGGTGGAGATCGGCGGTCTGCGGGCCGACGGCGACCCGGAGTTCTGGTTCACGGCCCGGCCCTGGACCACCGAGCACCTGGACGCCGCCCGGCACCGCACCGACCTCGTCCCCGGGGACACGGTCTGGGTCCACCTGGACCACCGCCTGCACGGCATCGGCTCCCAGTCCTGCGGCCCGGGCCCACTCCCCCAGTACTACCTGTGGCCCGAGCCCGCGGAGTTCTCCTTCGTCTTCTCGGAGCCGCGCGACTGACGGGGCTCAGTGGTCCGCGCAGCAGGGCGTGGGGTCCGGGGCCTCGAACGGCACGAGCGTGCCGCCCAGGGCCGGAGTGGCGGCGAGGACGAGTTCGTCCCGCTGCCACTGCGGCCGCACGTGGTCACGGGTCACCATGCGCGTCTGCGGGCCCGGTGGCTCCGGTGTGCCCAGGACCGTCACGCGGGCGATCGCGGAGCGTTCGACGAGCTCCCCGACCGTCAGCGTGCCGGTGAGGGCGAGGACGCCCGGGTAGAGCACCGCGCGTCCCACCTCGTCGGGCAGGCCCGGGGAGACGGCGCCGTACCCCGCGAGCCGCTCCCGCAGCGTGTCCGGGAGCGGTCGCGAGGGCGGGGACAGGGACACGACGACGCGCGGACGGTCGTCGCGCACGAGGTGGGTGCAGCCGAACGTGTCCTCCGGGAGGTCGAGTTCGGCCGCCATCCGGTGCAGCAGGCGGTCGGCGTCGAGCAGGTCCCCGATGCCCGCGTCCACGGTGAGGGCGTACGGGGTCACGACGGCAGGACCCACACCGGGTTGGAGTAGAACCACAGGTCGCGCCACGGGTCGGCGTCGCCGACGACGTCGATGGCGGGGCCCGCCGGGTCGACCTCGGCACCCATCACGCCGACGGCGGACCGGTTGCCGTCGGTGCCGCGCAGCCGGACGTACACCGGGCGGTCGACGCGGCCGAGGTCGAAGGTGACGCGGACGGTGCCGGCCGACTTGTCGATCTCGTACGACCGGGCGACCTTCGCCGTGGGCGCGGTGAACGTGTCCTTGTCGGCGACCGGGCCGGTCACATCGCCCTGGATGACGTCGACGCGGGCGAGTTCGGGGGTGAACCCGGCCCAGTTGGGGCCGCCGGCGAGGGCGATGTCGGCGGTCAGCGTGACCCTGGTGCCCTTGCGCACGTGCAGGGCGCCGCCGAGGGTGGCCCAGCGGCCGCCGCCGGAGACGCGGACGTCGAGGCCGCTGATGAGCTGGCCGTGGTCGACCCAGATGCGGCCGGCGCGGATGCCGTCCATGACGGCGGCGTAGGAGAAGCCGTCGGCGCCGACGTGGGTGCGGCTGTACTGGCCGGGCCAGTAGTCGCCCTGGGTGGTGTCGATCCGACCCGCGTAGACGGGGTCGGGGTACCGGCCGTCGGTGGCGAAGTCGCCGCCCGTGCCGCGTGCGGCGGTGTCGGCGTACACCTGGTGGGAGTCGGAGTTGGCGGTGATCCACCAGGGGCGGCCCTCGGCGAGGAGGCTGTCCCAGAGCCCGCCGACGGTGGCGGTCATCCAGTCGAAGCCGCCCCAGGTGCGGTAGCTCTCCAGCGGGTAGCCGGGGAAGGAGTTGGCGCCGGGGCTGCCGTCGTAGATGCCGCGGGCGCGGCCCATGCCGAGCGGCTTCGGCAGGCCGGCGGCCTGGTGGCCGGGGGCGCCCTCGAAGCCGACGGCGATCTGCCGGTCGCCGGTGCCGGTCGCGTCGCGCCAGGCGCGGATCTCGTGCGGGGAGTCGATTCCCTTGCGCGCCGGGTGGTTGGCGAGCATCAGGGCGTCCTTGACCTTGCGCCGTCTGACCTGGTCGGCGAGGAAGTTGAGACCGGCGACGGCGAGTGCCTCGTTGGCCGGGGTGGAGGAGGTGGCGCCCTTGACGCCGCCGTCGTAGTCGGTCTCGAACTGCTTGAGGACGGACACCTCGTTGCGGCCGGGGTGGACGAAGACGGTGCCGTGCTCGGCGGCCGGGATGTTCCACTCCAGGCCCTGGAAGACGAGGGTGTCCTCGTAGGCGGCGCGGGCCTCCTTGATGTCCGGGTTGACCTTCTCGACGCCGATCTTGGCGTGGGTGGTGCTGCCGTGATCGGTGATGACCAGCCAGTCCATGCCGTGCCGGGCGCCCTGGCGGACCTGGTCGACGACCCGGTACTTGCCGTCGCTGCTGTACTGGGTGTGGATGTGGTGGTCACCGGCCAGCCACAGGAAGCCCTTGCTCCTTCCCTTGCCGCGGCCGCTGTCACCCGCCGCGTGCGCGGGCGTGGCCGCACCGGCGCCGGCGGAGAGCACGGTGCCGGCCGCGAGGCCCGCACCGAGCAGCCCGGCCCGGCGCAGCAGCGTACGGCGGGACCTCTGCTCGGGGTTCAGCGCCTCGTCGGGCACGGAGGTGTCGAAGGCGGCGGGCAGGGGAGCCGTCGTCTCGTGCTGGTGGTCGTGCCCGTGATGGTGGTGGTGTCCGTGTGCGTGCCCGTGACCCATGAAGTGCCTCCTCGATACCGCGGCGCGACGACGCCGCGAGTGGAGGATCAAGGAAGCGTATGAACGTTGAACAACGCACAGATGAGCGGTACACGCCCCTGGCGCGGCGGCTCGCTCACATCTGCTCGGTAGGCTGTGCGCTTCCTGTCGGGTTTGCTTCGGAGGTCTCCGTTCCCCGCGCCGGACTCACCGCCGGCCGTCTCGTCGCGGCCGCCGACCTCGCCGACGAGGCGGGCTACGAGAACGTCACCCTGTCCGCGCCGGCCCGGCGCTTCGGCGTGAAGGAGGCGAGCCTGTACGCGCACGTGCGCGGACTGCGGGACCTGCGCATCCGGATGGCCCTGCTCGCGGGCGGGGAGACGGCCGACCGGATCGCGGCGGCGGTCGCCGGGCGGACCGGCAGGGAGGCGCCGGCCGCCTTCGCGAACGCCTGCCGGGAGTACGCCCTGACCCACCCGGGCCGTCACGCGGCCGCACAGCTCCCCCTGGACCGGTTCCCGGCGACCGGCTCCCCCCGCCCTGCGCCGCGCCGCCGGGATCGCCCGCGGTCTGCTCGGGGCGTACGGCCTGCGGGAACCCGACCTCACCGACGCCGTACGCCTGCTGCGCAGCACCTTCCACGGCTACTGCGCCCTGGAGTCCGCCGGCGCCTTCGGCGACCCCCGGGACGTCCGGGCCTCCTGGGACGCGGCGGTCGGGGCCCTGCACATCGCCCTGGTGAACTGGCCGCCCGTCTCATCGAGTTGAGACCGTCGGGAGCGCATGCCGGGTTCATCCGGGGGAAGCCGTGCCGTCATGCGGCAACGTCAGGAGCGGGACGCTTCGGCGCCGGCCGGACCGTCCCGGCGCGCGGGGGTGGTGGGCCTGGGACGCCCCGGTTCCGGTCGGGGCGCCCCAGGGGTCCTCATCCCTCCCTGACCTTGCCCCGGGGCACCAGGCGCAGGTTCAGCAGTTCCTCGCGGACCAGGTCCGCGTACACGGTGGCGCCGTGCACGGAGGTGTGCGTGTTGTCCCGTTTCTCGTTGGAGAGGTACAGCGCCTTGGAGCCCTCCGTGCCGAGGGACTCCACCAGCGCCTTGGTCCGCGCCGTGAGGTCGATCAGCGGGACGTCCCGGTCGGCGGCGACGGAGCGGATGACGGCCGGGTGGTCGACGCCGAGCCCGTTGACCAGCAGGGCGGTGTTGTTGTCCAGGGTGCCGTCGGCGTTGAACCAGCGCCGCACGACCGGGGTCACGAGGGCCGGCTCGCCGCCCCGCTCCCGCACGCCCGCCACCAGCGCCTCGAGATTGGCCCGGTAGGTCGCCCCGTCGGTGGTCTTGTCGTTGTGGGCGAGCTGGATCAGGACGAGGTCGCCGCGCCGGATCAGTGGCCGGACGGTGCCCCACAGGAGCGGGTTCCCGAGATAGCTGACCGTACTCTCCCCGGAGTCCGCGTAGTTGGCCACGGACAGGCCCTTGCGCAGGTACCGGGGCAGTTGCTGGCCCCAGCCGGAGTACGGGGCGCCGGGCTGGTCGCAGACCGTGGAGTCGCCGACCAGGAGGATCTGCCGGGCGTGCCGGGCCGGGGTGACCCGGATGCCGGCGAGCGCGGGCGCGGTTCCGCCGACGGTGAGGCCGAGTCCGGGTGTGCCCTCGGCGCCGAGCGGCTCGCCCTCGGGTGTGCGGACGTTCACGGTGAAGCTCCGCACGACGCGTTCCCCGGCCGCCGCGGCGGTCTCCGGGAGCAGGGCGCGCCGGGTCTCGCCGCCGATGGCGGTGCTGGACTCCCGGTCGCCGCCGAGGGTGACCCGTACGTCGTACGTTCCGGGCGGCAGGTCGAAGTGGCAGGCGGTGGCCGTGCAGTTCTCGATGCCGGGGGCGGACGGACGCCCCTGGTGCTGCTGTGCCTGGACCGGTGCGGCCGACAGGCCGATGCCCAGCGCCACGGCCGTCGTCACGGCGGACCGGCCGAGCGCGCGGCCCCGTCTCATGTCCCGCGTGTCCACTGCTGGTTGGTCCCTCCGTTGCAGGTGTACGTGATGATCGCCGCCGAGTCGGCGGTGGAGCCGCCGTTCACGTCCGGGCACTCGCCGGTGGCGCGGGACGCGACGGTGACGCAGGAGCCCGTGGTGGTGACGGACCACTGCCGGCCGGCCGCGGAGGCGCTGCGGTTCTCCTGCGAGACGGTGCTCGCGTTCTCCTGCCGGTTCTTCGGGTCGGTGGAGCGGTGGGCGTCCACGGAGCGGAAGGTGTTGTCGGCGTCGCGGTGCTCGCCGCACCAGTGGTAGTACGCGCCGGCCTTGAGGACACCGCCGCCGTGGGCGTGTCCGGGGCGGCCCGGACGGTCGGTGGAATGCGTGCCGTTGGCGACGGTCTGCGGGGCGGCCCGGACGGGCCCGGCGGTGGCCGGGGCGCCGGCGAGGGCGAGCAGTACGGCGTGGGCACGTCTCATGTCACGCCCCTCTCCCCGCCGCGCCGTCGGCCACGGGGACGCCGAAGTCGGGGGTGCCGTCCGGCTTCCAGCCGAGCTTCTGGATCCTGGTGTGGCGGTTGGGGTCGTCCAGCGGATCGCCGGTGATCTCCTTGTACTGGCGGGCGTGGTAGACGAGCACGTCGGTACGGCCGTCCTCGGCGACGGTGAAGCAGTTGTGGCCGGGGCCGTACTGCCGGGTGGTGTCGTTGCTGGTGAAGACGGGGACGGGTGACTTGGCCCAGCTCGCCGGGTCCATGAGGTCGCTGTCCTCGTCGGCGGTCAGCAGCCCCACGCAGTAGTGGTGGTCGGTGGCGCTGGCCGAGTAGGTCATGAACAGCCGGCCGTTGCGGTGCAGCACGTAGGGCCCCTCGTTGACGGCGAAGCCGATGCGCTCCCAGTCGTACTCGGGGGTGGTCAACCGCACCTGGGGGCCGGTCAGGGTCCAGGGGTTCGCCATCTCGGAGAGCCAGACGGCGGTGTTGTTGTCCATGCCGGGTTCGTGCTGGGCCCAGGCGAGGTAGCGGGTGCCGCGGTGGGCGAAGGTGGTGGCGTCCAGGGAGAAGGTCTCCCACGCGGTCCTGATCTGCCCCTTCTCGGTCCACGTGCCCTTGAAGGGGTCGGGGTGGGCGTTCTCCAGCACCCAGATGCGGATGGCCCACACGTCCTCGGCGGGCGCGGCGGCGAAGTAGACGTACCACTTGCCGGCGACGCGGTGCATCTCCGGCGCCCAGATGTGGGCGCCCATGTCCCCGGTGGGGTGCGCCCGCCAGATCACGGACTCGGCGGCCCGGCCGAGCCCGCCCAGGGTGCGGGAGCGGCGCAGGACGATCCGGTCGTACTCGGGGGCGGTGGCGGTGAAGTAGTAGAAGCCGTCGGTGTGCCGGGTGATGTGCGGGTCGGCGCGGTGGGGGACGAGCGGGTTCACGTACGGGGCTGCCTTCGGGTGTGCGGCGTCGGCCACGGCGGGTGTCGCGGCGGCCAGGGCGCCCGCGGCGAGGGCGCCCTTCAGCAGGAGTCTGCGGGCGGGGGGCGGGGGCGGGGCGGGCAGGTCGTCGGCGGCGCGGCTCATGCGGTCTGCCTCTCGTGGGGGAGGACGATATCGTTCGTGGTTTCGAACGACATCTGACATGACGAACGCCGCCAAGGTAAGGGTGTGTCAGGGGGAGGTCAACGGTTCCGGCGCGACGCGGGGATGCCCGTCCTCACGCGGCGGGCGCGAAGGGGTGCATCTCGTCCCCCTCGGGCCGCACCACGCCGTACGTCCCCTCGGGGACGGCGTTCCAGGCGCCGGGCAGGTCGCCCAGGGGCTCGGAGACGATGAGGCGGGCGTCGCCGGAGACCTCGCGCAGGAAGGCCAGGTCCGGGTGGAGGGAGCGCAGGGTGTCCACGCGGGTGCTGTAGAAGAGCGAGCGCGACTCCTTCTGACTGGAGTAGCGGAACGCCCACAGGCGCACGCCGTCGGTCACCGCGACCGTCATCTGCATCGGGAACTCCACGCCGTGCTCGTGGCCGACGCGTTCCACCAGGCCGGTCATCCGGGCGACGGCACCGGGCGGGTCCTCCTCCATGCCGAGGGTCAGCGAGAGGTAGAACATCATCTCCGAGTCCGTGGACCCCTCGACGTACGGGAAGAGCTCCGGCGCGACGGCCAGCGCGAGGTCGCGCCTGACCAGGTGGAACTCGGCGATCGCCCCGTTGTGCATCCACATCCAGCGGCCGTGCCGGAACGGGTGGCAGTTGGTCTGCTGCACCGCCGTGCCGGTCGAGGCCCGGATGTGGGCGAAGAAGAGCGGCGAGACGACGTGCCCGGCGATCTCCCGCAGGTTGCGGTCGCTCCAGGCCGGTCCGATGTCCCGGACGACCGCGGGGCTGTCCTTGTGCGCCGCGTACCAACCCACGCCGAACCCGTCGCCGTTGGTCGTCTCGACGCCCATCTTGGCGTGCAGGCTCTGGTCGATCAGCGAGTGGGCCGGCTTGTAGAGGATGCTGTCGAGCAGGATGGGAGTACCCGAATAGGCGAGCCAACGGCACATGCCCACCGCCTTCCCGGCTGCGGCCTTGTCCTCTCCAGCATCCCAGCACCGAGGCCGGGGGGCGCGCTGCGGGAGGAGGGCTCGGCTAGCGTCGTCGGTATGAGTACCACTCCCGCCCTCGCCGAGGCACTCGCGCACGGCACGGTCGTCCTCGACGGCGGCATGTCCAACCAGCTCGCGACGGCCGGTCACGACCTGAGCGACGAACTGTGGTCGGCCCGGCTGCTCGCCGAGGACCCCGAGGCGGTGACGGCGGCCCACCTCGCGTACTTCGAGGCGGGCGCGGACGTGGCGATCACTGCGAGCTACCAAGCGACGTTCGAGGGCTTCGCGCGGCGCGGGATCGGCCGGCAGGAGGCGGGCCGGCTGCTGGCCCTGAGCGTGGAGTGCGCCCGTGAGGCGGCCCGGCAGGCCCGGGTGTCCCGCCCCCTCCGGGTGGCGGCCTCGGTCGGCCCGTACGGCGCGATGCTCGCGGACGGCTCGGAGTACCGGGGCCGGTACGGGCTGAGCGCGGCGGAACTGGAACGCTTCCACCGCCCGCGCATGGAGGTCCTGGCGGGGGCCGCCCCGGACGTGCTCGCCCTGGAGACGATCCCCGACACGGACGAGGCCCAGGCCCTGCTGCGTGCGCTGCGCGGCCTGGGCGTACCGGCCTGGCTGTCGTACTCGGCGTCCGGCGACCGCACCCGCGCCGGCCAGCCGCTGGAGGAGGCCTTCGCGCTGGCGACGCGGGCGGACGAGGTGATCGCGGTCGGCGTGAACTGCTGCACGCCACAGGACGCCGACCGCGCGGTGGCCCTCGCGGCCCGCGTCACCGGCAAGCCGGTCGTGGTCTACCCCAACAGCGGCGAGACGTGGGACGCCGGGGCGCGGACGTGGACCGGCCGGCCGACGTTCAGTGCCGGGCGGGTGAGGGGCTGGCGTGGGTCGGGGGCCCGGCTGATCGGAGGGTGCTGCCGGGTGGGACCGGAGACGATCGCCTCGATGGCGTCCGTGCTGCGGGCGCCGTAGCGAACTCGCACCACACGACCTTCCCGGGCGCCCGCTCCCCCACGCCCCACGTGTCCGCCAGCCCGGCCACGAGCAGCAGCCCGCGCCCGCCCTCGTCGGGCTCCCCCTTCGGTACGGCGGGCACCCCGCCCCCGCTGTCGTGCACCTCGACACGGACTCCGTCGGCGTACGGCAGGAGGCGCAGGAGGAATCCGCGGCCGGGCGGCACGCCGTGCAGCAGGGCGTTGGTCGCCAGTTCACTGACGCACAGCAGGACGTCGTCCGTGCGAGCACGTACGCCCCAGTCCTCGAGGACCTGACGCGCGAACGCCCGTGCCCCCGGCACGGACCGGCGCTCACGGTGGAAGAAACGCTCACGGGGGAAGGGGTTTCGGGGCAGGGGTGAAGTTTCCTGATTCACGGGACGAGAGTCACGCTCCGTACCCATCATGGAACAGTCCGCGCATCCGTACGTCTCGGCTGTACGCCTGCGCGACGGCGAACGTACGGGCACGGACGGGGAGTACGGCCTCATGGGCACCACGACACGGAGGAACGCCTCGGCGATGAGGATGGTGGGCGCCCTGCTCGCCCTCTACCGCCAGGCCGCCGGCCACACCCAGAGGTCGCTGGGCGAGCGGTTCGTCGTCAGCGAACAGCAGATCGCGTCGATCGAACAGGGCAGACGCCCGCTGAAGCCGGACCTCGCCGAGCAGCTCGACGAATTGCTGTGCACCAAGGGCGCGTTGTCGGTCGCGCTGAGCAGGATGCCGGAGGTGGACCTGGTTCCGTTGTGGGCGGAGGAGTTCCTGGACCGGGAGCGGGAGGCGATCGCGATCTCGTCGTACGAGAACCAGGTCCTACCCGGGTTGCTTCAGACGGAGGCGTACGCGAGGGCGGTGTTCCGAAGTCGCGTACCGGTGTACGACGGGGACACGATCACCCGACTGACAGCAGCACGCATCCAGCGCCAGAAAATCTTGCACGCCAAAGAAGCGCCCATCACCTGTTTCGTGGTCTGGGAACCGGTGGTGCGGGCACCCATCGGCGGTAACGAAGTCTGGGCCGAGCAGCTCCAACACCTGCGCGAGTGTTCCGAGCTACCGGGCCTCATGCTCCAGGTGCTGCCCCTGAGCCGAGCCAGTCACGCTTCGCTCGACGGCCCGTTCGTGCTGCTGGAGACACCCGAACATCAGCGGCTCGCCTACACGGAGAACCAACGCGGCAGCCAACTGATCGCCGATCCCGACGAGGTGGCGATCCTCACGCAGAAATGTGCGATGCTGCGGTCACAGGCCCTCACCCCTGAGGACACGAGGGAATTGCTGGACCGTCTCCTGGGAGAGCAATGAGCAGCACCGCGCTTCGGTGGTTCAAGTCGAGCTACAGCGGCAGCGAAGGCGGCAACTGCCTTGAAGTCGCCCCCCGCCCCACCGCCATCCACATCCGCGACTCCAAGACCCCGGACGCCCCCCACCTCATCATGTCCCCGGAGGCCTGGGCCGCCTTCCTGTCCGTACCGTCGGAGGACACCGGCCCGGCGTCGGCGTAGAGCGCTCCGTAAGCCGTCCTCGCCGTCCGCGGACGGATCAAACGCTGACCGCCCTGCCCGGGCCCGGCGGATTCCCGTGAACGGTTGGACCGAACCGTTCGGCTGCGTGCCTTGCTTGCCTGCGCCGTCGATCAGGCTCCTGAACTGCACAGCGACCCTTCGACCCTAGTGCTGTGACCGCATGGGTCCGCCGGGTCGCTGTTGATGTGAAGTGCTCGGTGAAGCGGATGTGCCGGTGTGCCTCAGCGGTAGCCGGCCAGGCCGTCCGTGAGTTGTTCTTCGTCGCCGTCGCGGATTGCGTAGAAGGCTTGCTGCAGGGCGAACGTGCCGCGGATCGCGGCGATGCGGGCAAGGAGTCCGTGGTTTGACCAGCCGCCCAGGGTGAGTACCCGCTCCAGGAGCTCACGGCCGTAGCCGGCTCCGATGGCTGCGAGGTCCTCGGCCGGGTCGCTGAGTGAGACATCGTCCCAGTCGAGCACTCCGGAGAGGTGCGGCAGGCCGTGCGTCCACTCCCACAGGACGTTCTCGGCGCCGAGATCGCCGTGCACCACTGCTCGGGTGACGTGGGGAAGGCTGTCGAGGGCTGCGAGTTCCCGTTCGGCCCGGAGGCGCCCGGTGTCGGACATGAGCGGGAACAGCTCCGCGCGCACGTTCTCAGCGAACCGCCGCCACCGGTCCTCCGGTGCCTGAGGGAGAGCTGCTCGTACCGTCTCGTCGGTGCCGACACGGGCCAGACCGGACAGCAGCGTGGCGTACTGCGCCGCCACGGTGTCGGCCACTGGGGCGTCGTTGAGTGCGTCGGTCCCCAGCGGTTGCCCGGGAATGCGGCTGAGTACCAGGAACGGCTCCTCGTCGGTGCCGTGGGCGCCGCCCTGGAGCAGCGGCTCAGGTGTGCGGAAGCCGAGGTCGAGTCCGGCGAGTACGTGGAGTGCGGCCGCCCGCTGGGGCAACCGGGCGGCCGCTGCCCGGGTACGAGGCAGGCACACGACGCGGTCCGAGCCGATGACCACGATGTGGAATTGCCCCTGACGCACGGCGAGGTCGTCCGTTTTGTCATCGGGCAGCAGACGGCTCAGCAGAGCGCGATGCGTCGTACGGATGCTCACGAGTGTCCTCTGAATCCTTCGAAGGGTCGGAGGCGGTGCGCACGAAGCGCTGTCAGGCCGCGTCGGCGAGCGGGCGCCCGCCCCGGCGAGTGCCCTTCTCGGCGCGAATGCGGGCCCGTTGCCGCGGCGCGGGTTCCCTTGAGTCGCCTGACCAGGCACCGCATCTGCGCCCCGGCCGACCTGGTGTCGACGGTCATGGAATCCCCCACCCGAAGCGGGTTCGGCATCAGATCATTCCCCACCCTCACGGTCACGTTTCCCCAGGGGGATGACGGTCGCGCCGGGCGACGTACGGGCCTTCGCCGTCAGCCGCCGGCAGGCTGCTCAAGGGCAGGGCATGCTCATGTAGAGGGCGTGTTCGCCCGATGAGGGTGTGCCGTCGTAGAGCGTCGTGTCCAGGCCGCAGAAGGTGAATCCCATCCGCTGGTAGGCACGGATCGCAGGGGCGTTGATGTTGGTGACTTCCAGCCAGAGGTGCCCGGCACCGGACTCCCTGGCGAACTTGGCGGCGTGGCCGATCAGGGCGCGGCCGAGGCCCCGTCCTCGATGTGCCGGAGCGATTTCGATGTCCTCGATGGCCAGCCGTCTGTTCCACGAAGCGTAGGAGACAGTGGCGAAGCCTGCCAGACTGCCGTCGGTGCCGACGGCGACGAAGGTGCGGCTGTTCGGATCCCCCTCGGCCACGGGGGCATCGGCGTCGTCGGTGTTCTCGGCTGGGAAGACCTTGTGGATGGGCGGGTCCACCGGGATTTCCTGGAGGACGAACCCGTTCCCGGTGACGGCCACCTGGAAGATGGTGCGGGTGGTGAAGGACCCGTCGAGTGCCTCGATGGCCCCGGTGTCCTCAGGCCGGGCGGTGCGGAACTCGTAGCCCATGTCGTCAACGGTCGTCATGGCATGAACTTACGACCGGTCCGGCCGTCATGGATCGAGTTCCGGACGGCTTGCGACCCGGGCTGCCGGGCAGGCCGCAGCGGCCAGCGCACCTGAGACAGACCAGTGCGCCGGCCTTGCCGAGGGTCAGTCTCTTCACCACCTTGGGGTGGTTTGAGGGTTATGCGATTCCATACCCGAATCGCTCCGCCTGGCCTCGGGTGGCGCGGAGTCCGGGATCGAGGAGCCCGGCCGTCACGGAGCCGCTCATGTTCCTTCACGATCCGCACGCTGCCGGCCTGCGCGGTACGGAGGGCCGGGCGCTTCGGCCGGGGCGCCGGATCGGGCCCGGCGGGGCTGGTGCCGGCGCCGGTCACGAGGGGGCGGTTCTCCTGCCGTGCCCTCTCACGTCGACCCGACGAAGCGGGATGTCTCACCCAAGACCGACGGAGAGGGCTTGAGGTGCGGCTCTCCATGCGCCACCCGCAGCGCCTCCGACGGATCGGCCGCCTTCCGGCGACCCGTGGTCCGGCGCGTGGGCCGGGCCTTCGTCCTGCAGTGGGGGCTCATGCGCCGCGAAGGAGCCCCCAGTTCACGCAACAGACCGAGCGGCCCGCTCAGCCGTCCATATGGTCTGTTAAGTTGTTCGGTATGACCGATCTGAAACTTGCGCCGCGCCTTGCCGGCCCCCGCGAATGGGCCGCGCTCGTCGTGCTCGTGCTCGTCGTCATGCTGCTGGCGATCGACGGCACGGTGCTGTACCTCGCCGTTCCGTCGCTGACCGCGGACTTGTCCCCCACGTCCACCGAGGTGCTGTGGATCGGTGACATCTACGCCTTCGTGCTGGCCGGGCTGCTGATCACGATGGGCAACGTGGCCGACCGGATCGGCCGCAAGCGCCTGCTGCTGATGGGAAGCGCGGCGTTCGGCGCGGCCTCCGTGCTCGCGGCGTTCGCGCCGAACGCGGAGGCCCTGATCGCCGCCCGCGCCCTGCTCGGCGTGGCCGGGGCCACGCTGATGCCCTCGACCCTGTCGATCGTGCGTTCCCTGTTCGTCGACCCCGTGCAGCGCACCCGCGCGATCGCCCTCTGGTCGGTCGGCGCCACCGCGGGAGCCGCCCTGGGGCCGCTGGTGGGCGGCATGCTCCTGGAGAACTTCTGGTGGGGGTCGGTCTTCCTGATCAACGTGCCGATCATGATGCTGGCGCTGGTCGGCGGGTGGTTCCTGCTGCCCGAGTCCCGCGGCACCGCCGGCCAACGGATCGACCTGGCCTCCTCGGCGCTCTCGATCCTGGCGATCGTGCCCCTGGTCTATGCCGTCAAGCGCTGGATCGGCAACGGGGCCGACCTGCTCGTGCTGCTGGCCGCCGTCGTGGGGCTGCTGGCCGGATGGGCCTTCCTGCGCAGGCAGAAGCGCCTGAGCGTTCCGCTGCTGGACGTCTCGCTGTTCCGGATCCCGGCCTTCGCCGGCGCCGTCGGTGCCAACGCCCTGGCCATCTTCGCCTTCCTCGGCCTGCTCTTCTTCTTCTCCCAGTACCTGCAGATGGTGCGCGGCTTCGGCCCCCTGCACGCCGGGCTCGCCGAACTGCCCGCCACTCTCGCCTCCATCGCGGTCATCGCCGTGATCGGCTTCCTGGTGGTCCGGCTGGGCGCCGGGCGCTCCATCGGTGCCGGCCTCGGCCTGGGAGCGCTCGGCCTGGCCGGGATCGGCGCGACCGCGCCCTTCGCCTCCTACTGGGGACTGGGAGTCTCGCTGGCGGTCCTGGGCCTCGGCATCGGGATCGCCATGACACTGACGACCGACGCGGTGGTCAGTACGGTGCCCAAGGAGCGTTCCGGCGCCGCGGCTGCCATCGCCGAGACCGGGTACGAACTCGGCGGCGCCCTCGGCATCGCGGTCCTGGGCTCGTTGCAGGCGGCCATGTACCGCTCCCACCTGGAGCTGCCGCAGGACCTGGGGGAGGGCGAGCGCGCCGCCGTCAACGAGTCGCTGGCCTCTGCGCTGGCCACGGTCGAGGACGACGGGGTCCTCACGGCCGCGCGGGACGCGTTCGCCTCGGCCATGCAGCTGACGTCGTTCATCGCCACCGCACTCCTGCTGGTGGCGGCCGTGATCGCCTGGCGGGTCATCCCGTCGGCTCCCATGGAGAAGGTGCAGCATGACGCCGCCTGAGCGAGAGCTGGTCCGCGACCGGGAGCGCACCCGCCGCGCTGTCCTGGAAGCGGCGGAGCTGGCGTTCGAACAAAAGGGGGCCAAGGCCAGCCTCGCGGAGATCGCGGCGCTCGCGGGAGTCTCCAAGAGCGGGCTGATGCACCACTTCCGGACCCGGGAGGAACTGATCGCCCAGGTCATCAAGCACTCCGTGAGCCGAGCCTGGGAAGAGGTCCGCGCCCACGTCGACCTCGCCGAGAACCGCCCCGGCAAGTTCACCCGCGGCTACGTACGCGCCTTCACCGGAGGCAGCGAGTACCTGACCCGCGTCTTCAGCCCCAGCGGCCTGCTCACCGCCCTGGGCACCCTGGGGGCCGCGGAGCCCTCCGAAGTGCTCCAGCAGGCCGACGCCCGCGCCTGGAACGAGGCGTTCGACGCCGACGGCCTGCCCCCGGGACGGGCACTGGTCATCCGTTACGCCGCGGAAGGGCTGATCGCCGCGATGAACTCCCCGTACCTGACCCCCGAGCAACTCGCCCGGGCCCGGGAGGAACTCCTGGCGCTCACCGAAGTGGAACAGCTGTGAAGTCCCCGGTTCGCGCCCCGGCCCGCGAAGATCACGCACGGCCGACGGCGGGAACGCCCGGCACCGGCCGGGGGCCTGCCGAGGCGAAGCGGGAACCGGTCACCAGCACTTCGCACAGCACGGCCTCCACCGCGGCCCGGCTGAAGATCCTCCGGTCCTTCACCCGCCCCCTGCCCGCACGTCCTGGCGTTCGGGCTGGTGCCGGCCCCGGCGGTGTCCGCCAGGGCTCTGGCCACCCCGCTCGTCACCCAGTGGGTGCTCGACAGCCTCGCCGCGGGCGGCTCGCGGCGCGAGCCGGTACCGGTACTCGTGGGGCTGCTGGTCATCGGGGCCGTGGTCGGCGGTACCAGTGGCTCATGCCGGGCAAGCTCGCCGAGAACGTCGTCCACGACGCCCGCCGCCGGATGATCACGCGCTGCCTCGGCGCCCGTCCCTTCGGAGTCCGCGACCGCCGCGGCGAACTCCTCCTCGTCCGCCTAGAGCAGCTCCCGCACGCGCGCCAGCGGGACCCCGGCCTCGGCGAGGGTCCGGATCCTGACCGACTCGACCACGGCGCCGGCGCCGTGCCCCCGATGCGAGCGCGGCGAGCGCGGCGAGCGCGAAGGCAACGACGACAGCGAACGAACGCGTCGAACGACGGACGGAAGTCCCCACCTGATCAATTCAAGAGTGCGGAAACCGTAGGCATGTCCCAGGCGGAACCGCAGGAGGATCGCAACTCCTCTTGATCACAGGGCGATGATCCCCGACCTTTAGCGACCACCAGTTCCGCGATCATGTCGCTCGTTAAGACGCACTTCGGGCGCGTCGCGTAGGCCTTTAGCTAACGGTTTGGTTCTGTTCGTCCGATTCGGGATGAACGGAAAGAGGGCCCGGAACCTGTCAAAGCGATCAAGGCAGGTAGATCGTTCTAACGTTGCGCTGGGATCAGTGGGCCGTCTGGTGCCGGCTTGTTGATCCAGGCCGCTGCGGGGAGTGTCGGCGGCTCGGGCGGCTTGCGGACGAAGCGTTCGGGGTGCTTCGTGTAGACCGCCTGGAGGACGCCGGCACGCATCTCGCGGAGCTGCTCAGCGAGGCCGAAGTGGATGTCGTAGGGCGTGTGCAGGCCGATTCCGGAGTGCCGGTGCTCCTCGTTGTACCAGGTGAAGAAGCGGGTGCACCACGCCCGGGCGTCCTCGAGGGATCCGAAACGGCCGGGAAAGTCGTGCCGGTACTTCAGGGTCTTGTACTGGCTCTCGCTGTACGGGTTGTCGTTCGACGTCTTCGGCCTCGAATGCGACTTGGTGACGCCGAGGCCGGCCATCATCTGGGCGACGTTCTGTGCGGCCATCGGGGACCCGCGGTCCGAGTGGATCGTCAACTGGCCTGGCTCGATGCCGTACTTGGCGATCGTCTCGGACAGGAACCGCTCGGCGAGGTCCTTGTTCTCGTGCGCGGCGATCATCCAGCCGGCCGTGTAGCGGCTGAAGATGTCGATGATCGTGCAGAGGCAGTAGTAGACGCCCTTGACCGGTCCCTTCAGCTTCGTGATGTCCCAGCTCCAGACCTGGTTCGGGCCCTCGGCGAACAGCTCGGGAACGGTCCGGGGCGGGTGGACGGCCTGCCGACGGCGTTCACGGACCTCACCGTGCCGTCGCAGGAGCCGGTACATCGTCGACTCCGAGCACAGGTAGACACCCCGGTCCAGGAGGATGGCGTAGATCTCGGCGGGCGCCATGTCGGCGAACTCCGGGGAATGGAGCACGTCGAGGACCCGTATCTCCTCCTGTGGGGTGAGCGCGCGGGGATGCCGGCGTCGTTCTTGCCGCGGCCTGGCCGGGGCAGGGCTGCGACGGTGGTGGCGGTAGTAGGTGGCCCGGCTCACGCCCAGCGCGGCACATGCCTGGACGCGTCCGACCAGAGGGGTGAGCTCTTCGAGGGCCTGGTCGCGGACAGTGTCGAACACGGCCGCGGGGGTGGCCCCGGTCATTTGGTGTTCTCGCCGTTCCGGTCCGGGGCGCTGTCCGTGGCGAACTGGTCGAGCAGCGCGGAGAGCTTTCCCTGGACCTCGATGACGGTGCGGGCCTTGGCGAGATCGGCTTCCAGGCGGGCCTTTTCCGCCTTCAGCTTCGCGATCTCCCTGTCCCTCGGGTCCGCCCTCGGCCGTCCGGCCGGCGCGGCGAGCGCCGCCTGGCCGCCCTTGTCCCGCCGCTGCCGCCACGTCGTGATCAACGACGAGTACAGGCCCTCCCGCCGCAGCAGGGCACCCTTGCCCTTCTTGTCCAACGTCTCGTACTCCGCGAGGACCCTCGCCTTGTACTCCGCGGTATACCGGCGCGGACCGGCCGAACGGGCTTCCACCTGCGGATCAGGCATCCCGTGGTCATTCGTGCTGGCCACCCGGGCACTACTCCTTCTCCGCCCTCGACTCAATGAATCATCCAGTATGCCTGACTCGACCTACTTTGACAGAGAGGGGGCGGCGATGAAGGGAGCGATCCACTACGCCGACCCAGCAGCCATAGGCTTCGAGAAGGACGAGATGCCGCAGCTCTGGAAGCGTCTGCGAACCCTGATCCAGGAGGACCACGCCGCAGATCGTGCCCTCGGAGGCAAGGACATCGGCGTCGCCAAGACGCTCTCGGGCATGATCAACCTCATCACCGGCATCGCTGAAATGCGCAACAAGGTTGGCTCCGGACACGGCACCCCCACTGCCCCAAAGGGCATCCAGGAGAGCCACGTCCTTCTCGTCATCGACTCCGCCCACACCATCAGCCGGTTCGTCACGAGCAGGCTGAACGAACTCTTCGCGTGATCGCCCAACGCACCGATCTCTTGGCCGCAGCCCTCTAGGCCGTGTCTGGCATGAGACGATCGCCTGGTTTTTGGACGAACACCGGACCTCATGTCGGCGTACACCCGAACATGCACCGGTCGGTACGCATCAAAGTGCACGTCCTCTGCCCCGTCTTCAGCGCGCGGTCCGATCTGCAGCTTCTCGGGTGATGTCGGCGTAGATGCGGAAGAGGGCTGGGCGGGCTTCGCCGCCTCCTCGTTCGTGCAGGACCGCCCAGCAGCGGGCGATGAGCTCCCGAGCCTGGGTGCCGGGCCAGGGCTGGGGCAGGAGCTGAGGAGGCAACAGCGGGTCGGGCTCCATGGCGCGGGTGAGCTCGGCGGCAAGTTCGACCGCGATGGTGAGGAGTTCGGACGGGGAGAGTGCGGCAGGGCCGGTGAGCCGGGCGAGGCGGGGCTGGGCGATGCGGCTGAGGCGGTGGTAGCGGTCGGCGATCTCCTGCAGGGACCACAGGCGGCGGGCGAGTTCGACAGGCTCGTGGATGTCGCCCTTGCGCAGGTCGGTCGTGGTGAGAAGGGTGAGCGCACCATGGGCGCCGAGGCGATGGGCCGCTTCTTCGACGTACGGTTCCCAGGCGTTGGCGCAGACATACAGCCCGCCCTGGAGCGGTGCGCCGCCGAGGTGGACGAGCGTCTCGCGCAGGGCGTCCCGGGCCGTGCGCGCCGATTCGGGCACCGCGAAGGCGGTCAGGTGCCAGACACCGTCCCAGGGAGCGAGCCCGGCGTCTTGCTGGAAGGCGTGCCGGAGGAAGTCCGTGTTGGGAGCCAGGGCACGCGTGGTGTCCGCGGTCGCGTGCAGCTGCGCCTTGCGGCCGCGGCCCTCCTGGGTGAAGCGGCCCTCGGCGACGAGGCGTTTGACGCACAGCCGTACCTGCTGGTCGCTCATGCCCAGGGTGTTGGCGACGGTGTAGAGCTCGTCCGCGCCGACGGTGCCGTCCTCGCGGATCAGCGCGTGGACGAGCATGCGGGTGGGGACCTCGATGTGGTCCGCCTCGGTGCTCATAGTTCTTTCGCCCCTCTCGTTCCGACGGCGCGACGCATGGCGGTCACCGCGCCGAACCCCAGCAGCCCGCGCAGGTAGGGCGTGCGCTCGGTCCGCACGGCCGTGAAACCGCGCCGCTCGTACAGGGCCCTGGCGCGCGGATTGGTGTCGATCACGTCCAGTCTGATCTCCCGGCAGTGCTGCTCTGCCGCGACGGCGGCCACCTCCTCGATGAGCAGGCTTCCGACGCCACGCCCGCGTATGCCCGGGGCCACGGCGATGCCGTCCATGACGAGCTGTCCGGGGGCCGGGTGGCGTTCGAACAGGGCGAGGAGCAGGAGTCTGTGCAGTCCTCGCAGATGTCCATACGCGCGCAGCACGGCGGAGGCAGGTCCCCCGGTGAGGGCGCGGCCGCCGAGTTGGTAGCCGGCGAGGCCGACGAGCTGACCGTCGAGGAGCGCGCACACCGCGCGATCGGCGTTCAGGTGGGCGGCGATGAAGGGCACCGCCTTTTCCGGCGGGTTCAGGGCGGGGCCGAGTTTGCGGCCGAAGGCGTCCCAGTACAGCTCGGCCGCCCGCCGCTCGGCGCCGGCCGGAAGGCCCCGCCGGACCGTCACCGGTCCAGTGCCGGTGTCCGTCGTGTCCCGTCCCATGCCGTGGCCTCTTTTCTCACTGCACTCCGAAACTCGGAACTATCATTCTCGCGACGATCGTGCTTGTACTGATAGTTTTAGGCTCGCTCACCCGAACAGAGGCGGTCAGATCCCATGCATCCCAAGATCCAGCCCCGGCGGCGCGGGCTCCGCATAGCCGTGTGGTCACTCGTCGCGGCCCTGGTCGTGGCCGCCGGTCTCGTCGGCGTGGTGCTGTGGCAGCACTCCTACGCCATGGACGAGCAGCGGGTATCGATCCGCCACGGCGGCCACACCCTCACCGGAGTACTGGCCACTCCCCAGGACGGCCGCAAACACCACGGCCTGGTCGTGTACGTCCACGGCGACGGCCCCGTCGACGCCACCCACGACGACGGATACAGGCCCATGTGGGAAGCGAACGCCGAGGCCGGCTACGCCTCCCTGTCATGGGACAAGCCCGGCGTCGCGGGCGCGCCCGGGAACTGGCTCGGCCAGTCCATGGACGACCGCGCCGACGAGGCAGCCGCCGCCATCGCCTGGGCGCGCAACCGCCCGGACATCGACGGCGACCGGATCGGGCTCTGGGGCGTCAGCCAGGCGGGCTGGGTCCTGCCGAAGGTCGCCGCCAAGACGCCCGTGAGCTTCGTCATCGCCGTCTCGCCCGCGATCAACTGGCTCCAGCAGGGTCGCTACAACCTCCTAGCCGAGCTGCGCGCCGACGACGCGTCAGCAGGCCGTACCAACGCGGCGATCGCCAAGAGTGACACCACCCGACGGCTCCTGGAACGCCACGCAACTTTCGAGGAGTACGTCAAAGCCATGGGCGGCGACGCAGACGGCATGACCGCCGATCGCTGGGGCTTCATCTCCAAGAACTACACCGCGGACGCCACGCAAGACCTTCGCGCCCTGCGCGGCGTACCGGTGCTGCTGGCCCTCGCGGGCCATGACATCAACGTAGACACCGCCGACACCGAGCGTGTCTACCGCGAGGTGCTGGGCGCAGGCGGTGCATTGACGGCCAAGCGCTACCCGGACGCGACGCATTCCCTTGTCAAGCGGTCCATCGAGCAGTCGGACCTCAAGATCACGCTCACTGCGCTCTTCTCGCCCCGCTCACTCTTCGCGGACGGATTCCTGGACGGCCAACGAGAGTTCCTCAAAGATGTCGACCAAGGCGGCGACGCCACTCCATGACGGTCCGGCAAGATCGGCCATGGCGCGTGGTGCACGTTCGCGTGTACCGCCCGGTGCACTTTGAATCGTACGCCGACACCTCATGTTTCACCGGGCCGCTAGCCTCACGTCCTATGGCAACAGACCTAATCAGCGGCACCACCCGCGCCCACATGCGGGAGATCAGCGCTCAACTTGGTCCTTCCCGCTTGCGACCCTGCTGGGACGGCAGCGGCTTCACCCCCGGGCCGGCGAAGGACACCTCTGGGGGCGGGGGCAAGAATCTCTTTTCCTCCTATGCGGACCACATCAGCTGGAGCGACCCCGACCAGGTCTCTCGTGCCTTAGGTGTGTTCGAAAGCATGCTTCGGGCCTACCGCACCGTGGTGGAGTCGTCCTACGGCACCGAGGGTGAGACGCCCCAGCAGCGGTGGGCGAAGAAACTTGAAGCTGCCCGGCGCGAGTTTGAATACGACGGCTACCAGATCACCGACAGGCTCCGCATCTTCGGATCCGCAGAGAGTCGGCCCGACCACGAGATGGCCGATGCTCAGCTCTACGCCGAGGCTCTCCGTGTGCTGCGGCATGCCCGCAACCAGATGGAACGCCTCCCCTCCACCACCCGAGGAAAGCCCGAGCCAGAGATCCGCGACGTCCTCTTGGTCGCGCTCGGCGCCGCGTTTGCGGGTCGCTGCACTGCGGAGAGCCAGAACGGAGCGGGCAAGACCGATCTTCTCCTGCGGATCGGGGACCGCAACGTCCTGGTGGGCGAGTGCAAGATCTGGGGCGGTTCCAGCGACTTCCGCGAGGAGGACATTCCCCAGCTCTTGGGCTACCTCACCCGCTATGACCGCCACGCAGTGATCCCGCTGTTCATTCGCAAGGCCCGGCCGGAAGAGATCGTGGACAAGGCTGTGAAGGAGCTGGCCGAGCACCCGCGCTGTGTCTCTGCCGCCCTTCCCGACCATGAAGGTCGCCAGTACACCTTCGTGTTTAGGTCGCTTTCGGCGACCCCGTGGGATGTGGAGGTGGCCCTGATTCCCTTTGTGATCGAGTAGCAGGCTCCCAACGTCTGTATCGCTGGGAAGTGCACAGTGCCCTTCGGCAGGGGCTGAAGGGGCTGAAGGGGCTGAAAGCGAAGCAATCGCGAAGTGACACGTCCCGGACACCTACGCGACGTGTCACCGCAGGTCAGCGCCCAAACTGACGGTTCCGCACTCGCTAACACGGCCGATGTTCTCGACAAATGATCACCGGCACGGTGGGAGAGGGACCGGCACGCTGCAAGACTCATCGGACCGGGCACCAGTGCGGTCGCCGACCAGCAGAACAGGACGGAAACGCCACCATGGCCAGCGTTGTCGAGCTGACGTACTACCCCATCAAAGGCTGCGCCGGGACATCGGCGGGCGAGGCGCCGCTGACGCCCGCCGGGCTCGCGCACGACCGCAGTTTCATGGTCGTCGACGAGGAGGGAGTGGGGCGGACCCAGCGCCGGGACCCCAGGCTGGTCCTGGTCCGGCCCACGGTCGGCGACGGCGGTGCCCGGCTCGTGCTGCACGCGCCGGGCGTCGAGGCGCTGGACCTGCGCGTGGACACGGCCGGCGACCGGCGGAAGGTGGAGATGCTCGGGAAGGCCTACCAGGGCATCGACCAGGGCGACACGGCCGCCGACTGGTTCACGGAGGTGCTCGGCGCGCCGAGCCGGCTCGTGCGCGTGCCGCCGGAGCACGACCGGGTGACCGACGGCAGGACCCCCGGCACCTCCGCCTACGCCGACAGCTGCGCCCTGCACGTCGTCTCGCGCGCCACGCTCGGCCTGCTCAACCGCAAACTGGCCGGACGCGGCCTCCCGCCGCTGCCGATGAACCGCTTCCGCCCCAACATCGTGATCGACGGCTGGGACGAACCGCACACCGAGGACCGCGCCCACCGCATCCGCATCGGCGACACCGAACTGGGCTACGCCAAGCTCGCCGTCCGCTGCGCGGTCACCCTGGTCGACCAGGGCACGGGGGCGAAGGCGGGCCCCGAACCGCTCCGCACCCTCGCCGGCTACCGCCGCGCGAGCGAGGGCGGCGTCGCCTACGGCACGAAGTACGCCGTGCTGCGCACCGGCGCCCTGTCCGTCGGCGACGCCGTGACCGTGACCTCGTGGGGGGAGTCCGAACTGTAGGACAGCGGCCGGTGTGCGGGGGTTCAGCCGTACACCACCGACCACGGACGCGGGGTGTCGTCGGGCGGGCGGGCGGCGCCCTCGCGCCGGGAAGCGGCGGTGTGGCGGCGGGCCAGGACCTCGGCGGCGAGTTCGGCGAACCGGCGGGCGGCCGGGTGGGCTCCGCGGCCGGCGGGCCAGGCGCCGCCGATGCGCAGGGTGAGGGGGCGGCCCGCCAGGGGGGACCAGGCCACGCGGGGTTCCCTGCGGGCCGCCGGTCCCTGGTCGAAGGCGACTCCGTGCCCCGCCGTCACGAGGGCGAGCAGGAACTCGGGGTTGGAGGCGTGGCGGAGGCGGCCGGGGACGAAGCCTTCGGCGCGGCACACGTCGAGGATGCGGTCGTGCCAGCCGGGCGCGTGCGCGCGGGGGAAGAGCACCAGATCGTGGCCGGAGAGGTCGCCGAGCGACACCTCCGGCAACCGGGCCAGGGGCGAGGTGCGAGGGAGGACGACACCCAGGTCCAGTGAGACCTCGGGTCCGAGCCGCAGTTCGGTGGC
The DNA here is from genome assembly GCF_041380215.1 of Streptomyces pimonensis. Taxonomy (NCBI): domain Bacteria; kingdom Bacillati; phylum Actinomycetota; class Actinomycetes; order Kitasatosporales; family Streptomycetaceae; genus Streptomyces; species Streptomyces pimonensis. Next base: position 94,562 of record NZ_JAHWZY010000008.1, read on the forward strand.
GTCGACGGGGTGGTGCACCAGTCCGACGTCCAGTCCGCCGGAGGCCAGCAGCCGCAGCTGCTCCACGGTGGTGACCTCCTGCAGGTCGACGGAGAGCTCCGGGGCGTGTTCCGCGCAGGCGGAGAGCAGCGCGGACAGGACGGCGGCCGTGGTGTCGGGCGGCACGCCCGCGCGCAGGGTACCGAGGCCGCCGTCGGCGGCGCGGCGGGCCAGGGTGCGCAGCCTCCTCTCCCGGGCGAGGAGTTCGTGGGCCTCTTCCAGCAGCGCCGCTCCGGCGGCGCTGAGCAGGACACCGCGCTGCGAACGGTCGAACAGTTCGGCTCCGAGCTCCTTCTCCAGCCGGCGGATCGCCTGGCTGAGCGGCGGCTGGGCCATGCCCAGCCGCTCGGCGGCCCGGCTGAAGTGCAGCTCGTCGGCTACGGTGACGAAGAGACGCAGGTGGCGCAAGAGATCCACGGTCAAGGATCCTATGCGGAAGCCGCCTTGAGGGGACGGACCGGCCGGCCGACGGCCGGCCGGTGACGGGGAACGCCGATGTCGGGGGACGAGCAGTGACGAGCACGCGAACGGCGACCGAGGACCGGATCCGGCAGGTCTTCGCCGAGGCGGGCGCGAGGGGGCAGGTGCACGCCGTTCCCGTCCGTGCGCGCACGCCGGCCGCCGGGGGGACCGACGGCGAACGGGACGTCCGGGAGGTCGCCGTGGGCGCCGACGACGACGTGGTCATCGCTTCGATCTTCAAGGTGCTGCTGGTGCTGGAGTTCGCCCGGCAGGTCGTGGCCGGCCAGCTCGATCCGAGGGAGCGGGTGCGGGTGACCTCGGCCGACCGGCTCGGCGGCTGGGGCACCGCCGGCTGTCTGGACGACGTCGAGCTGTCGTTGCGCGACCTGGCCTACTTCGCGATGTCGGTCAGCGACAACTCGGCCGCCGACCTGCTGCTGGACCGGGTCGGCCTGGACACCGTGCGACTGCTCGCGAAGGAACTCGGCCTGGAGCGGACGCGCGTCGTGGGCGGCCCGCGGGACCTGCTGGAGTCGATGCTCGCGGAGGTCGGGGCACGCGACGAGAGGGAGTTCGCCGTGCGCTACCCGGCCCTGCCGGACGAGCGGAAGAGACGGCTGGCGGTACTGGACCCCCGTCACACCACGGCCGGCACGCCCCGCGAGATCACCCGGCTGCTCCGGCTCGTCTGGACCGATGCCGCCGGGCCGCCGGAAGCCTGTGCGCTCGTGCGCGACCTGATGGGCAGACAGGTCTTCCGCCACCGGCTGGTGTCGGGTTTCCCGGACGACGTCGCGGTCGCGGCCAAGACCGGCACCCTGCCCGGACTGCACATGGAGGCGGGCGTCGCCCGCTACCCGGACGGCGCGTGCTACGCGATCGCCGTGTTCGCGCGCACCCACGATCTGACCGTCTCCCGTGCCACGGTGGACGCGGCGATCGGCCGGGCCGCCGGAATCGCGGCCGCTTTCCTCCACGGCGACGGCCGCTGACCGGGGCACATATGCGTTCGCGTATCAGAAGTGTCCGACTCCGGTCTTGGACAGGGGACTTCCTCCCTTGATCTGCTGACGCCATGACCCAGGACATACACGCCCCGGACGGACCGGGCGTCCCCTCCCGCCACAGCCTCGGCCGCCGTACGGTGCTGCGGGGCGCCGCGCTCGGTGCGGCGGCCCCGCTGATCCCGGCCGCGGCGGCCACCGCGGCCACCACGTCCGCGACCGCCGGCCGCGACCGGAGCGGTGACCCGGCCGCGCGTTCCGTGTCGTTCCGCTGGCTCGGCACCACGGGCTGGCGCATCGACGTGGGGGGCCGCACCGTGCTCTTCGACCCCTACCTCACCCGTTTCCCCACCGGCCTGTTCGGCGACGGCCTCGATCCGCGGACCGAGCTGAGGACGGACCCCGCCGTCGTGGACGCGCACATCGGCCGTCCCGAACTGGTGCTGGTGAGCCACTCCCACTGGGACCACCTCGGTGACGTGCCGTACATCGCCAGGACCACCGGCGCCCGCGTCATCGGCACCGAGACCACGTACCACCTGCTCACCGCCCTCGGAGTCGACCCGAAGCAGATCTCCGTGGTGAAGGGCGGCGAGGTGCTGGACACCGGCACGGTCACCGTCGAGGTCGTGCCCGGTCTGCACAGCCGCAACAAGAACTGCGCGTACTTCGCCCCGGGCACGCTGAACGCCCCGCCGGCGAAGGTTCCCCGCACCATCGCGGACCTGCCCGAGGGCGACACCCTGGCCTTCCAGGTCACGGCGGGAGAGCACGGTCCGTCGGCCTTCCTCATGGGGGCCAGCGACTTCTCCGAGCGGGCGGTGCGGGGCCTGCGCCCCGACCTCGCGATGATCGCCGTGCCCACCGCCACCGGCACCACCCACCGCTACGTGCCCCGGCTGCTGGACGCCCTGGACGCCCCCGGTGTCGTCGTCCCCGTCCACTGGGACAACTTCGAACTGCCGCTGACCGGTTCCCCGGTCCGCGACCCGGCGATGGACCTCGACGCCTTCCTCGCCCAGGTCGGGGAGGCGTCTCCGGCCTCCCGGATCGTCGTCCCGGACTACCGCACCGTGTACGACGGCGCCATGCGGCCCGCGCGCCGGTAGACGCGGCCCGCCGGTCCGGGCCGGCGGGCCGGACCCGTGGCCCCGCGGACCGGGGCCCGACCCGGCCGTCAGAAGCACCCGCCCGGCCGCACGCCCGGTCAGTCGCGGCGAAGTGCGCCGGTGCGGCGCACGCGGCGTACGGCCGGGCGGAGTTCGGGGGGTGCGGGCTCGGGGTTCTCCCGGTCCGCCGTCATGTGCCCACCAGCCCCTCACCGCGCCGCGCCGCGCACCGGACGGACCCGCCGATGAGACGGGAGCGCCACGGCGCTCCTCGGTATTCCCGCGTCCGTGCGGGAGTTCTTCCCGCTCCGGCGTGCCGGATCTACAGTAGGAAGCGCTTTCTATTCGGAGGGGTGGATGCTCGATGGTCCGTGCGGGGAGTGCCAACGTGACGGCCGGGCCGACACTGGCGGTGGTGGCCCGCGAGGCGGGGGTGTCCGTGCCGACCGCGTCCAAGGTGGTCAACGGCCGCGAGGACGTGGCCCCCGAGACCCGCCGCCGCGTCACCGAGGCACTGGACCGGCTGGGGTACGTCAGAAGACCCCGGTTCGACGGCGGGAGGGCGCCGCACCTGGTGGACCTCGTGGTGCACTCGCTGGAGACCTCCGGGTCGGGCGCGGTGCTGCACGGCGCGGAGGAGGCGGCGCACGACGCGGGGCTCGAGCTCGTCGTCTCGGCGGCCCTGACGCGCAGCCGTGCGGAGCGGCCGGAGCGGGGCTGGCTGGACAGATTCTTCCTGCGGGGTTCGTCGGGGGTGCTGTTCCACCTGGCCGAGCTGAGCGAGCCGCAGTACGCGTGGCTGGAACAGCACCGCATCCCGTTCGTGATGATCGACCCGGTGCTCGAACCGCCGGCGGGCGTGGTCTCGGTGGGCGCGGCGAACTGGCGGGGCGGGGTGAGCGCGACCGAGCACCTGCTGGCCCTGGGGCACGAGCGCATCGCGGTCGTCGCCGGACACCGGCACACCCTGTGCGCCGACGCGCGGATCGCCGGTTACCGCTCGGCCCTCGCCGCGGCGGGCGTGCGGCACCGCCCCGAGTACGTCCGGCACGCCGGCTCCGGGCAGGACGCGGCCGGCCGCCGCCTGCGCGAACTCCTCGATCTGCCCGAGCCGCCCACGGCCGTCTTCGTCTGCTCGGACCGGATGGCGCTGGGCGTCTACGAGGCCCTGGCCGAGCGTGGTCTGCGCGTACCGGACGACATGAGCGTGGTCGGCTACGACGACCTGCCCGAGGCCCGCTGGCTCGCCCCGGCCCTGACGACGGTCCGCCAGCCGCTGTCCGAGATGGCGGCGACGGCCCTGCGGCTGCTGCTGCGCATGATGGACGGCCGCCGTCCGGAGAGCACCCGCACGGAACTGTCGACCCGGCTGGTGGAACGCGCGAGCACGGCGCCCCCCGGGTCCCGTACGGGCGGTCACGGCTGACGGCCGGCGCCCGTGCTCCGGCACGGCCGCGCCCCGGCGTCCGCCGGCGGCGGAACCCGGCTCCCGGAAGGCGGCCGGGCGGGGCAGGAGGCCGAAGGGCGGCGCCCCCGCCCGCCGCGGCGTGACCGTGACACAGCTCACGGCGATACGCGGCCCGATCTTGGAATGCGCGGCCCGCCGTCCTTGCTCCCCTCCTTATGGGCCTGCCCTGCCCAAGGGCCTGCCCTCTCCCGGAGTGCGCCGTGCAATGGTGCCCAGCGCGACCGGCCACGAGAGCCGGGGACGACCTCGGTCCTTCCCCCTCCCCTGATCCGGCCCGCTGTCCCCGAAAGGTCCCCCTGCACCATGCCCCTGGCTCTGCTGGCCCTGGCCGTCGTCGCGTTCGGTCTCGGCACGACCGAGTTCGCCACCATGGGGCTGCTGCCCCAGATCGCCGACGGGGTCGGCGTCTCCGTGCCGGACGCCGGCAACCTCGTCTCCGCCTACGCGCTCGGCGTCGTCGTCGGCGCCCCCGTGCTGACGGGCATCGGTGCGCGCCTGCCTCACAAGCGGCTGCTGCTGCTCCTGACCGGACTGTTCGTGGTCGGCAACGTCGCGTCCGCGCTCGCCCCCACCTACGGCACGCTCTTCGGCGCGCGCTTCCTGACGGGGCTGCCGCACGGGGCGCTGTTCGGCGTGGGCGCCGTCGTGGCCTCCCGGCTGGTCGCCCCCGACCGGGCCGCGCGCGCCGTCTCGAAGATGTTCCTCGGACTCACCGTCGCGAACATCGTCGGCGTCCCGGCCGGCACGGCCCTCGGCCAGCAGCTGGGCTGGCGGTCCGCCTTCCTCGCGATCGCCGTCATCGGTCTCGCCGCCCTCGCCGCGCTGGCCCTGTTCGTCCCCCACCAGCCCCGCGGCGGGCAGACCGGCATCCGGCACGAGCTGCGGGCGATGGGCAACCGGCAGGTCGCGATCGGCCTGGCCGTCGCGGTGGTGGGATTCGGCGGCTTCTTCGCCGTCTACAGCTACCTGGTGCCCATCCTGACGAACGTGACGGGCGTCTCCGAGTCCTCGACCACCCTGGTGCTCGCGCTCTACGGTGTCGGCATGACGCTCGGCACGCTGATCGCGGGCCCGCTCACGGACCGCGCACTGCGCCCGACGCTGTACGCGGGGCTCGCCCTGCTCGCCGCGGCGCTGGTGACGTTCTCCTTCACGGTCCACAGCGTCTGGCCCGCCCTGGTGACGATCACCTTCATCGGCGCGCTGGGCTCCCTCATCACCACGCCCGTCCAGATGCTGCTCATGGCCAAGGCGAAGGACGCCCCGACGATGGCGGCGGCCTCCAACCACTCCGCCTTCAACCTGGCCAACGCGGGCGGCGCCTGGCTCGGCGGTCTGGCCCTCTCGGCGGGCTGGGGCTGGACCTCCCCCGCCCTGGTCGGCGCCGTCCTCGCCGTGGCCGGCCTCGGCCTCGCCCTCGTCGGCGGCCTCCTGAACCGGGACGGCCGCCGCTCCGAGGTGATCACCTCCTCCTCCCCCGGGGCCCCGGCGGAGGAGGGCCGGGTCACGTCGGCCCCCCGCCCGGACTGACCCGCTCGCCCGCCCCGGCCCCCGTCGAAACGGGGCGCGGGGCGGCCGCCCAGCGGATCCCGCCGCGCAGGTGGGCGCGGAAGGCGGGGTCGTCGTAGGCCTCGGCAGCATGCCCGAGCGCGGTGTAGAAGACCCGCCCGCCGCCCTGCTCGCGGCACCAGGCCAGCGGGTGGTCCTCACCCATGCCGCCGCCGTCGTACGACGACTCGTCGGCCGAGAGCAGGACCCGGACCGATCCACGGGGACTGGTGCGGAAGTCGTACCACTCGTCGGTGAACTCCCAGACGGCGGGCAGGTGCCGGGTCGCCGGGTGGTCGTGGTCCTCGGTCACGACGCGGCCCGGCTGGAGGGCCGGGTGCCGGTCGAAGCGGGCGCCGAGCAGTTCGCCGTAGTACGGCCAGTCGTCCTCCGTGCAGGCGGCCGCGTGCACGCCGACGAAGCCGCCGCCCGCCTCGACGTATACGGCGAGCCGCTGCCGCCCGGCCGGGGTGAGCACCTCGCCGCTGGTGGAGAGGAAGACGACGGCGGCGTAGCGGTCGAGCGGTCCCTCGAAGGCGGCCGGGTCCTCGGTGGCGTCGACGGTGAAGTCGCCGAAGGTGCGCAGGGCGGCGACACCGGCGGGGATGGAGTCGTGCCGGTAGTCGGTGGTGCGGGTGTACACGAGGAGTGCGGGGGCGGCCATGGGCGGGAGCCTATGCGGCGGACGCCGGAAACCCGATGCCGGGCGAGCGTCGCGGTCCTCCAGAATGTGCCGATGATCGGCAACCGGATCACCTACCGCATGGCGGACGGCGTACGCGTCCCCGGAACCTGGCGGCACGCCTTCATCCGCAACTTCAACTACCACCTGACCGACCTGTTCGTCTACGCGGACGGGCTCATCGACTGCTGGGGGCTGGTCACCCTGGAGGAATTCGAGGAGAAGCTGCGCAGCGGATGGGTCGCGACCGAACTCCCCGAGGGCGCGGAGGCGTCCGCCTTCGACCTGGCCCGGTGGAAGTTCGCCGAGCCGCAGACCTGGCTCACGCCCGAGGTCCTGGTCGCCGAGGTACGGGACACGATCGACCAGCTCAACAGGCGCCCGGACTCGACGGGCCGCTGTCTGGCGGCGGTCGACGCGTTCCTGGCCGACCGGACCGAGGAGAAGCGGGAGGCGGCACGCGACGCGTACTTCGCCATACCCCAGACGCAGCGGCACTACGCGCTGGGCGACATGGACCGCAAGGACTGGCCGTTGCAGGTGCTGGTGGCCGGCCCCGGCGGGACCATCGACCGCCGGCCCGACGAGGCGGTCACGCAGGACCAGTACGACTGGGCGCTCTCCTACTTCGAGGAGCGGGCCGAGTGGACGGCGAAGGCGCGTTCGCGCGTTCCGGCCGACGGTCCCTCGACCGCCGTCGCCCCCGCGGTCCACCTGTACGAGAGCTACCCGCTCAAGCCGTCCGACGACCCGGGCACGAAGGCGCTGCGCAACGAGTACCCGGCGCCCGTCGAGGTCGACGGCGTCACCTACCCCACCGTCACCCACGCCTACTGGGCCCTCTCCGTCGCCGACCCCGCTCTGCGGGAGGCGGTCGCCGCCGCGGACAGCACCTTCGGCGCCCGCAACCTGGCCGCCGACGCCGAGCGGAGCGAGGGCTGGGAGCGGCGACGGATTGCCGTCATGACGGCGCTGCTGCGTGCCAAGTTCACCCGGCATCCGGAACTGGCCCGTGCCCTGCTGGCCACAGAGGACGCGACGATCGTCTACGGCGACTCCGACTCCGCCTTCTGGGGCGACGACCGCGGCAGGGGCCGCAACTGGACCGGCCGTCTCCTCGAACTCGTCCGGTCCGAACTCGCGTGTCCGATTCCTTCAAGACCGTCGTAGGGGCGCGGCCCTACGGTGGGCCGCATGAGTGCACGATTCGATGCCATCGGGATGGTCGTCTCCGACATGGCCGCCTCCGTCGCCTTCTACCGGCGGCTCGGGTTCGCCTTCCCGGAGGGGGCCGAGGAGCAGGGACACGTAGAGGCCGGACTGCCGGGCGGGCTGCGGCTGTTGCTGGACACGGAGGAGGTGGCCCGGTCCTTCCGCACGGAATGGGAGCCGCCGTCGGGCGGGGGCAGGTCCTCCCTGGCGCTGCGGTGCGACAGCCCCGCGGAGGTCGACACGCTCTTCGCGGAGACGGTCGACGCCGGGAGCCGTTTCGAGCTCAAGCCGTGGGACGCGGTGTGGGGGCAGCGGTACGCCGTCCTCCTCGACCCGGACGGGAACGGGGTGGACCTGTTCGCGCCGCTAGCCGTGAGCGGCCAGTAGCCCGCCCGGCGGCAGGCCCGTCAGGTCCCGTACCTCACGGGAGAGGTGGGCCTGGTCCGCGTAACCGGTCCGGGCTGCCGTCTCCGTGAGGGGGACGCCCGCCCGGGCCAGGGCGAGGGCGCGGCGCATCCGGAGGATGCGGGCCAGGGTCTTCGGGCCGTAGCCGAACGCGGCCAGCGAGCGGCGGTGCAACCGCCGGACGCCCAGGCCCAGTTCGTCGGCGGTCGCGGCGACCGGGCGGCCCGCGTCGAGGGCTGCCACGAGAAGGCCGAGCAGTGGGTCGGGCGGGGGCGTCTCCGCCGCCCGGCGCAGGGCCAGGTCCTCCAGGCCGTGTGCCGGATCGTCCGCCGCGTTGACGCGGGCGGTCATGCGGCGCACGTCGGCCGCCGGCCACAGGTCGGACAGGGCGACGCGGCGGTCGCGCAGTTCGTGGGCGGGCATGCCCAGCAGCGCGGGCGCGGTGCCGGGGCGGAAGCGGACACCCGCCCAGGTGCCCGGCCGGTCTCCGGTGAGGTGCGCGTGGGTGTCGGGGCCCGCGACCAGCAGGCGCCCCTCGTGCCAGAGCAGGTCCATGCAGCCGTCGGGGAGCACCCGGCCCTCCCCGCCGGTGGACGGGCTGTTGGTCCACACGACCGCGCCCGTCAGCCGTGACGCCCGCTCCCGGTACACGCCCTCAGGCTAACGTGTTTCGTCTGGGATCCGTGGTGACGCGTCATTCGTCGGTGTGACGCCGTGCGCGAGTTCGTGGATCGAATGCGTGACCTTCTCGGGGCGGTGTCGTTGGTCGGATGACAGCGCGGAGGGCGGGAAAGGAGGAGCGTCGGTGAGCCGGAAGCTGCCGCTCGGCCCCACCCGGCGCCGCACTCCACGCCCTACGCCCCGGCGACGCAGGGCGCCCTCCCTCACCGGCCCCACGGGTCCGGCGGGCCGGCGTCCGGAGGGACACGCACCCACGAGCCCGGGACGGCTGCCCCGCGCAGCCCGCCGGCACCAGGGCGTGACGACGATCAGCACACCCACCACCCGCCGGCACCGGCCCCGAGGGGCAGCACCGGGCGCGGAATTCCGCCTGCACGCCCACGCTCCCCCAGGCGGGCAGAACCCATGCCGCACCCTGCAGTTCGCATAGGTTCGCTCAACTGATCAGGGACGCCACGCCGCCCGGTTGCGCCACTCCTGCGGGCTGACCCCGTAGGCCCGTTTGAAGGCGGTGGACAGGGCGAAGGCGCTGCCGTAGCCGACCTGGCGGGCGATCGCGCCGATGGTGTCGTCGGTGTCGCGCAGGCGGTCCGCGGCGAGGGCGAGGCGCCGGCCGGTGAGGTAGGTCATCGGGGGTTCGCCGACCAGCCGGGTGAAGCGGCGGGCCAGGGCGGCGCGGGAGACGCCGGCCTTCGCGGCGAGTTCGGCGACCGTCCACGGGCGGGCGGGGTCGTCCTCGAGCAGGCGTACGGCCGGGCCGACGACCGGGTCGGCCTGCGCCCGGTACCAGGCGGGCGGCTGCGCCTCCGGGCGGGCGAACCAGGCGCGCAGCGCGGCGATGACCAGCAGGTCGAGCAGCCGGTCCAGGACGACCTCCTGGCCGGGGGCGTCGCGCACGGTCTCGTCCATGAGGAAGGGGGTGAGCGGGCGGTCCCACACGTCGGCGGTGAGGGCGAGCAGCGGCGGCAGCGCGTCGAGGAGCCGGCCGCCGGTCTCGCCCCGCATCCGGTAGGTGCCGATCAGCATCACCGTCCCGCCCTCCGGCCGGTCGCCCCAGGTGCGGACGCCGAGGTCCATGACGCCGTTCAGGGGTCGCCCGTCGGGGTGGTGGCACGCGCCGCCTGGCAGGATCAGCGCCTGCGGCGCCGTGGCCGGGTCGTCGGCGCAGGTGTACGGGTCGGGGCCGCGCGCGACGGCGAGGTCGCCGGGGCGCAGCCGGAGGCGCTCTCCCCCGTCCGGCACGATCCACGCCTCGCCGCGGACGAGCACCATCACCGTCAGGGGGGCACGGTCCTCCACCCGGATCGCCCACGGCGGGTCGAAGCACGCCCGGATCATGAACGCGCCCCGCGCGCGGAGGCCCTCGAGCAGACCGGTGAGTGCGTCCATGGGAGCAGCGTAGACGCGGGCTCACGGCAACGAGCCGCTCGGCGACGGTTCCCCGCGGCGCACGCGGGAGGAGGCCGCGTTCCTCACGGAGGTGTTCGGGACCCTGCTCGACGGGCGCGACGCGTGGCTGGAGGACGGGGTGCGGCAGACGCTGGGGCGAGCCGCGGAACTTCGCCGGCTTCGTGGCCGAGGCGGCGGCCGGTGTCTGGAAGGCGTGAGCCCGTGTGCCGTCGCCCCCGCCGCCCGGTCCCGGACCGGGGCCCCGCCCCGGACCCGCTCCCCGAACGCCGGAGGGGCTGACGCACCAGCCCGTCCGGGGGCGGGAGACGGCTCAGTTCCCGTCGTGCGCCGGCCCCTCGTCGTTCCTCGGGTGGGTGGACTTCGCGTGGGCGCTCGGGTGGGTGGACTTCGCGTGGGCGCGCAGCCGGGCCGTGACGTCCTCCGGGGGCAGGAAGCGGGACCAGCGTTCGGGGAACTCGGAGGGCATGTCGGGGTCGGCCTCGCCGGCCGCGGCGGTGCGGGCGACGTACTCGGCGACCTGCGCCTGCCGCAGCCGCTCGTTGGTCTCGCGGGCCGCGGCCGTCGCGGCGGCCGGCCAGACCCGGTCGATGGCCGCGTTGACCGCGGCGCCGACGAGCACGGCGAAGGCGGACACGCCGATCCACAGCAGCACGGCGACGGGGGCGGCGAGGGAGCCGTAGATGGTGGGGCCCTCGACGGTGTTCGTCAGGTAGAGGCGCAGCAGGAAGCTGCCGAGCACCCACATGGCGAGGGCGACCAGCGCGCCGGGCACGTCCTCGACCCACGGGGAGCGCACGGGCACGGAGACGTGGTAGAGCGTGGTCAGGAAGGCGACGGAGAGCAGGATCACGACCGGCCAGTAGAGGATCTGCACGAGCGTCGCCGACCAGGGCACCACCCGGACGACCGCGTCCGGTCCCGCCACCATCAGCGGCAGCGCGACGGAGCCGATCAGCAGGGCCACGATGAACAGCAGGAAGGCCAGCAGCCGGGTCTTGACGATGCCCCGCACGCCGTCGAGGCCGTACATGACGGTGATGGTCTCGATGAAGACGTTCACCGCGCGGGAGCCCGACCACACGGCGATCAGGAAGCCGAGGGAGATCACGTCGGGCCGGCCGCCCTTGGTGACGTCCCGCAGGATCGGCTCCGCGATCTCCGTCACGCCCCGGTCGGAGAGCACGGTCCGGGAGGCGTCCAGGAGGCTGCGCTGCACGCTCTGGATGGTGTCGGCGCCGGTCCAGGCGTCGACGTAGCCGAGCAGGCCGACCATGCTGAGCAGCAGCGGGGGCACCGACAGCAGCGTGAAGAACGCCGCCTCGGCCGCCAGGCCCAGGATGCGGTACTCCATGCACGAGTTGACGGTGTCCTTCAGCAGCAGCCAGGCGGTCCTGCGTTTGGAGACGTTCTGGTAGAGGGCCTTGGCCCGGTGGAGGCGGCCGGAGGGCGCGTTGGGGGATTCACTTGCTGGCTGCACGCCCTAAAGGTATCCGTCGTACCAGGTCGCACTCACCCGCAGGCCGGATCGGCGGGTGAGGCCGGCTTGCCACGGGGTACGTTCGTGGGCATGGCAGGCACCACGCACACCGTGACCAATCAGGCTCCCCCGCTGGTGCAGTACGACGTGTTCGGCGCCGACCGGGCGCTGGTGGAGGCGGTCGAACGGCATCTGGATCCCGACGTGCGGGACGAGGGCCTCTCCGAACTGTCGGGGTTCGGACGGACCGCCGGGTCCGCGCAGGTGCAGGAGTGGGGGGCCCTGGCGAACGAGAACCCGCCGCGGCTGCGCACCCACGACCGCTACGGTCACCGGATCGACGAGGTCGACTTCCACCCGTCCTGGCACCGGCTGCTCGGCAAGGGCGTCTCGGCGGGGCTGACGGCGGCCTGGGGGCGGCCGGGCGGGCATGTGCGGCGGGCGGCGGCGTTCCTGGTGTGGACGCAGGTGGAAGCCGGCAACGGCTGCCCGCTGTCGATGACCCACGCGGCGGTCCCCGCGCTGCGCACGGACCCGGCGCTGGCGACGGAGTGGGAGCCGCGGCTGACGTCGGCGGTCTACGACCGTGCCCTGCGGCCCGCGGGGCAGAAGCCCGGCGCCCTGTTCGGGATGGGCATCACGGAGAAGCAGGGCGGCAGCGACGTACGAACGAACACGACGGCGGCCCGGCCGCTGACCGAGGACGGCGCGTACGAGCTGACCGGGCACAAGTGGTTCTGCTCGGCCCCGATGTCGGACGCCTTCCTGGTGCTGGCGCAGGCGCCCGGGGGGCTCACGTGCTTTCTGGTGCCGCGGGTGCTGGAGGACGGCACACGCAACGTGTTCCTCATCCAGCGGCTCAAGGAGAAGCTGGGCAACCGGTCCAACGCGTCCGCCGAGGTGGAGTTCGACGGGACGTGGGCGCGCCGGGTCGGGGACGAGGGGGCCGGGCTGCGCACCGTCATGGGGATGGTGGCGGCGACCCGGCTGGACTGCGTGCTGGGTTCGGCGGGGCTGATGCGGCAGGCGGTGGCGCAGGCGGTGCACCACTGCGCACACCGGGAGGCGTTCGGCGGGAAGCTCGCCGACAAGCCGCTGATGCGCAATGTGCTGGCCGACCTGGCGCTGGAGTCGGAGGCGGCCACCGCGCTGGCGCTGCGGCTGGCGGCGGCGTACGACGACGACGGCGAGCAGGAGCGGGCGCTGCTGCGGATCGCGGTGCCGGCGGCGAAGTACTGGGTGACCAAGCGGTGCGCGCCGCTCGCGGTGGAGGCGGCGGAGTGCCTGGGCGGGAACGGGTACGTCGAGGAGTCGGGGATGCCGCGGCTGGTGCGGGAGTCGCCGCTGAACTCGATCTGGGAGGGCGCGGGCAACATCCAGGCGCTGGACGTGCTGCGGGCGCTGCGCCGGGAGCCGGCGGCGCTGGACGCGTACCTGCGGGAGGTGGGACGGGCGCGCGGGGTGGATCACCGGCTGGACGCCGCGATCAAGGACCTGCTGACCGAACTGGCGGACCTGGAGGGCGTCGAAGGGCGGGCGCGGCGGCTGACGGAGCGGCTGGCGCTGGTGCTGCAGGGGTCGTTGCTGGTGCGGTACGCGCCGCCGCAGGTGGCGGACGCGTTCTGCGCGGCACGGCTGGGCGGGGACGGGGGAGCGGCGTTCGGGACGCTGCCGCACACGCTGGACCTGGCGTCGGTGGTGGAGCGGGCCCGGCCGGTGGGCTGAGTGAGCGGCGGCCGGCGCGACACGGGGGTGGTGCTGCGCCGACACGGCACCACCCCCGCCGCACGGGCCCTCGCGGGCCGTGGACACCGCTCGGGACGGCGTCGCCCAAGTCTCGGTCGGCCGGGGGCCCTCCACCAGGGTTGCAGAGGGTTGCAACGTGTCGTCCCCGTGGCCGCGGCAGGCGCGTCCGTGCCGGGTGCGGACGGCAGTATGGGACCGACAGCTTTTCTTCCGGGAGGGGACCGGTGGCGCTCTCGCCCATGGACGTGACGCAGCTGGCCGCCGTCGACACGGCGCGGGCGGCGCGGGTGCTCGACAAGGTCCGCTCCGCCGCGCTCTCCGGGCAGCGTACGCCCGTGGCTCCCCGTCCGGTGATCGGGCAGTCCTGGGAGCGGATGCTGCGCAGCGGCGTGGACCCGGACCACGGCCTCCACAGCGGTCTGCTGTCCCGGGAGGAGGTGCAGCGGCGGCGGGAGACCTCGGCGCTGCGGCAGGTGCTGCCGGTGCTGCGGGAAGGGCTGCTGTCGGTCGCGGACTCCGCCCGCCACATCATGGTGGTGGCCGACGAGGAGGGCCGGGTGCTGTGGCGGGAGGGCAGCGCGCCGGTGCTGCGCAAGGCCGACGGGCTGGGCTTCGAGATCGGCGCGGACTGGCGCGAGGAGGTCGTCGGCACCAACGGGGTGGGGACGTCGGCGGTGACGCGGCGTCCGGTGCAGGTGTTCGCCGCCGAGCACTTCGTGCGCTCGCACGCCACCTGGGCGTGTGCCGGGGCGCCGATCACGGACCCCCGTGACGGGCGGCTGATCGGCGTGGTGGACGTGAGCGGGCCGCTGGAGACGATGCACCCGGCCACGCTGGCGTGGGTCGACTCGGTGGCCAAGCTCGCCGAGGCGCGGCTGCGGGAGGCGCACCTGCGGTCGCTGGAGCGGCTGCGCGCGGCGGCGGCGCCGGTGCTGGCCCGGATCGACGGGCGTGCGCTGGTCGTGGACCGGCAGGGGTGGACGGCGGCGGCGACGGGGATGCGGCACCCGGAGCGGCTGGTGCTGCCCGCGTCGGTGTCGGCGGGCATGCGATGGCTGCCGGCGCTGGGCCGCTGCTCGCTGGAGCCGCTGGCCGGGGGCTGGCTGGTGCGGGCGGCGGACGAACCGGTGGCGCGCGGTGCGTTCCGGATCGTGCTGGACCTGAGGGAGCCGCGCCGCCGGTCGGTGGAGGTGTCCGGCGGGTCGGGCTCCTGGACCCGGGAACTGAGCCCCCGGCACGCCGAGTTGCTGTACCTGCTGGCCGTGCACCGCACCGGGCGCAGCGCGGCTGACCTCGCCCGGGACGTGTTCGGCGACCCGGACCGCACGGTGACGGTGCGCGCGGAGATGTCCCGGATCCGGCGCTACCTGGGGCCCCTTCTGGACCACCGCCCCTACCGCTTCACGGAGAGCGCGGAGGTGGAGCTCGTCCTCCCGGACGGCCCCCACGACCTGTTCCCCCGTTCGACGGCCCCGGCCCCGGGCCGTCCACGGCGACCGGTGCGGGACGCCTGACGCCCCTTCCGCCCGTCAAGACCGCGCGGGGTCGTACAGGCGTGCCCGCCGACGCCTCGGAAGGTCGCTGTTTCGCATACTTGCAGGGTCTCCCCCGCCCGAACCGCCCGGCTGCCGTAGCATCCCGGTACGGGCCACCCCAGCTGCTCCACGGTCAACCCTCACACCACCGGAAGCAGTTGGATCGTCTCGGGAGGACGTCATGAAGCATCGCGGCAGACACCGTCGGCGCAGGCGGAGCAGGGCGCTGCGGGCGGCGCTGGCCGGGACCGCCCTCGCGCTGACCGCGGCCGCCACCATGATCAGCGCCTCCCAGGCCACCGACGCCGGCGACCCCGGGGCGCTGAAGCCGCTCACCGCGTCCACCGGGACCGCTCCGCTGCGGCTGACCGAGCACCAGGTGCCGCGCGAGGCACTGGAGCGGCTCTCGGACGACATGGGCCGGCCGGTCGGTGTCGGTGCCGTGCTCGCCGACCCCGACGGCGCCCTGGGCGGCGCGGAGGACTGTACGGACGACGACCGGCGGGCCCTGCCGGTCGAGCCCGCCGCGACCCGCGCGTACTGCTGGCCGGGCGCCGACACCGACGGCTGGCGGTCCGGCGCGGTCACCACCTCCGGGGACGCGGACGACGACGGCCGCTGGGGCGAGCACCGGGTGATCCTCTCCGGGTGGAGCCGCAGCACCGGCGCCCCGGCCGAGGACGGTCTCGCCCGCGTCGCCTTCGTGGACGCCGACGACCCGGAGGACCTCCGCTACACCTGGGCCCTGCTGGCCGTTCCGGTGGACGGCGGCCGCGACTACCGCGGGCTCGGCTCCGCCGTGTCCGGCATGGTCTGGTACCAGGACAAATTGCTGGTCACCGCGGGCCCGGCGGACGACAGCGCGCTGTACGTGTACGACGTCGAACGGGTCCAGCGGGCCACCGTGGAGGACACGTCGGTCGGGCGGGTGCCCGGTGGCTGGTCGGCGGCGGGAGCGCGGTACGTGCTGCCGGCCGTCGCCTCCTACCGGACGGACGGGGCCGGCGCGCCCCGGCCGGGCGGCATCTCGCTGGACCGCAGCACCGCACCCGACAGCGTGGTCGCGCACGAGGCGACGCCCGCGGACGAGGACGGGCCGACCCGGCTGTGGCGGTACGCGTTCAGCACCGGGCCGGAGCGTGCGGGACTGCTCGACACCGACCCGGTGGGGGTGTACGAGACGGAGCTGACCGGTGTGCGCGGCGTGCTGTCGTACCGGTCGGGCTGGTACCTGGGCCGGACGGCCGGGACGCCGGACGGGCGCGGCACGCTGTGGCGGCAGGACACGGACGGGGCCCGCCCCACCCGGTGCGGCGCGGACGGGACGCACCGCTGCTGGAGCGGCCCGGTGGCGTCCCTGTCCTACTGGGGGGAGACCGGCGAGGTGTGGTCCCAGTCCGGCCGGGCGCTGTTCGCCCTGCCGCTGACCTCGGTCGACCGATCCCTGGACTAGGATCGTCCGCTTCCTGGTCAGGCGTTCGACAGGAGCTCGTGCCGGATGGTTCCCTTTCGGGCATGACGACCATCTCCGTGACCACCTGGTCCCTGGAGCAGACCGCGCCCACCGACCTCCTTCCGGCCGCCGCGCCCGAGGGGGACGTGCGGGTCGTCCGCTCCGAGGTGCCCTGCCCCGAGTTCAGCCGCTTCCTGTACGCCTCGGTCGGCGGGGACATCCGCTGGACCGACCGGCTGGGCTGGACGTACGCGCGGTGGCTGGAGCACCTGGACCGGCCCGAGGTGGAGACGTGGGTCGCCTACGACCGGGGGACGCCCGCCGGGTACGTGGAGTTGGAGGCCCAGGAGGGCGGGGTCGTCGAGATCGTCCACTTCGGGCTGCTGCCCGCCTTCCGGGGACGGCGCATCGGCGGGCACCTGCTGTCGTACGGCACGGCCCGCGCCTGGGACCTGGCGGACCGCCGGCCGGGGCTGAAGCCGACCACGCGGGTGTGGCTGCACACCTGCAGCAAGGACGGCGAGCACGCCCTGGACAACTACCGGCGCCGCGGCTTCACCCTGTTCGACACCAAGGTCGAAAAGGAACCGGAAGTACCGGCTCCCGGTCCGTGGTCCGGGGCCTATCCCACCTGACCGGCACGGACAAGACCACCTGCGGCACTTGTGACCAAGAACACCCTTGTCTCTTACTTCGAGACAAGGGTGTCCGCAGTTTGGACGAAGCTGGACTGTGTCCAGATCGCCGTGCCACGCTTCCGCCATGCCTGGAACTGGAATCGCCTTGGTGAGTCGGCGGCACGTCGACCTCGGCCGCATGTCCAGCGCCATCTGTCCGGCGCGCTGAGAGCGCCCAGCATCGCCCGGCGCCCCTTCCTCGCCCCACTCCCCGCGCGATGAGGCGCACTTGAACCCGCGCACGCACGCGTGCAGGTCAGAGCCGCCCCTCGCCGACGGCGCCACGCGCCGACACCACCCATCGCTGTCCCGAAGGACGTATCAACCATGGCCGCCACCCCGCAGAAGCCTGCTGCCGCGACTTCCCGCCGCAAGGTGAGCCGTCACCGCGGAGAGGGACAGTGGGCCGCGGGCCACTTCACCCCGCTCAACGGAAACGAGCAGTTCAAGAAGGACGACGACGGTCTCAATGTGCGGACACGTATTGAGACGATCTACTCCAAGCGCGGTTTCGACTCGATCGACCCCAACGACCTGCGCGGCCGGATGCGGTGGTGGGGTCTGTACACCCAGCGCAAGCCCGGGATCGACGGCGGCAAGACCGCGGTCCTGGCGCCGGAGGAGCTGGACGACAAGTACTTCATGCTGCGGGTGCGCATCGACGGCGGGGCGCTGACGACCCGGCAGCTGCGGGTGATCGGCGAGGTCTCGCAGGAGTTCGCGCGCGGTACCGCCGACATCACCGACCGGCAGAACATCCAGTACCACTGGATCCGGGTCGAGGACGTGCCCGAGATCTGGGAGCGTCTGGAGGGCGTCGGCCTGTCCACGGTCACCGCCTGCGGCGACACCCCCCGCGTGATGATCGCCTCCCCCGTCGCCGGCATCGCCGAGGACGAGATCATCGACGCCACGCCGGCGCTGGAGGAGATGAAGCGCCGGGTCCTGAACAACAAGGCGTACTCGAACCTCCCCCGGAAGTTCAAGACGGCCATCTCGGGTTCGCCGCTGCTGGACGTGGTGCACGAGATCAACGACGTCGCGTTCGTCGGCGTACGGCACCCCGAGCACGGCCCCGGCTTCGACGTCTGGGTCGGCGGCGGCCTGTCCACCAACCCCAAGCTGGGCGTGCGGCTCGGCGCCTGGGTGCCGATCGACGAGGTGCCGGACGTCTACGAGGGCGTCATCTCGATCTTCCGTGACTACGGCTACCGCCGGCTGCGCACCCGGGCCCGCCTGAAGTTCCTCGTCGCCGACTGGGGCGCGGAGAAGTTCCGCCAGGTGCTGGAGGACGAGTACCTGGGCGGGCGCAGGCTGATCGACGGACCCGCTCCCGAGCAGCCGGTGCAGCAGTGGCGCGACCACGTCGGTGTGCACCGGCAGAAGGACGGCCGCTACTACGTCGGTTTCGCCCCGCGGGTCGGCCGCGTCGACGGCACCACGCTCACCAAGATCGCGGACCTCGCGGAGGCGCACGGCTCCGGCCGGATCCGTACCACCGTCGAGCAGAAAATGATCATCCTCGACGTCGAGGAGGACCGGGTCGACTCCCTCGTGGAGTCCCTGGAGGCGCTGGACCTCAGTGCCCGGCCCTCCTCGTTCCGGCGCGGCACCATGGCCTGCACCGGCATCGAGTTCTGCAAGATCGCCATCGTCGAGACCAAGGCGCGCGGCGCCTCGCTGATCGACGAACTCGAGCGCCGCATCCCGGACTTCGACGAGCCGATCACCATCAACCTCAACGGCTGCCCCAACGCCTGCGCCCGCATCCAGGTGGCGGACATCGGTCTCAAGGGCCAGCTGATGATCGACGAGAAGGGCGAGCAGGTCGAGGGCTACCAGGTGCACCTGGGCGGCGCGCTCGGTCTGGAGCCGTCCTTCGGACGCAAGGTCCGCGGCCTGAAGGTGACCTCGGACGAGCTGCCCGACTACATCGAGCGGGTCCTCAAGCGCTTCCAGGAGGAGCGCGAGGACGGCGAGCGGTTCGCGGCCTGGGTCGGCCGCGCGTCGGACGAGGCCCTGTCGTGAGCGAGCGTGCGGCGCCGTTCCACTGCCCCTACTGCGGCGACGAGGACCTGCGTCCCGGGGAACAGGGCCACGGGGCGTGGGAGTGCGGCGCGTGCAACCGAGCCTTTCAGCTGAAGTTCCTCGGGCTGCTCGCCCGGGGACTCGAGCGATCCGACACGCGAGGGGACCGGACATGACGGCTGGTCAGGAAGAGCGAACCGCCGAGGACCTGAAGGCCCTGGCCGAGCAGGCGGGCCGGGACCTGGAGGACGCCTCCGCCCTGGAGATCCTCCGGTGGGCCGCCGGGACCTTCGGCAGGCGGTTCTGCGTGACCTCCTCGATGGAGGACGCGGTGGTCGCCCACCTCGCCTCCCGCGCGCTGCCCGGCGTCGACGTGGTGTTCCTCGACACCGGCTACCACTTCCCGGAGACCATCGGCACCCGCGACGCGGTGGAGGCCGTGATGGACGTGAACGTCATCACGCTGACCCCGCGGCAGACGGTCGCCGAGCAGGACGCGGAGTACGGCCCGAGGCTGCACGACCGCGACCCCGACCTGTGCTGCGCGCTGCGCAAGGTCCGGCCGCTGGAGGAGGGCCTGGAGGGCTACCTGGCCTGGGCGACCGGCCTGCGCCGCGACGAGTCCCCGACCCGGGCGGGCACCCCGGTCGTCGGCTGGGACGAGAAGCGGCGGAAGGTGAAGATCTCCCCCATCGCGAAGTGGTCACAGGAAGACGTACGAACGTACGTAGACGAGCACGGCGTCCTCACCAATCCACTGCTGATGGACGGCTACGCCTCCGTGGGCTGCGCGCCCTGCACCCGCCGGGTGCTTCAGGGCGAGGACGCGCGCGCCGGCCGCTGGGCGGGCCGCTCCAAGACCGAGTGCGGGCTGCACGGCTGACATGACGACGACCACCGAGATCCAGGAGAACCACGTGACGACCGGAGCCACCGTCTGGCTCACGGGTCTGCCGAGCGCAGGCAAGACCACCATCGCCCACGAACTGGCGGGCCGGCTGCGCGAGCAGGGCCGCCGGGTCGAGGTGCTCGACGGCGACGAGATCCGCGAGTTCCTCTCCGCGGGGCTCGGCTTCACCCGCGAGGACCGGCACACCAACGTGCAGCGCATCGGCTTCGTCGCCGAACTGCTCGCCCGCAACGGCGTACTCGCCCTCGTCCCGGTCATCGCGCCGTACGCGGACAGCCGGGACGCGGTCCGGGGGCGGCACGAGACGAACGGCACGCCGTACGTCGAGGTGCACGTGGCGACCCCGGTCGAGGTGTGCTCCGTACGCGATGTGAAGGGCCTGTACGCCAAGCAGGCCGCGGGCGAACTCACCGGACTGACCGGTGTGGACGACCCGTACGAGGAGCCCGAGACGCCCGATCTGCGGATCGAGTCCCAGAACCAGACCGTGCAGGAGTCCGCGGCGTCGGTGCATGCCGTGCTCAGCGAAAGGGGACTGGCATGACGACCGTCGCCACCGTGGAAGAGGGGACGGACAACCCGTACGCCCTCTCCCATCTGGACGCCCTCGAGTCCGAGGCGGTGCACATCTTCCGTGAGGTGGCGGGCGAGTTCGAGAAGCCGGTGATCCTGTTCTCCGGCGGCAAGGACTCCATCCTCATGCTGCACCTGGCGCTGAAGGCGTTCACCCCGGCGCCGGTCCCGTTCCCGCTGCTGCACGTCGACACCGGGCACAACTTCCCCGAGGTCCTCGACTACCGCGACCGCACGGTCGCGAAGCACGGGCTGCGGCTGCACGTCGCCTCCGTGCAGGACTACATCGACCGCGGGGTGCTCAAGGAGCGCCCCGACGGCACCCGCAACCCGTTGCAGACCCTGCCGCTCACCGAGAAGATCCGAAGCGAGAGGTTCGACGCCGTGTTCGGCGGCGGGCGCCGCGACGAGGAGAAGGCCCGCGCCAAGGAGCGGGTGTTCTCGCTGCGCGACGAGTTCTCCCAGTGGGACCCGCGCCGTCAGCGCCCCGAGCTGTGGAACCTGTACAACGGCCGGCACGCCCCCGGTGAGCACGTCCGCGTGTTCCCGCTGTCCAACTGGACCGAGCTGGACGTGTGGCAGTACATCGCCCGCGAGGACATCGAGCTGCCGGAGATCTACTACGCGCACGAGCGCGAGGTGTTCCGCCGCAGCGACATGTGGCTGACCGCCGGTGAGTGGGGCGGCCCGAGGGACGGCGAGACCGTCGAGAAGAGGCTCGTGCGCTACCGCACCGTGGGCGACATGTCCTGCACCGGCGCGGTGGACTCCGACGCCGACACCGTCGAGAAGGTGATCACCGAGATCGCCGCCTCCCGGCTCACCGAGCGCGGTGCCACCCGCGCCGACGACAAGCTCTCCGAGGCCGCGATGGAAGACCGCAAGCGCGAGGGGTACTTCTAGACATGAGCACCATCACCACCGAGGAGCTCGCGGCCACCACCCTGCTGCGGTTCGCCACCGCCGGCTCCGTCGACGACGGCAAGTCCACGCTGGTGGGCCGGCTGCTGCACGACTCCAAGTCGGTCCTCACCGACCAGCTGGAGGCCGTGGAGCGCGCGTCGGCCGGCCGCGGTCAGGGGGCGCCCGACCTCGCGCTGCTCACCGACGGTCTGCGGGCCGAGCGGGAGCAGGGCATCACCATCGACGTGGCCTACCGCTACTTCGCCACGCCCCGGCGCCGGTTCGTCCTCGCCGACACCCCGGGCCACGTGCAGTACACCCGGAACATGGTCACCGGCGCCTCCACGGCCGAGCTGACGGTGGTCCTGGTCGACGCCCGCAACGGCGTCGTCGAGCAGACCCGCCGGCACGCCGCCATCGCCGCCCTGCTGCGCGTCCCGCACGTGGTCCTCGCCGTGAACAAGATGGACCTGGTGGACTACCGGGAGTCCGTGTTCGCCGGCATAGCCGAGGAGTTCACGGCGTACGCGACCGAGCTGGGCGTCCCCGAGGTCACCGCGATCCCGATCTCGGCCCTCGTCGGCGACAACGTGGTGGAGCCGTCCGCGCACATGGACTGGTACGGCGGCCCGACCGTGCTGGAGCACCTGGAGACCGTCCCGGTCAGCCACGACCTGGCGCACTGCCACGCCCGGCTGCCCGTGCAGTACGTGATCCGGCCGCAGAGCGCCGAGCACCCCGACTACCGGGGCTACGCGGGGCAGATCGCGGCGGGCACCTTCCGGGTGGGCGACGAGGTGACCGTGCTGCCGTCCGGCCGGACCACGACGGTCACCGGGATCGACCTGCTGGGCGAGCCCGTCGACGTCGCCTGGACGCCGCAGTCGGTGACGCTGCTGCTGGCCGACGACATCGACATCTCCCGCGGTGACCTGATCGTCCCCAGCAAGGACGCGCCGGCCACCTCGCAGGACGTCGAGGCCACCGTGTGCCACGTCGCCGACCAGCCGCTGACCGTCGGCCACCGGGTGCTGCTCAAGCACGGCACCCGCACCGTCAAGGCGATCGTGAAGGACATCCCGTCCCGGCTGACGCTGGACGACCTGTCGCTGCACCCGCACCCCGGGCAGCTCACCGCCAACGACATCGGCCGGGTGAAGATCCGCACCGCCGAGCCGCTGCCCGCCGACTCCTACGCGGACTCGCGGCGCACCGGTTCGTTCATCCTCATCGACCCGGGCGACGGCACCACGCTCACCGCCGGCATGGTCGGTGAGTCCTTCGCCGCACCGGAGCCCGTCAGGGACGGGGCCGAGGACGACGGGTGGGACTTCTGAGCATGAACCCCACCGACTTCTACTCCGGGTTCGCGAAGGAGGGCGGCCGCGTCGGCAGCGGGGCCCTCGGCAGCGGGCAGGGCGGAGTGGCCCGATGTGCGCGATGACGTACGCGCACCGCTCGCGCGCCCTCACCCCCCGCCGCCGTAGACGAAAACCCGCCGACTTCCCGGCCACGGCCTGAGAGACCAGGACCGTGACCGCCGGGCCCTGCGAGAGGAACACCTCCCGTGCCTGCCACGAACGCCCTGCGCCGTGCCCTCGCGGTGACGGCCGTGCTGCCGCTGCTCACCCTGGCAGCCTGCGGCTACGGGTCCCAGGCCAAGGACGACGACTCCGTGAAGGTCGCCGCCGGGGCGAAGAAGACCGACGGTCTCGACTCCGTCCGGATCGGCTACTTCGGCAACCTCACCCACGGCACCGCGCTGGTGGGGAACAGGAAGGGCCTGTTCCAGAAGGAACTCGGCGGCACCGAGGCGAAGTACGCCGTCTTCAACGCGGGGCCGTCGGAGATCGAGGCGCTCAACTCCGGTTCCATCGACATCGGTTTCATCGGCCCCTCCCCCGCCGTCAACGGCTACACCAAGTCCGGCGGCAGGAACCTGCGCATCATCGGCGGTTCGGCGTCCGGTGGGGTCAAGCTCGTGGTGAACCCGGACGAGGTGAAGTCCCTGAAGGACGTCGAGGGCAAGCGGATCGCGACCCCGCAGCTCGGCAACACCCAGGACGTGGCGTTCCTCAACTGGGCGGCCGAGCAGGGCTGGAAGGTCGACGCCCGGAGCGGCAAGGGCGACGTCACGGTCGTCCGCAGCGACAACAAGGTCACCCCGGACGCGTTCGGGGCCGGGTCGATCGACGGCGCCTGGGTGCCGGAGCCGACCGCGTCGAAGCTGGTCGCGCAGGGCGGCAAGGTGCTGCTGGACGAGACGTCCCTGTGGCCGGACGGGAAGTTCGTGATCACGAACATCATCGTGCGCCAGGAGTTCCTGGAGAAGCACCCGAAGGCCGTCGAGGCGGTGCTGAAGGCGTCCGTCGAGACCAACCGGTGGATCAACGCCCATCCGGACGAGGCGAAGACGGTCGCCAACGAACAGCTGGCGGCCGACTCCGGCAAGGCGCTGCCCGCCGAGGTGCTGGACCCGGCGTGGGAGTCGATCACGTTCACCGACGACCCGCTGGCCGCCACGCTCGCCGCCCAGGCCGAGCACGCCGTCAAGGCGGGTCTGCTGGAGCAGCCGGATCTGGACGGCATCCACGACCTCACGCTGCTCAACGAGGTCCTGGAGGCCGCCGGTGAACCGGCCGCCGACGACGCCGGACTCGGCGCCAGGTAAGCCCGGATCACGATGAGTTCCCAGGAGGTGACGACCATGGCCACGACCCTCGCCAAGGCCGCCGACAGCACCGAGGCGCACAGGCCCGCCGCCCGGATCGAGCACGTCTCGAAGTCGTATCCGGGCCCCGCCGGACAGCAGCTCGTGCTGGACGACATCAGCCTCGATGTCGCGCCCGGTGAGTTCGTCACCCTCCTGGGTGCCTCGGGCTGCGGGAAGTCCACGCTGCTGAACCTGGTCGCGGGGCTCGACCGCCCCACGGCCGGCACGATCGGCACGGACGGCCGGCCGGCGCTGATGTTCCAGGAGCACGCGCTGTTCCCGTGGCTGACCGCGGGCAAGAACGTCGAACTCGCCCTGAAGTTGCGGGGTGTGCAGAAGAACGAACGCCGCGGACGGGCCGAGGAGCTGCTCGGGCTCGTCCGGCTGAAGGGCGCGTACGGCAAGCGGGTGCACGAGCTGTCCGGCGGCATGCGCCAGCGTGTGGCGCTGGCCCGGGCGATCGCCCAGGACAGCCGGCTGCTGCTGATGGACGAGCCGTTCGCGGCGCTGGACGCCATCACGCGGGACGTGCTGCACGACGAGCTGACCAGGATCTGGCGCGAGACCCGGCTGTCCGTCCTGTTCGTCACGCACAACGTGCGCGAGGCCGTCCGGCTCGCGCAGCGGGTGGTGCTGCTGTCCTCCCGTCCGGGCCGGATCGCCCGCGAGTGGACGGTGGACATCCCGCATCCGCGCCGTATCGAGGACACCGCCGTGGCGGAACTGTCCGTCGAGATCACCGAAGAACTCCGTGGGGAGATCCGCCGTCATGGCCAGCACTGAGACGACCGCGAGGGACAAGGACGGGGGCGACCTCGCCGGTCTGGAGGCGGGTCTCGACGCGCTGGAGACGGTGCAGACCGGACGCAAGCCGCTGCGGCGGACCTTCGTGGAGAAGATCCTGCCGCCGGTCGTCGCCATCGCCCTGGTGCTGGCGGTGTGGCAGGCCCTGGTCTCCTTCGGGATCGTCGACGATCCGACCAAGCTGCCCTCGCCGGGCGCGGTGTGGGGCGTCCTGCGTGAGGCGTGGCTCCAGGGCGAGCTGCTCGGCTACATCTGGACCAGTGTCTCGCGCGGTCTGCTCGGCTTCTTCTTCGCGCTGTTGATCGGCACCCCGCTGGGGCTGCTGGTGGCGCGGGTGAAGTTCGTGCGCGCGGCGATCGGGCCGATCCTGTCCGGGCTGCAGTCGCTGCCGTCGGTGGCGTGGGTGCCGCCGGCGGTGATCTGGCTGGGTCTGAACAACCAGATGATGTACGCCGTCATCCTGCTCGGCGCGGTCCCCTCGATCGCCAACGGCCTGGTCTCCGGCGTCGACCAGGTGCCCCCGCTGTTCCTGCGGGCCGGCCGCACGCTGGGCGCGACGGGGCTGAAGGGCACCTGGCACATCGTGCTGCCGGCCGCGCTGCCGGGCTACGTCGCGGGCCTGAAGCAGGGCTGGGCGTTCTCCTGGCGTTCGCTGATGGCCGCGGAGATCATCGCATCCTTCCCGGACCTCGGCGTGGGCCTCGGCCAGCTCCTCGAGAACGGCCGCAACGCCAGCGACATGGCCATGGTCTTCGAGGCCATCCTGCTGATCCTGACCGTCGGCATCGCCATCGACCTGCTGATCTTCAGTCCGCTGGAGCGGTGGGTGCTGCGCAGCCGCGGTCTGCTGGTGAAGGGGTGAGGAACACCGTGCGCCGTCCGGTACTTCTCGTCGTCGCCCACGGCAGCCGCGATCCGCGGCACGCCGCGACCGTGCACGAACTGGTGGGTCGGGTACGGTCGCTGCGGCCGGGGCTGCGGGTGGAGACCGGGTTCCTGGACTTCAACATCCCCTCCGTCCAAGGGGTGCTGGAGTCCCTGGACGCGGAGGGCGTCCGCGACGTGGTCGCCCTCCCGCTGCTGCTGACCCGCGCCTTCCACGCCAAGTCGGACATCCCGGCGGTGCTGACCCAGGCGCCGCCGCGGCTGCGGATCCACCAGGCCGAGGTGCTGGGTCCGTCCCCGCTCCTGCTGTCGGCGCTGGAGCGCCGGCTGTACGAGGCGGGCCTGACGCCCGCCGACAAGTCCTCGACAGGGGTCGTGCTGGCCTCGGCGGGGTCCTCCGACCCGGAGGCGATCGCAGTGATCGCAGCAATCGCGCGGGAGTGGCGGCACACCGGTTGGTGCGCCGTGCGGCCTGCGTTCGCCTCCGCATCCCTGCCCCGCACCGAGCAGGCGGTACGCGAACTGCGCGCCCTCGGCTGCGCTCGCGTCGCCGTCGCGCCGTACGTCCTGGCCCCCGGCTTCCTCCCGGACCGGATCGCCCGGGGCGCGGCCGGGGCGGACGTCCTCGCGGGCGTGCTGGGCCCGGCGCCGGAGGTGGCGCGGGTCCTGCTGGAGCGGTACGACGAGGCGCGGGCACCGCTGCTCGCGGCGGTCGGCGCCTGATCCGCCGGGGCCCCTGTGCGGGTGGCCTGCCGGGTCACGCCGTGTCGGCGTGGAACAACGTGCCCTGGTGGAAGTAGAGGCGCCAGCCCTGCCCGGTGAGACGCCACAGCGAGCTTCGACGGGCTCGACGGCCGCCCTGGTCCGTGTCGAAGGTGAGATGGACGACGTCGGGTGCGAGCCGGACGGCGTTCATGCGGGAGACGGTGGTGGCAGCGCCGCCGGAGGCGTGCTCCGCGGCGAGCGCGGCGATGACCGAAGCACGGTCCCAGATCCGTCCGGACGCGCCGAACTCGAGGAACTCGGGGTGCAGCAGCTCCCCGACACGCTCGGGCGAGCGGCGCACCTGCGGGTCCAGCAGACTCAGCTCGCCCGCGACGGCCGCCTCCACAGCGGCGTCATGGCCGGTCACCGGTGAGCTCCGCCAGTTTGAGGACGGTGTTCCAGTTGCGGCTGGTGGCGACGGTGCCCTTGGTGACACGGGGCCCGGCCAGCTGCCCGGCGAGCGCGGAGCGGCCCAGGCCGTTCGGGGCGTACAGGTAGAGCGCGCGGTCGCCCAGCCGGAACTCCTCGGGCAGGTACGCCCGTGGATCGATCCCGGCGAAGCGCTCGGGAGCGACGGGCGCGGAGAAGTACATGACGTGGAGCTGCCTGGGCTCCAGCTCGTCGGCCGGGTACGGGCAGGCCTCGACGATCCCCTTCAGATAGGCGTGGTCGCGCACGATCACGTCCACGGCGAAGCCGAAGTGCCGCCCGATCGCCTCCGACAGCCCGGCGGCCAGCGACTCCTCGTCGCCGTGCGCGGCGGTGAACACCGCCTGACCGCTCTGCAGGTGGGTGCGCACCCCGTCGTGGCCGAGGCCCTCCACGAGGGTCCGCAGTTCGGCCATCGGCACTTTCCGGCTGCCACCCACGTTGATCCCGCGCAGCAGCGCCGCGTATCTCGTCGCCATGCCGCACAGCCTAGAACGGCTTGCTCCACGGGAGGGACATGACGGCGGGTCCGCACCCTGACCACCGGCCCCGACATCCCGGACAGGTGTAAGGGGCCGCTGTCCTCCCCAGTGGGGAGGGGCCGGGCGCCGAGGGGATGACCCGGGGCCCCCGAGCCTCACCGGACAGCACGACGAGACGGGCTTATCCGGCCCATACCTTCGGAAGCGTCAGGTGGCGGCAGGGGGTCGCTGCCGAGCACGAGGGAGCGAGCCCGTCATGGGGAACGGACAATCACGAGTGCGGGGCCTCGCCGCCCGGGCCGGCGGCTGGAGCGCCCGGCACCGCTGGGCGGCCGTCGGCATCTGGGTGCTGTTCGTCGTGCTGGCGATGGGACTCGGCTCGGCCGCGGGCCGGGCCGACGTCGGCGACAGCGATCAGCTCAAGGGAGAGACCAGTACCGCCGCCCGCATCGTCGAGGACGCCGGCATCGAGGAGCCGGCCGGTGAGAGCGTGCTGATCCAGGCGAAGGGAGAGGGCCTCACGGCCACCGACCAGGAGTTCCGGTCCGCGGTCGCCGCGGTCGTCACGGCGGTGGAGGGGACCGGCGAGGTCACGGAGGTCACCTCGCCGTACGAGAGCGACACCATCTCGAAGGACGGGCGCAGCGCGCTGGTCCAGTTCGGCATGCGGGGCGACTCGGACACCGCCGGTGAGCGGGTCGAGCCGGTGCTGAACGCCGTGGAGGAGGTCCAGCGGGACCACCAGTCGCTGCGGATCGAGGAGATCGGCGGCGCCAGCATGATGAAGACGTTCGACGACGCGTTCGGCGACGACTTCAAGAAGGCCGAGTACTCCGCGGTGCCGGTGGCGCTCGGCATCCTGCTGATCGCGTTCGGCGCGCTGGTGGCGGCGCTGTTGCCGGTGGTGCTGGCGATCACCGCGATCATGGCGACGATGGGGCTGATGGGTCTGGTCAGCCATCTGCAGCCGATGAGCGAGACCGCGAACTCGGTGATGCTGCTGGTGGGCCTGGCCGTGGGGGTCGACTACTGCCTGTTCTACCTGCGTCGTGAGCGTGAGGAGCGGGCGGCCGGACGGGACGCGCAGACCGCGCTGCGGATCGCCGCCGCCACCAGTGGCCGTGCGATCGTCGTCTCCGGTGTCACGGTGTGCGTGGCCATGGCGGGCATGCTGTTCACCGGGCTCGCCGAGTTCGAGGCGATGGGCCTGGCCTCGCTGATGGTCGTGGCGGTCGCCATGGTCGGTTCCGTCACCGTCCTGCCCGCGCTCCTGTCGCTGCTGGGCGAGCGGGTCGAGAAGGGCCGTCTGCCGTTCCTGCGCCGGCGGCGCACCGGCGGCAGCGGTGACAGCCGGTTCTGGTCGGCCGTACTGGAGCGGGTGCTCGCCAAGCCGGTGCTGTCGGTCGTGGTGGCGACCGGTGCGCTGCTGGCGGCAGCCGCTCCGGCGATCGGGATGAAGACGCAGAACCTCACGCTGGACCAGGAGTTCGGCGACTCGCTGCCGATCGTGCAGACCTACAACCGGGTCAACGAGGCGTTCCCGGGCGGCTCGGAGCCGGCCGAGGTGGTCGTCAAGGCGGACGACATCAACGCACCCGAGGTGAAGTCCGCACTCGCCGCCTTCCGTGAGCAGGCGATCAGTTCGGGGGCCTCGCGCGGCCCGGTCGAGATCAAGCTGCACGACCAGCGGAACGTCGCCTTCGTCCACGTGCCCCTGGTGGGCGGCTCCGACCAGGACAAGGCGGGCGAGAGCCTGGACAAGCTGCGCGACGAGGTACGGCCCGCCACGCTCGGTGCGGTCGACGGCGTCGAGGCGCCGATCACCGGACAGGTCGCCGGGAACAAGGACTTCAACGACCAGCTGGTCGGCTCCGTCGCCCCGGTCTTCGCCTTCGTGGTGGTCTTCGCCTTCCTGGTGATGCTGCTGTCGTTCCGCTCGCTGACGGTCGCGATCACCTCGATCGTGCTGAACCTGCTGTCGGTGGGCGCCGCGTACGGCATCCTCGTGGCGGTCTTCCAGCACGGCTGGGGCGCCTCCCTGGTGGGCGCGGAGGGCGTCGGCGCGATCATCACGTGGCTGCCGCTGTTCCTCTTCGTGATCCTGTTCGGCCTGTCGACGGACTATCACGTGTTCGTGGTCTCCCGGATCCGCGAGGCCCGGCTGCGGGGCCGTACGACGCGGGACGCGGTCCGGCACGGTGTGGTCACCACGGCCGGCGTGGTCACCAGCGCCGCGGTCATCATGGTCGCCGTGTTCGGGATCTTCGGGACGCTGTCCATGCAGTCCATGAAGCAGATGGGCGTCGGCCTGGCGGCGGCGGTGCTGATCGACGCGACGGTCATCCGGGGTGTGCTGCTGCCCGCGGTGATGACGCTGCTGGGCGAGCGCAACTGGTACCTGCCGAAGTGGCTGCACCGGATGCCCGACCTGACCCACGACGAGTCACCGGAGGCGGTGGCGCCGCCGGCGTCACGGGACGACGAGGGCGAGCGGGTACCGGTGTGATCCGGTAGGCGCGCTGCGGGAACGGGCCCGGCGGTTCTCCGCCGGGCCCGCACAGCTGCGGACAAGTCGTGCCTCCCCCGGCGCCTTGAGGGCCCGGGAGGTGCCCCGGGGCGGTGGGGCCCGCTCGAGCGCGGCCGGGAGCGGGGAGGCACCCCTCGAACGCGGGTGGGTGGGACGCGTCCCCGCCCAGCTGCCCGCAGTCGCATCAGCGCCGCGCAGGCAACTCCGCCTCGATCAGATCTGCCGCCCGACGCGTACCGCCCTCCTCCGCCATCTCCGCCCGGATGCCCCTCAGTCGCCGGGCGACCTCCGGGTCGTCGACGAGGGCGAGGGCCGCCGCCCTCAGCACCTCGGCGTTCGCCTCGTCCGCCGGAACGTGCCGGGCCACCCCGAGCCCCTGGAGCATGTCCGCGTTGCCGAACTGGTCCACGGCCTGCGGTACGGCGATCATCGGCGTGGCCGTGGCCAGCCCCTCCTGGCTGCCGCCGGCCCCGGCGTGGGTGACGAACAGGTCGGCCTGCTCGAGGATCGCGAGCTGCGGCACCCAGGACCGCACCTCGACGTTCCCCGGCACGTCCCCCAGCTCGGCGGGGCCGACGTGCCTGCCGACCTGGAGCACCAGGTGCCAGCCGGCCAGCTCCCCGAACGCCTTGACGCACTCCCGGTAGAAGGCCGGCTGCTTGGTGAAGGACGACCCGAGCGACACGAGTACGACCTTCTCGGCGCCGGCGGGACGCCGCCAGTCGCCCTCGGCGGCGCGATCGCCCTGGCAGGCCCCGACGAAGGAGTACACGCTCTCGTCGACCCGGTCGGCGTGGGGCTGGAGCGCCTTGGGGATCAGGACGATCGAGCGGGCGGGGCGGCCCGCGAAGTCGTCGGGGTGCCGAGTGATCCCGTTCTCCTCCAGCCAGGCGTGGAAGCGGGCGTAGTACGCCTGCCCCCGCTCGGTCTTCTTCGGCTCCTCCCACATCGGCTCGGCCACCTCCTTCTCGTGCCCGTCCCAGGCGACGAGGCACGGCGAGAGGGAGACCGCGGGCACGCCCCAGCGGTGGGCGAGCACGCGGGCCGGGTACGAGGCGATGTCGTGCAGGACGAGGTCGGGGGTGTCGCCCTCGTAGGCCTCGACGAGCTGCGGGAGCGCCTGGATCGCGTCGTTCAGGAACGGCTCCACGTTGTCCAGCAGTGTGGAGCCCCAGGCCTCCGGGTCGTCGTCGGGGCCGGGCAGCGTGCTGTTCCACAGCCTGGGCTCGGCGCCGGTTTCGGCGACCTTCTTCTCGAACAGCGGCGGGATCGCGTACGTGACCCGGTGGCCGCGCGCCACGAGCTCGCGGATCACCTCGAGGCTCGGGTTCACGTGACCGTGGGCGGCGATGGAGAACATGGCGATGTGCGCGGGAGTGGTCATGCCGGAACCATAAGCGAGACGATACGTCTCGTGCAATCCTTTTCCGTTCACGGGACCGGCGCCTCGTACGGCCGCAGCCACCGCTCGGGCGCCACCTCGCCCACCAGCGCCCCGGAGTCCCGTCGCGCCGCCGGGGACGCGCCCTGCGCAGGGAGGCGTGCAGCGAGCCGCCGGCCCCGGAGAAGCCCAGGCTCCGCCGGCCGTCGGCCGCGGCGGCGTCGAGCAGCGGGGTCCGACGGCGTTCGACGCGGACGACACCGGCGTCGCCCCGGGGCACGGGCCGGAAGGAGCCCCGGCCGACCCGGGCGGGCAGCCGCCACTCGGGGCGGGGCCGGGTCGGCTCCGTGAGGCGGGTCCAGCTGCCGTGGTCGCCGGTGCGCCTGCCTGCGTACTCGAGCGGGGTGGGGAGGGTGGTGTCGGTGAGCCGGGGGCGCGCAGACACCGGTCGACGACGGCCGCGGTGCGGGAGAACGGCACCTTCCCGGCGACGGGGAACGGCGTGCGCGGCGGGCGCGCGGCGAGGAAGTCGGCGCCGACGACGCGGACGTGGGCGCGGCGGAGAAACGGCCGCGCGGCGCGGGCGGGCCAGGTCATGACCGTGAAGGCGGTTCGCCCCCGTCGAGGCACCGTGCACACCGCCGCCACCCGTGCGAATGCGACACTGGCCGACGGCCGACCGGATCCCGGTGGTCGGACGCGCATGGACACGGAGGCGGACGGATGGACGAGGCACGGGCACGGGACGTGCTGGCGGCGGCCGGGGTGCTGCCCGGTGCGGCGGCGGACGCACGGCTGCTCGCCCTCGGCGAGAACGCGGTCTTCGCCGCCGGCGGCCTGGCCGTCAAGGTGGGCCGGGACGCCGAGCTGCTGGAGCGGGCCCGCCGGGAGCTGGCCGTCGCGGGGTGGCTGGCGGAGCAGGACGTACCGGCGGTGCGGGCGGCCGAGCCGGAGGTCCTGCTGGTCGAGGGGCACCCGGTGACCGTGTGGCACCGGCTGCCTGAGGCGGTGCGGCCCGCCGAACCCCGGGACCTGGCCGGACTGCTGCGGCTGGTGCACGCACTGCCCGCTCCCCCCTTCCCGCTGCCGCCCCGCGAGCTGCTGGGCGGTGTGGAGCGCTGGCTGCGACTGGCGGGCGACGCCATCGACCCCGCGGACGCGGCGTACCTGCGCGGGCGCCGCGACGGTTTCGCGGCGGCCGCGGCGGTGCTGACGCCCGAGCTGCCACGGGGGCCCGTCCACGGGGACGCGCTGCCCCGCAACGTGCACATCGGGCCGGACGGGCCGGTCCTGGTCGACCTGGAGACCTTCTCGACCGATCTGCGCGAGCACGACCTGGTGGTCATGGTCCTCTCGCACGACCGCTACGGGCTGCCGGACGAGGCGTACGCGTCCTTCACCGCTGCCTACGGCTGGGACGTGCGCGCCTGGGAGGGCTGCTCGGTGCTGCGCGGCGCGCGGGAGACCGCCAGCTGCGCCTGGGTCGCCCAGCACGCCCCGGGCAACCCCAGGGCGCTGGCCGAGTTCCGGCGCCGGGTGGCGTCGCTGCGGGACGGGGACGAGGGCGTGCGCTGGTATCCCTTCTGACCCGGACCGCGCGGCGCGCCGGACCCGCTCGCCCGCCGGCTCCCGCGGCGGCCAGGCGCCGTCGGCCACCGCGGTGCCGTCGCCCTTGCGACGCAGGAAGTCCTGGAGGGCCGCCGCCCACGCGGCGTACCACCCGATCCGACGGCGGTGCGGCCGCACCGGGTCGAGGGCCGCGGCCTCGGGGTGGCGGCCGGCTGTCGCGCAGGCCGGCCGGGCCGCGGCGGGGGCGTCGGCGGTCGCGTCGTGTGCCGAGTCGAGGACGGCGCCGTACTCCGCGCAGACCGCTTCGAGGTCGCGCTTGCCGCGCCGGTAGCGGTCGACGGAACGGTCGATGGTGTACGGGTCGACGACCGGTGCGGGGTCGACGCCGTCCAGGCGGTCGCGCAGGGACGACAGCCGGCCAGCGCGCCTACGGGCCGCCATACGTCGCCACCCCGCCTCCGCCGACCGCGACCTGCGGCGCCGCGTGAACGTCGCCCTGGACTTCCTGGCCTGGATGGACCAACGCGGCCTGGCCCCCGCCGACCTCGCCCAGGAGTACATCGACGGCTGGACCGCCGGGGCCGCCACCCCGCTGCCCGAGCTGCGGACAAAACGGCAGACAGCGTTCAAGCCACCGACTGACCTCGTGAGGTTGTTCTTCGCGCATTCAGGAGGGGGCCGCCATGACCCAGCCATTCCCGCCCATCGAACCGTACGCGCACGGCCTCCTCGAGGTCGGCGACGGCAACCGGATCCACTGGAAGACGAGTGGCAACCCCGACGGAAAGGCGGCCCTGTGCGTGCGCGGCGGCCCCAGCAGCGGTGGGCGCCGCGGCAGTCGCACGCTGTCCGACCCCGAGGTCCACCGGATCTCCTCACGTCGGCGAATCAGCGTCTCCCCGAGGCAGCCGACCGGAGAAATCGCGTCACGCGCATCGCTCGCCGCTGCCTGATGCCGCAGTTCGTCCAGCAGGTCGGCCAAGTCGTGACCGGCGTCGTGACCGAACTCGTGCCGTTCGGCGCCTTCGTCCGTACAGAGGACCGAGAGGACGGCTTCGAAGGCTCGTACACACCACCGAGCTGTCCGAAAAGCCCGTTGCCAACCCCGAGGACGTCATTCAGGTGGGCGCCTCTCTCGCCGTGAGGATCCTCGACGTCGACCCCGCCAGGCGGCGCATCACTCTCTCCCGCCTGCAGGCTCTCGCGCACGGAAGGGCGTGACCCACCTGGGTCATCAGCTGCGCGGGACAACCGGCCAAGCCCGCTCGACGACTGCCGCCGGGTTCGTGGTCCGCCTCAGGTACGCCTGCAAAGAGGCTGACTGCTCGGCCGCCGCTCGTATCTGGAGGTCGTGCAGGTCCGCCAAGGACATCGTCCCGATGGGCTGGTGCTTCTCCCCCAGGCGTCGCACCACACGGGCCGCAGCCACCGCGTCCGCCCTCGCATCGTGTGCGTCGTCGAGCGACACACCGTAGTGCGCGCACAACGCGTGGAGGGCACGCTTGCCCTTCCGGTACTTGTCGATGTGCTTGTCGATCACCAGGGGATCGATGACCGGTGAGGGAAGGGCGCCCAGCCGCTCACTGAGCGACTCCAGCCCGTACCGCCGGCACTCACGGTCCAGCAGTGACAGGTCGTAGCGCGCGTTCATCACGACCAGAGGCGTCCCCGCCTGCAGGACCTCGGCGACGTCCTGTGTGATCTCCTTGATGGCGAACGGGGCCGGGGCCCCCTGCTCGCGGGCGTGCTCCGTCGAGATGCCGTGGATCGCCGCAGCCTCTTCCGGTATCGCCACCCCGGGATCGAGCAGCCAGGTCCGTTCCGTCGAGATGCCTCCGTCCGGCTCCAGGCGTACGACCGCCGCGGTGACGATGCGGTCGGTCTCGATGTCCGTGCCCGTGGTCTCCAGGTCGAAGGCCACCAGAGGCCCAGTGGTCCAGGTCATCACGCGGCCTCCACTCCGGCGCAGGCCGGAACCTGGCACGCCGCCGCCGGATGAGACGTCCCAGACGCGCCTGAGGCGCGTGGACGGGAGGCGGCGTCGTAGGCGACGACCGGGGCGCCCGCCCCCCAGGGGGCGGCGAGGGCGTCGGCGACCTGGGTGGCGGGGCGGCCCTCGGCGGTCGCCCGCTCGTTGCCGACGCCGTGCACGGCCGCCGGGACCGGCACGCCCGGGTCGGCCGGCCGCTCCCGGCGGCCCACCGCCTCCCCCGCCCTGACCTCGATCGCGGTCCCCGTGACGATCCGCGCCTCGTGCGGGTCGGTGCCCGTCGTCCCCAGGCCGAAGCCGATCAGCAGCTCCCGGTGCCAGCCCATGGCTGCCTCCTTCTGTGTGGTGCGTTCCCCCAGTGGTTCCCACCCTCGCACGCACCACTGACAATCAGAGGATCGCGTTCCGCTTGACGGCCTCTCCCCGGGGCGTTCACGACACCGGCCGCGAATCCGTCCACATCAGCTCGAACTCCTCGCGGTAGGTGGGGAACAGCCCGCCTTCCTCGACCTCGCCCGGTTTGACCACTTTGGCACCGTTGCGCAGGACCAGCACCGGCGCCTCCATCCCCCGGATCCGGCGCAGGTGGTTCTGCACGACCGCGACACCGTCCGACCCGTCCCCGTCCACCAGGTAGGCGGTGCAGCGGGGCGTCTCGTCGTAGACCTGGATCTCGAAGGCGCCGGGGTCGCGCAGCCGGGACCGGACCCGGCGCATGTGCAGGATGTTCATCTCGACGCTGCGGCCGAGCTCGCCGCGCTTGAGGCCGAGTTCGCGCTCGCGGCGCTTGACCGCGCTGGAGGCCGGGTTCAGGAACAGCAGCCGCACCCGGCAGCCGGACTCCGCCAGCCGCACCAGACGCCGCCCGGAGAAGTTCTGCACCAGCAGGTTGAGACCGATGCCGAGGGCGTCGAGCCGGCGGGCCCCGCCGAAGATGTCCTCGGCCGGGAACTGGCGCAGCAGCCGCACCCGGTCCGGGTGGACGGCGACCACGTCGGCGTACCGGTCGCCGACCAGGTCCTCGACCGCGTCGACGGGCAGCCGGCGCGCGGACGGCACGTCGCCGCCGGCGCCGAGCATCTCCAGCAGCCGCGCGGAGGCCCGCTCGGCCTGTCCGAGCACCGCCTCGGACAGCGCGCGGTTGCGGGAGACGACGTTCCGGGTGACCTCCAGCTCGTCCAGGGCGAGTTCGACGTCCCGGCGGTCGTCGAAGTACGGCTCGAAGCAGGGCCAGTGCGCCACCATCAGCTCGCGCAGCTGCGGCAGCGTGAGGAAGGACAGGACGTTGTCGTCGGCCGGGTCGAGCAGATAGCCCTTGCGGCGGCTGACCTCGCGCACCGCGACCGCGCGCTGCACCCACTCCTGCCCGGCGGGCCCGGCGGCGGCGACCACCCAGTTGTCGCCGTGCACGGGCTCGTAGACGGGGCGCAGGACTGCGGCCACGACCGCGCGCAACCGCTGCTCGACGAGGTTCAGCCAGATGTAGGCGCGGCCGGCCCGCTGGGCGCGGGTGCGCACCTCGCGCCAGGCGTCGGCGCCCCAGTCCAGCTCCGGCCCGATCGATCCCGCTTCCATCGGCCGTGCCAGGGACACCGCACCGGGCGGGACGCCCGTGGAACCACTCCCCTCGTGACCGTCGTCACCAGGGGGCAGTTCCAGCCCTCCCGCGCCCACCCGCGTACCGCCTTCCGCTCCCCCGAGCACTCCGTCCCGACGATCAAGGAGAGTACTCCGCCAGCGGCGCACGGTGCAGCCCGATGGACAGGGTCGTTTCCCAACTTCCCGCAATCACCGGACCGTTCCGCCCCGAGGGTCCCCGGGAGTGAGCGGATTCATAGCAAGATCGACGGCGGACGGGGGTCATCGGGCCCGGGGCCCT
Source organism: Streptomyces pimonensis (assembly GCF_041380215.1). Taxonomy (NCBI): domain Bacteria; kingdom Bacillati; phylum Actinomycetota; class Actinomycetes; order Kitasatosporales; family Streptomycetaceae; genus Streptomyces; species Streptomyces pimonensis. The sequence continues at coordinate 131,308 of NZ_JAHWZY010000008.1, forward strand.
GGGTAGAAGGTGGTTCCCGCCCTTTCGAAGAGACACGGAAACACCCGGAGCCAAGGCGCCCCCACCGGTGCCGTACACCTGAAAGAGTCATATCCATGCAGGTCTGGCCTGGCGAGGCGTATCCGCTCGGTGCCACGTACGACGGCGCCGGAACGAATTTCGCGGTCTTCACGGAAGCCGCGGACCGAGTGGAGCTGTGTCTGCTGCACGACGACGGCTCCGAGACCGCGGTCGAACTGCGCGAGAGCGACGCGTTCGTGCGGCACGCGTACCTGCCCGGGATCATGCCCGGGCAACGGTACGGCTTCCGCGTGCACGGGCCGTACGCCCCCGAACGGGGACTGCGCTGCAATTCGGCGAAGCTGCTGCTCGATCCGTACGCGCGTGCGATCAGCGGCTCGGTCCAGTGGGGCGAGGATGTGTACGGCTACCACTTCGACGCCCCCGACCGGCGCAACGACCTCGACTCGGCGCCGCACACGATGACGTCGGTCGTGGTCAACCCGTACTTCGACTGGGGCGACGACCGGCCCCCCCGTACGGAGTACCACCACACGGTGATCTACGAGGCCCACGTCAAGGGCCTCACCATGCGCCACCCTGGGCTGCCGGAGGAGCTGCGCGGCACCTACGCGGGCCTGGCGCACCCCGCGGTGATCGAGCACCTGACCGAGCTGGGCGTGACGGCGCTGGAGCTGATGCCGGTGCACCAGTTCGTCAACGACCACCGCCTGGTGGACATGGGCCTGAACAACTACTGGGGCTACAACACGATCGGTTTCTTCGCCCCGCACAACGCCTACGCGTCCTGGGGCGACCGGGGCCAGCAGGTGCTGGAGTTCAAGTCGGCGGTGAAGGCGCTGCACGAGGCCGGCATCGAGGTGATCCTCGACGTGGTCTACAACCACACCGCCGAGGGCAACCACCTGGGCCCCACGCTGTCCCTCAAGGGCATCGACAACCCGTCGTACTACCGGCTGAGCGACGACCCGCGGTACTACATGGACACCACGGGCACGGGGAACTCCCTTCTCATGCGGTCCCCGCACGTGCTGCAGATGATCATGGACTCGCTGCGGTACTGGGTCACCGAGATGCACGTCGACGGGTTCCGCTTCGACCTGGCGGCTACCCTCGCGCGGCAGTTCCACGAGGTGGACCGGCTGTCGTCGTTCTTCGACCTGGTCCAGCAGGACCCGGTGGTCTCCCAGGTGAAGCTGATCGCCGAGCCGTGGGACGTGGGCGAGGGCGGCTACCAGGTGGGCAACTTCCCGCCGCTGTGGACCGAGTGGAACGGCAAGTACCGCGACACCGTGCGGGACCTGTGGCGGGGCGAGCCGCGCACGCTCGCGGAGTTCGCCTCCCGGCTGACCGGCTCCTCCGACCTGTACCAGGACGACGGACGGCGCCCGCTGGCCTCGATCAACTTCGTCACCTGTCACGACGGTTTCACGCTGCACGACCTGGTGGCCTACAACGACAAGCACAACGAGGCCAACGGCGAGGACAACCGGGACGGCGAGAGCCACAACCGGTCCTGGAACTGCGGGGCCGAGGGCGGGACCGACGACCCGGACGTGCTGCGGCTGCGGGCCCGGCAGATGCGCAACTTCATCGCCACGCTGATGCTCTCCCAGGGTGTGCCGATGATCAGCCACGGCGACGAGGTGGCCCGCACCCAGCGCGGCAACAACAACGCCTACTGCCAGGACAACGAGCTGGCCTGGCTGGACTGGCCCGCGCCCGGCGGGGAGGAGGGCGAGGAGGACCCGCGCCGGCGGCTGCTGGAGTTCACCCGCGCGATGGTGTGGCTGCGCAAGGACCACCCGGTGTTCCGGCGGCGCCGCTTCTTCCACGGGCGGCCGGTGGAGGGCACCCACGACGACCTCTCCGACATCGCCTGGTTCACCCCCGAGGGCACGGAGATGACCCAACAGGACTGGGACTCCGCGCGGGCGTCGGCGCTGACGGTGTTCCTCAACGGCAACGCGATCTCCGAGCCCGGGCAGCGCGGGGAGCGCATCACGGACGACTCGTTCCTGCTGATGTTCAACGCCTCCCCCGAGCCGCTGGACTTCGTCGTGCCGGTCGACCACGGCCGGCAGTGGCAGGTGGTCGTCGACACCGCCCGCGCGGACGGCGTACCGCCGGGGACCGGTCCGAAGGCGGCGGCCGGCGCCCGCCTGACGCTGACCGACCGCAGCATGACGGTGCTGCGACGGCCGGCGTAGCACGGCACCCGGCACACACCGGAGTCACCCGTCCGGGCGGCGGGTGGACCGGTGGAGGGAGCGAGGGCACGAAAGGCCGCCACGCGGGTACGTAGGTTCCCATGACCCCTGAGCGACCTGACCCGGCGGTGCCCACGGCCACCTACCGGCTGCAGCTGCAGCCCGGCTTCCCGTTCGGGGCGGCGGCGGACGCCGTGCCGTACGTGGCCTCGCTCGGCGTGTCCCACCTGCATCTGTCGCCCGTCCTGGAGGCCGTGCCCGGCTCGCGGCACGGTTACGACGTGGTGGACCACGCGCGCGTGCGCGAGGAACTGGGCGGCGAGGAGGGCCTGCGGGAGCTGGCGCGCACCGCGCGGGAGCGCGGTCTCGGCCTGGTCGTGGACATCGTCCCGAACCACATGGCGATGTCCCCGCGCCACAACCGGGCCCTGTGGGAGGTGCTGCGCGACGGGCCCGCCTCGCGCCACGCGCGGTGGTTCGACATCGACTGGGAGGCGCAGGGCGGCCAGGTGCTGCTGCCGGTGCTCGGAGGGCCGCTCGGCCAGGAGGCCGGCCACCTGAGGACCGACGGCGACGTGCTGCGCTACCACGACCACGTGTTCCCGCTGCGCGAGGGGACGGCCGGGCTGCCGCTGCCGCAGCTGCTGGACGCGCAGTGGTACCGCCCCGTGTGGTGGCGTCTGGCGCGGACCGAGCTGAACTACCGGCGGTTCTTCAGCATCTCCGAGCTGATCGGGGTGCGGGTGGAGGACCCGGAGGTGTTCGAGGCCACCCACGCCAAGATCCTGGAGCTGCTGCGGGAGGGCGTGATCGACGGACTGCGCGTCGACCACCCCGACGGGCTCGCCGACCCCGACGGCTATCTGCGGCGGCTGCACGAGGCCACGGGCGGCCGGTGGACGGTGGTGGAGAAGATCCTCGCCGACGGCGAATCGCTGCCCGCCTCCTGGCCTGTCGCCGGCACCACCGGTTACGACGCCCTGCGGCACGTGGACGGGCTGTTCACGGCCCCGGCGGGGTTCGGGGAGCTGCTCGGCCGGTACCGGCGGTTCGCGGCCCCGCAGCCGGACCGGGGCGGCGACTGGGACGCCACGGTGCGGCGAGCCGCGTACCAGGTGCTCGCGCACGAGCTGGCCACCGAGGTGGACCGGCTGACCCGGGTGGCGGTCCGGCTGTGCGCGACCGCTCCGCAGACCGGGCTGCGCGACCGCGCGCCCTGGGCGCTGCGCACCGCCCTGCGGGAACTGCTGGTGCGGCTGGAGGTGTACCGCCCGTACGACTCCGTGGACGCGTCCGCGGTGGTCACCGAGGAGGCCGCCACCGAGGCCCGGCGCGCCTTCGCCGTCCCCGAGGAGGCCGGGGCGGTGGACGTCGTACGGGACCTGGTGCTCGGACGGTACGGGGACGGCGCGGAGTACGTGGAGTTCCGTACGCGGTTCGCGCAGACCGCGTCGGCGCTGCGGGCCAAGTCCGTGGAGGACACGGCGTTCTACCGCTACGTGCCGCTGCTGTCGGCGACGGAGGTGGGCGGGAACCCCGGCGACCCGGCGGTGTCCCCGGAGCGTTTCCACGCGTACTGCGCGCGCGTGCAGCGCGACTGGCCGTCGACCGGGACGGTCGTCTCGACGCACGACACCAAGCGCAGTGCCGATGTGCGGGCGGCGCTGCAGGTGCTCACCGAGTGCCCGGAGCGCTGGGCGGACGTCCTGGCGGAGGTCACCCGCGCGGACGAGGGTGTGCCGGACGCGCAGCTGGCGTGGGCTGCCTGGCAGACGGTGTTCGGGCTCGGCCCGGCGGAGGAGGAGCGGATGCGGGGGGCGCTGCTGAAGCACGTGCGGGAGGCGGGGCTGCACACGAGCTGGACGGAGCAGGAACCGCCGTACGAGGAGGCGGTGGCGCGGTTCGTGGCGGCGGGGCCGTGCGGGGCGCCGGGCGAGCGGGTGGCGACGCTGCGCGCCTCGCTGGAGGCGCACATCCGGGCGAACGTGCTGGGCACGGCGCTGGTCCACCTGACGATGCCGGGGGTGCCCGACCTCTACCAGGGCACCGAGCACGAGTACCGGGCGCTGGTCGATCCGGACAACCGGCAAACCGTGCGGTTCGCGGACGACGGGAGCGACGGGAGCGGCAAGGGGACGGTGACGAGGGCGGCGCTGCGGCTGCGGGCGCGGCGGCCGGACGTCTTCGGCGACACGGCCGCCTACGAACCGCTGTCCGCCGAGGGGCCCGCGGCGGCGCACTGCCTGGCCTTCGTACGCTCCGGCGAGGTGCTCACCGTCGTGACCCGGCTGTCGCTCCGGCTGGCGGAGGCGGGCGGCTGGCGCGACACCCGGCTGTCCCTGCCGCCGGGACGGTGGGCCGACGCGTTGGGGAGGGGAGGGGAGTTCAGCGGGCACGCGCGCGTGGAGGAACTGCTCGGGCGGTCACCCGTGGCGCTGCTGGAGCGACTCCCGGACTGAGCGCCCTTGACACCGCCTCCCCGCCGTGGGGTACTGCGCCATGCGGATGCGGGTGGTGACGGGGGGGTGGGTCCGCTGCTGGAGCTGCGCTATCCAACGGTGGCCGAACTGGTCCTCGCCGCCCGCGCGCTGGCGGCCGGGGCGCCCGGTCTGTGCGTCCTGCGGCAGGTGGGGGTCTCCCGGGCGGGCCGGCCGTTGCACCTGCTGTCCGTCGGACACGCGCGACAGGCCGTGCTGGTGGTCGCCGACGCCCACGCCAACGAACCGGCCGGCGGGGGCACGCTGCTGGCGCTGGCCCGGCAAACGGTCCGGGAGCGGAGGCTGCGCGACGGCGTCTCGTGGCACTTCCCGCTGTGCGCGGACCCCGACGGGGCGAGCCTCCATGTGACGCCGGCGCCGCGCAGTCTGTACGACTACCACCTGGGGTTCTTCCGTCCCGCGGGGCCGGGGCAGCCGGAGTGGGCGCCGTCGGTGCTGCCGCCCGGCCGGCTGCCGCCCGGGACCCGGCGCTGACCGGGGTCATCGACGAGGTGCGGCCCTGTCTGCAGGTGTCCCTGCACGGTACCGATCTGGGCGGCAGCTGGGTGCAGTTGACCAGGGACGTGCCCGGGCTCGCGGAGCCGTTCGCCAAGTCGGCGGCGCGGTCGCACATTCCGGTGGAGACGGGCGCCTCGGACGCGGCGGGCTGGCCGGCGTCCGGCCCCGGGGTGCACGTGATGCCGGTGCCGGAGGCCGCGCCGGCCTGTCCGAGCCTGACCGACGACGCACGGCACAGCACCTGGTACCACGCCCACCGGTACGGCGGCCTGACGGCGGTGATCGAGGTGCCGATGTGGGCCGGCGACCTGACGGGCGGTCCGGCGCCGCATCCGGACCCGGACGCGGCGCTGTGCCGACTCGCGGACCGGCTGCTGCGGGACGCGGACGAGGTGCGGCGGGCGCTGGAGGAGGCCCGTCCGCGGCACGGGCCCGCGGACGGGCCGCTGCTGCGGGCGGCCGCCTGGGACTGGAGCTGGTACCGGGGCTGGCCGCCGATCTGGTCCGCACGCCGCCCGTGGGCGGTACGCGGGCGTACGTGGGCAGCGTGGACGCGTTCACGCGCCGGGTGCCGCTCAGGGCGGCGGCGATGCTGCGGCGGGCGCTGCGGGGGAGCGACGCGGGGGCGGCGGATCGGCTGGAGGGGCTGGTCGCGCGCCGGAGCGCCGCGTTCGCCGGGCGCTTCGGCGCCGGTGGGTGCCGGTGGACCATCAGGTCGAGCACCGGTCCCGCACGGTGCTGGTGGCTGCCCGCCGGGCCCGCGAGCAGGCTCGGTGACGGGGCGCTCGCGGGCGGGGCGTCCGTGGCGGGGCCCCTGCGTGCGGGGCGTCGGTGCCGGGCGGGGGCGGTGCGCAGCCCGGCGAGGGGGTGCCTCTCCTTCCCTCGTGTGCTCGGGCGGGAAGGCACCTCACCGCCCTGGGGTGCCTCCCCAGTGCTTCGAGGCACTGGGGGAGGCACGGGCGCCCGCGGCCGGGTCGGTCACCGGGTGTCCAGGGCGAAGACCGAACCTGTCCGGGCGGTCAGCATGCAGGTGTTCGAGAAGGTTTCGGTGTAGTCGACGGGACGGCCGCGCCACCTTCCGCTCGCGTGCGCCGTCACCGGAGCGAAGATCATCGGGCAGACGAGGTCCTTCGCCGGGATGTCGGCGATGCGCCCGTCCACCGCGGCCAGCTCCGCGCAGGCCTCGGCGGCGCGCCGGTGGCCCCGGGGCGGGTCGCACCGCAGCATGGTGCCGCCCTCCGCGGTGGACGGCGTCCTCGCGCGGCCGACCGTGAGCATCAGCCAGCTGTCCTCGGCGGAGTGTCCGCCGCCGGCCCGCGCGGGCGCCGCGCACGCGAGCAGGACGAGGGCGGCGGCCAGTCCCGCCCGTACCGCTTTCACTGAGATGTGCGTCATTCCCGATGCATCGGCACGACGGCGCCCGGACCCCACCCGGCTCACCCGAACGGAAGGCTCCACGGGCGGCCGGGGCTCCGGGGTACGTCAGCGCCTCGACGACCGTGCGGGCTTCCCCGGAAGTCAGTGCGCCGCGAGCCGGTAGGTGATCTGCCCGAAGCCGATCTGGTCGCCCTCGCGGACGACGGCCGCGCCGACCACCCGCCGCCCGTTCACCGTGGTGCCGTTGGTGGAGCCGAGGTCCCGCAGCACCCAGAGGCCGCCCTGGTGGCGGAGTTCGGCGTGCACGCGGGAGACCGTCTCGTGGCTGAGCCGCAGTCCGCTGCCGGGGTCGCGGCCTATGCGCAGGGGGTGGCCGGTCACCGGGTGCGGCAGCAGCAGCTTGGGGAGCTTCTCGGCCTGCCAGGCCCGGCGCAGCCGCACGGTGAATCCGGAGACGGCCTCCACGGTGCCCAACACCAGGCGGGAGACGCGGTTTTCCCGCGGGAGGTCGGCGGTGAGCGCGGCGAGCTCGTCGGAACGGCGGGCCACGAGCGCGAGTTCCATGCGCCGGACGAACGTGTCGTGGGACAGGCGTCCCATGGCGACGCCGTCCCGCAGCACGCTCAGCGCCTTGTCGCGCTCCGCGTCGGAGAGCCGCGCGGGATACGTGTGGAACTCGAAGGACGACGTCACGTCGCCGATTGTCGGTCAGTCACGGCCGGGCTGTCCAGGAAGCGGGGAAACGGCCGCCACGCGCGCGTGCCCGGCGACACCTGCCGCGAAAGGGAGGATCCCCCGGCGATTCGATCTCCCATGGAGCACGATGGAGGGGCTACATCACGGTGAGCAGACGAAGGGGACCGTCCGTGCAGTTCGAGGTGTGGGCACCGCAGGCCGGCCGAGTGACGCTCCAGTGCGACGGCGTCAGGCACGCGTTGGAGCGCGATCCGGAGCGGGAGGGGTGGTGGCGGGGGGAGGCCGGGGCGCACGACGGGTCCCGGTACGGCTTCGCGCTGGACGACGGGCCCGTCCTGCCCGACCCGCGCTCGCGCCGGCAGCCGGACGGGCCGGACGGACTGAGCGCCGTCGTCGACCACGACCGGTTCGCCTGGCGCACGGAGTGGACGGGACGCCCGCTGCCCGGTGCGGTGCTGTACGAGCTGCACGTGGGCACGTACACGCGTGAGGGCACCTTCGACGCCGCCGCCGAGCGGCTCGGCCACCTCGCGGAGCTGGGCGTGACGCACGTCGAGCTGATGCCGGTGTGCCCGTTCCCGGGCCGGCACGGATGGGGGTACGAGGGGGTCTCGCTGTGGGCGGTGCACGAGCCGTACGGCGGACCCGAGGGACTGAAACGGTTCGTCGACCGGGCGCACGCGCTCGGCCTCGGCGTCGTGCTGGACGTCGTGCACAACCACCTGGGACCGTCCGGGAACCATCTGCCGTCGTTCGGGCCGTACTTCACGGACACCCATCACACCCCGTGGGGGGCGGCGGTCAATCTGGACGCGCCCGGCTCCGACGAGGTGCGCGCGTTCCTCGTGGACAGCGCGCTGGCGTGGTTGCGGGACTACCGGTTCGACGGGCTGCGGCTGGACGCGGTGCACGCGCTGGTGGACACGCGCGCGTGCCACTTCCTGGAGGAGCTGTCCGGGGCCGTGGACGCCCTCGCCGCCGGCACCGGCCGCCCCCTGTTCCTGATCGCCGAGTCGGATCTGAACGATCCCAGGGTCGTCCGGCCCCGCGCGCAGGGCGGCTTCGGGCTGCACGCGCAGTGGAACGACGACTTCCACCACGCCCTGCACACCGCGCTGACGGGTGAGGCGCAGGGCTACTACGCCGACTTCGCGCGCGCCCCGTTCGCGGCCCTCGCCAAGACGCTCACCGGCGGGTTCTTCCACGACGGGACGTACTCCAGCTTCCGGGGCCGGCGCCACGGCCGCCCCCTGGACCGCGACCGGGTGGCCGGGCACCGGCTCCTCGGCTACAGCCAGACCCACGACCAGGTCGGCAACCGCGCCCGGGGGGACCGTCTGGCCGCCCTGGTCTCCCCCGGACTGCTGGCCTGCGCGGCGGCCCTCACGCTGACCGCTCCCTTCACTCCCATGCTGTTCATGGGCGAGGAGTGGGCGGCGGGCACGCCCTGGCAGTTCTTCACCGACCACACCGACCCGGAGCTCGCCAAGGCGGTGAGCGCGGGCAGACGGCGGGAGTTCGCGGCGCACGGCTGGGCCGAGCAGGACGTGCCCGACCCGCAGGACCCCGCCACCCGCGACCGCTCCTGCCTCGACTGGTCGGAACCGGAACGCGAGCCCCACGCGCGCGTGCTGTCCTGGTACCGGCTCCTTCTCGCCCTGCGCCACGAGCACCCGGACCTCACCGACCCCGACCTCGGCGACACCAAGGTGGTCCACGACGAGGGGCGCCGCTGGCTGGCCTTCCGGCGGGGGGACGTCCGGGTCGCGGTGAACCTCGGCGCCGAGCGGGCGGCGATCCCCCTGGGCGTCCCCGGCGCACGCGTCCTGGCGGCGTGGGAGCCGGTGCAGTCCCCGGGCCCGGACGGGGTGCTGCACCTGCCCGCGGAGTCGGCTGTGGTGCTGCTGCAGGAGTGACCGCCGCGGCTACGGGACTTCGTCGCCGCCGCCGAGGTCCGTCACGCGTTCCAGCATGATCGGCTCCCAGGCGCGGCGCAGTCCGATGCGCGAGGGGCGCGGCGACGGGGCGGTGGCAGGGCCGGCGAGCGCCTCGGCGAGCCGGACGAGGGCATCGCAGCGGGCCAGCCACAGCCCGCGCAGGCAGGGGCGGGCGCCGTAGCCGGCGAGGGTGGCGGCGCGCACGGCGGCCGGGGCGCCGACGGCGAGGGCGAGGCCCGCGATGTCCTCGGCGGGGTCGCCGACCACCGCCGCGTCCCAGCCCAGGACGCCTCGTACCCGGCCGTCCGCGCTCACCACGAGGTGCCCGCCGGTGAGGGCGTGGTGGACGAGGACGGCCGTACCGGGCTGGACGGCGAGCTGGACCGCGGCGGACGGGGTGAACCGGTTCAGCCGGCCCGGGTCGAACTCGTCGGCCGCGGCCAGCCGTCCGGCGGCCTCCGCGGCGGCCCGGCGCAGGGCCTCCAGGGAGCGCGGGGAGACGCGCGGCACGCCGAGCGTCTCCGCCTGCCGCACCGGCACCTCCCGCAGTCCCGAGAGCAGCCCGGCCAGATCGGCCTCGCCGACGGCGGACACGCGGTGCTCCTCCCCCGTGCCGCCGGCCAGCCGGGTGTCCAGGCTGCAGAGCAGACCGGGCGCCCACTCGCCGTGCGCCACGGCGGACGGCAGCGCGACCGGGACGTGCGGGCGGACGAGGTCACGCAGCCGCAGCTCGCGGCGGCGGCGCACGCTCGCCTCACGGTCCGGGGCGAGGCGCAGCACATGGCGGGTGCCGACCCACCAAATGGCGGGCTCGGCACCCGCGGCGACGGGCCGGACGTCGGGTCCGGCGGCGGATTCCGCGCCGCCGGGCCCGACGCCGTCCCTCAGCAGGGAACGGGCCAGCCGGCGGACGGTGTCCGTGGTGGGTGTCGGTGTCCGGGTCATGGTCGCGCCATTGCCGTTCGGGGAGGCGGGGAGAGGACGGAAGGGGCCGTTCAGTCCACTGTCACCATCTCCCGCTCGGTGTTGTTCAGCCGCCGTCCGCCGTCCTCGGTCACGGTCACGATGTCCTCGATGCGCACGCCGAACCGGCCGGGCAGGTAGACGCCGGGTTCGACGGAGAAGCACATGCCGGGGACGAGGGGCTGCTCCTCTCCCTCGATCATGTAGGGCGGCTCGTGCGTGGTGACGCCGATGCCGTGCCCGGTGCGGTGGATGAAGTACTCCCCGTACCCGGCGTCGGCGATGACCGCGCGGGCGGCCCGGTCGACGTCCTGGCAGGCGGCTCCGGGCCGTACCGCGCGAAAGCCCGCCTCCTGCGCCTCGCGCACCAGGTCGTGCACCCGGCGCTCCTCGTCGGTGGGTTCGCCGACGTGGACGGTGCGGGAGGTGTCCGAGCCGTAGCCGTCCTTGAGGCCGCCGAAGTCGAGGACGACCATGTCGCCGCGTTCGATGACGCGGTCGCCGATCTCGTGGTGGGGGTTGGCGCCGTTGGGGCCGGAGGCGACGATCGTGAAGTCGACCTGGGAGTGTCCGAACCGGCGCAGCAGGGCGGCCAGATCGGCGGCGACGTCGGTCTCGCGGCGGCCGGCGAAGGCGACCTGCCTGATCTCCTCGAAGGCCGCGTCCGCCGCGGCCCCGGCGGCGGCCAGGAGCTCCAGCTCCGCCGCGTCCTTGACGGCGCGCAGCATCGGCAGGACCTCGGTGAGGGAGGCGTACGAGGTGCCGGGCAGCGCCTTCTGCAGGCCGAGCAGGTGCATGGCCCAGGCGTTGTCGCTGATGCCGAACCGTCCGTCCGCGTCCAGCAGGGCGGCGGTGGCGGCGTAGGGGTCCTTGCCGTCGGTCCAGTCGTACAGGGTGAGGGCACCGGCCCCGAGGGCGCGCTCGGCGTCCGGGGCCTCCAGGGCGGGGACGACGAGCACGGGGTCCCGGCCGGCCGTCAGCACCAGCAGGGTGAGCCGCTCGGTGACGGCGGTGGGGGTGTAGCCGGTGAGCCACACCAGGTCGGGGCCGGGTGCCACGAGCAGTCCGGCGAGGCCTGCGTCGGCGGCCTGTCGCGCCGCACGCTCCCTACGGGCCTCGTAGTCGTCGGCGGTGAAGGACGCGGGCGCGGCGCCGGTCATTTCGGGGGCCTCCCAGGGCGACAGCGGTTACGGGCAGCATCCTGCCCGGCGGGCAGGGTCGGCGCGAGCCGGTTCGCGGTGTTCGCTCCGCCGCCCTCCCCGGCCGACGGCAGGACATCACCCTTCCCTGACGGTCTCCCGGACCCGCTCGCCTTCCACCACCCGCCGGTGCCGCTGCACCATCCCCTGTCCGATTCCTGCCCGCTGCGCGCCGGAGCGGCCGACCGCCCTGCCGGCGCGCCGCCCCGAGGTCGCCGGGCTGATCACCGGCCACGCCCACGCCTCGGCCGCCACCACGTTCGCGGGCCGCCCGGTCCTGGTGGGACCGGGCGTGAACCGGACGCCGCGGCTGCCCCGGGAGGGCGAGCAGACCGCGGACCGGAACGCCCCGGTCGGGTCCGTCTTCCACGTACTGGACGGCGGGGGCCGGCTCACCGGCCACTTCCGCGTGGTCATGTGACGATGCCGGGGACCGCCGTCAGTTGCTGGTGGCCACCGCCACGACGGCGTACGGTCAGTGTCACCTCGTCGCCCGGGCGGGCCCGGGCGACGGCGCGCGCCAGGCCGGCGGCCGAGTCGACACGGGTGGCGCCGAAGGCGAGGAGGACGTCGCCGCGTGCGAGACCGGCCGAGGCCCCGGGGCCGGGCACGTGCACGCCGACGACCAGCGCCCCGGGTCCTTCGTCGTCGGCCACCTCCACCCCGAGCCGGGCGACCGGCTCGGACGGGGCGGACCGCGGCGACGCGGCCGGGACGGCGGACTCCACCCCCGCCTGCCGCTTCAGCCCGGTGAGCCCGCCCGCGCCGGCGATCGTGGCCCCCACCGCCCCCAGCCCGGCCCCGGAGAGCACCAGGACCGCTCCGGTCAGCGCCCCGAGCACCGCGGTTACCACCCGGCGCCCGCGCCGCCGCCCGGGGCGCCGGCCGGGCGGGCCGGAGCCCGGCCCGTCCCCGGATCCGCCGCCCCCGTCCCCGGGCATCGGTCTGGGGCGTAACGCGGTCTGTTCCATGGTTCGCCTCCGGCGGCAGTACAGGCGGTGCTGGTGGTGCAGGCGGTGCTGGTGGTGGTGCTCGTGGTGCTTGTGTACGGGCGGTGCTGGTGGTGCCGGGCGTCAGACGAGGACCGGCGGCGCCGGCACGCGGTTCGGGAGGAAGCCGTGGACCCGGCCGGACAGGTACTCGTCCTTGTACCGGTCGACGTTCCGGTGCCAGTTGAGGATGCCCGCCATCCAGTTCCGCAGATCCGTCACATACCCCCCCATGATCGCCCGCGCCTCGTCCGACAGGTCGAAATCGTCGTAGACGACGGGCAGTTCGTGCTCCACGACATGCTCGAACTGGCGCATCCGCTGGTTCATCAGGTCCTGTACCACGGGCAGCGCGGTCGGATAGTCGACGCCGAAGAAGTTCTGCACCACGAGGACCGCGTTGTGCATCTCGCCCTCGAACTCGATCTCCTTCTGGTACGAGAAGATGTCGTTGAGCAGGCACGCGTAGTCGATCGCCGCGTTCTCCAGGGAGCGGACGGGACCACTGCGGTAGACCTCCGGCGGCACCGCCGGTCCGTGCCCGGCGCGGCAGAGTCCCAGGGTGAGGTCGGAGCCGAAGGTGGCGCGGCGCATCTCCAGGTAGTCCACGGGGTCCGGGACGCGGTTCTGGATCTGGTTGGACAGCTCCCACACCCAGGCCTCGGTCATCGTGTCGACGGCCGACTTCAGGGGACGGCGCTCATCGGGCGTCATACCGGCCGTCGTACGCCTCCACAGGTCGATCAGCGCCCTCTCCATGGCGTTGACGGGCGGCGGCGGGATCTCCTCGGGACCCAGGGGCATGCAGGCCGACAGGCGGGCCGTGGTCAGCCGCGCGGCGGCCAGGTCGCGGCGGTGGCCGTAGACGAGCGGGTAGTAGTCGTCGCCGTAGGTGCCGAAGGCCAGCCAGTCGGAGGCGAGGTCGAGCTGCTCCTGGGTGGCGTCCGGGTCGAGGCCCGCTGCGCACAGCGGGAGGTCGCAGCTGGCGAGCTTGTCCTCGTCCCAGACGCCCTCGCCGAGGAAGCCGATCTCGCGCGACCACTCCAGCAGGTGCCGCCGCGCGCCGTCGAGGGCGGGGCTGAGCCGCAGCGGGAACGGCATGCGGATGTCGGGGACGATCGACGGGCCGACCTTCCGGAACGGCACGTGCGTGTGGGCGCGCAGCCGCTCGGCCGCCGCGCCCGCGAGCAGGGCGCCGACGTCGGCGGCGGACGTCCCGGGGCCGGACAGGGACTGCCAGGGGGCACCGGACCGTGCGCCCTCGTTCATGTAACGGCTGGAGCGCAGATGCCATTCGTGGCCGCCGGACTGCCAGTCCTGCAGGCCCTTCGCGTACGCCGCGACGGCCGCGGTCTCGGCCGGGGTGAGCCCGTTCTCCAGCGCCACGGCGGGGACTTCGGTGAACGCGGTGTGCTCGAACTGGTGGAGCCGCGAGGTGAGGACGTCGTTGACGATGTCGGCGGCCTCCTGGGTGGTGCAGCCGAAGAAGGTCTCCAGGACGAGCACGCCGTTGCTGAGCTCGCCCTCGTCCTCGACCTCCCGCTGGTAGGAGAACAGGTCGTTGCGCAGGTGCACGGCGTCGGAGAAGGTCTCCGTCAGCACCCTGAGCGGCCTGGTCCCGGCGACGGCGGGGGGCACTTCGGCGGTGGCGTACTCCACGAGCCCGGCGGACCAGGGTGCGCCGCCCACCTTGCGGCGCATCTCGATGTATTCGACGGGGTTGGCGACCCGCCCCTCGTTGATGTTGGACAGCTCCCACAGGGACTCGTTGAGGAGGTGCTCGGTGGCGAGGGCGAACCGGCGGCGCCAGCCGGCGGACATCGCCGGCACCGTGCGCGCCCACAGGTCGGCGAGGCCCGCCTCGACCGGGTTCTCCGGCGCGGGGACCCCGGCCGCCGGGTCGAGCGGCATGAACAGCGGCAGCCGGTCCAGGTGGGCCTTGCCGGCGGCGCGGTCCTGGGTGCGTTTGAACTTCTCCAGGAAGTGGTCGTCGAAGAAGAAGACCCACACGTACCAGTCGGTGATGAGCGAGAGGGCGGGCCCGTCGCAGTCGGGATGGGTGTAGGCGCAGAGCAGACCGTAGTCGTGCGCGTCGAGGTCGGCCTGCTCCCAGACCCCGCTGCCCTCCAGCATGCCCATCTCGCGCGCCCATCCGGTCGAGTGGGCGCGGGCCTCGTCGACGTGCGGGTTGAGCCGCGCGGGATGCGGCAGGTAGAAGTGCGGGAGTTCGAACGGCTGCGTCATGGCCGGGAGCTACCCGCGGCCCGGTGGCGGCATCCACCGGCCCGAGCATGATCACACCATCGCGTGAACCGTGCCCCGTACGGGAGTTGCGGATCCTAGGTCCGGACCTGGATCAGCGCGTGGGTGCCGCCGGTGCGCCAGCGCTGCTCCTCCGCCGCGACCAGTACCGCCTCGGTGTCGGCGGTCAGTCCGGTGACCACGTCGGACTTCAGGGTGCGCAGGGCGGCGACCGGACCCGGGAAGTACGTGGTGACCTCCGCGAAGGACGTGGTCGGGGGCCAGTACCGGTCGCCCACGAGGCGGCGGTAGTTGAGGTCGCCCTTGACGACGGTGAGCGCGGCGGCGGCGAAGTCCGCGCGGAGGCCGTCCGGCATGTCCGCGTACGGCAGCGGCGCGCAGGAGAACGGATGGGCGCGGAGGGCGAGCCGGCCGTCGGTGAGCGCGGCCCACAGGCAGCGGCCGTACTCGGCCGCCGCGCCCTGGGCGCCGGTGAGCCGGCGCACCGCGTCGACGACGTCGGCGGTGGTGGCGTCGGACACGTAGTACGGGTACGGCTTGACGTGCAGCACCGCCCGGGCGATCCGGCCGTGCGTCAACAGGTGGGCGATGAGCAGCAGGTCCGGGACGAGTTCGCGGCCCGCGTTGTCGGCGACCAGGCACAGGGTGCCGGCGCCGGTGCCGGAGGCGCCGAGCAGCGGCCACAGCCGTTCGCTGTCGTCGGCCACCAGGGCGGGGACGGCGGCCGTCTCCTCGGCGCCCTCGGCGGACAACCGGAAGCCGAGGTCGGCACGGTTGCCCCACAGGGAGCCGTGCAGCAGGGCACGGGCCCGTTCGTCCTCCGACTGCCGGGCGAGGTCGTCGAGCGCGGCCAGTTCCTCGTCCGTGGCGGGCGAGTCGAGTTCGGCGAGCTTGGAGGGGCGGAACGGGTCCACGCCCTGCCAGGGGCCGGGGGCGAAGTAGCCCACCGCCTCCAGCAGTCGGCGGTAGAACCAGCTCTCGGACCACAGCCACGGCACCTCGTACCAGGAGCGGCCGGCGTGGGCGTCCATCCCCCAGGACTCCCAGTGCCGCCGGTCGTGCGCGTCGGCGGGGAGGGGCTCGATCGTGCCCCCCGTGCAGTCGGCGAGCAGGACGTCGAGCGCGCGGTGCTGCTCGGGTCCGTACGGGAAGGTCTCGCGCACCTGCCGGATGATCGCCGGGTGCCGCTCGGCCAGCACTCCGTGGGGGAAGGTGCCGGGCTCGTCGCCGCGGATGACGGGTGCGGTGGGGTGGTCGGACATGCGGCTCACCGTAACGCGCGCCGGCCGTCGCGCGCCGCGGGTCACACCGGCGCGATCTCCCGCTCCAGCCGCGCGGCCAGGCTGAGGTAGCGGGCGCGTCGGGTGACGGGGACCAGGCCCCGGATGAGGATCTGCCACATCTCGGCCGTACGGCGGGGCTGCCGGGCGACGGATTCACGGGAGCGGCCGACGACGCGGGTGCCGACGAAGAAGCAGACCAGGGAGTGCGCCACGACGTCGATGTCGATGTCCGGGTGGACGTCGGACTCCTTGACGGCGCCCAGGAGCCGGGCCGTGACGATGTCCAGCCACTCGGTGAAGGGATGGCTCAGCGGGGGGCGCGGCCGGGCGCCGCCGGTGGCGAGCCGCAGTCCGGCCCGCAGGACGGGGTCCTCGGCCGACATCCTGGCTATGCAGAAGGTGAGGCGCATCAGCGCCTCCAGGGAGGTGTGCCCCCGGAGTTCGGTGTCCCTGGCCAGCCGGCGGCTGGTGGCGGACTGGAGTTCCAGGATGGCGTGGGCGAGGTCCTCCTTCGCGGCGAAGTGGAAGTAGAGGGCCCCCTTGGTGACCTGGGCGTGCTCGACGATGTCGCTGAGACTGGTCGATTCATAGCCCTGTCGGTCGAACAACTCGGCGGCGGCCGTGATGATCGTCGCACGGGTCTGCTCGGCGCGTACCTGCCTCGCCATCGCCTGAACTCCTGAGCCGGAAAGGAACGGGTCATGCTGTTTGTTTTCACGCCCGGTACACGGTATCTCACACTGTGGCGATACTCATCACGTGGGCACCCCACCGAAGTTGAGCATATCGGGCAGAACGAACGCGCGCTCCAAAAGAAAACGGCACGTCCGGTATCTAAGTGTGTCAGGTGCGGGGGCAAAAGAGAACGGCGGGCCGACCGGCGCCCCCTCCGCACCGGTCGGCCCACCCTCTCCGGGGTGGATCGGAGGGTCGGCCGCCGGTCGTCGAGCCGGCCGGTGTGGTGGGACGCCGTGTCCCGAACCCGCGGTTTCCGGGTGCCGTTCGCGGTCTCGGCGGACGCGTTCACCGTGCAGGTGGTCCGCACGTCGTCCGCGGAGCCCGAGAAGCCGCGGACTTCGGGCGGTGGACCGAACCCGTCCGGCGCCATCAGGTCGACGACCGGGGCACCGCGCCAGGGGCGGGCGATGCCCACGCCCGCCCGGAGGGTGGACGGCGCGTTGCCGCTGTGGCCCCCGGCGGTGATCGGCGACCCGACCGCGGAGCCGTTGTGCGGGATGGACAGGAGGTTGGTGCTGGAGTGCGCGGAGCCCGTCGGCGTACCACCCCTGACGGCCCGGACGGCCCTGGCGGCGGCCGCCGGGCCCGCGCCGCAGCCGCCGGAGCAGGTTCCGGGCAGCGCGCGGGCGCCGGGCCTGGTCGCCGCCCCGATCCGGGCCGGGGCGGTTCCGTACCGCCCCTTCGGTTCGACGGCGGGAAACGGCCGTACCGTGTTCACGGTTCATCACAATGCGGCAGCATCGCCTCACTTCACGTGGCTGTTCACTTGACGTCCACTGGTCCCACAGGGTTGGCTCCGGCCCAGCGAGAGTCACCCGTTCGGCGCACGCCCCCCCGTGGTTCCGTCGGCGCTCTCCCCCTGCTCTTGCTCGGCCGCACAGCGAGGTCCGCACCCCTCATGAACACTCGTCCCCCGTCCCGCCGCCTCCCGCGACGCCGTCCGGCGGCGCTGGCAGTTGCCGCCGGTCTGCTGGCGGCCGGCTGCTCCGCCTTCGGCTCGGCCGACGACTCCTCGGGCTCCGGCGGCGCGAGCGGCTCCGGAGCCGGACGGGTCAAGGTCACGATGGTGACCCACGGCGACGAGGGCGACGCCTTCTGGGACCGGGTGAAGAGGGGGGCCGAGGCGGCGGCCGCCAAGGACGACATCGAGCTGACGTACGTGAGCGACCCGGACCCGGCGGGGCAGGCCGAGCTGGTCCGCGAGGCGGTCCGCGAGGGTGTCGACGGCATCGCGCTCACGCTGGCCAAGCCGGCGGCCATGAAGGGCCCGGTCAACGAGGCGCGGGCCGCGAACATCCCCGTGGTGGGGCTCAACTCCGGTATCGACGCCTGGAAGCCGGCGGGGCTGCTGGAGTTCTTCGGCCAGGACGAGAGCCTGGCGGGCCGGGCCGTCGGCGACAAGCTGGACGAGCTGAAGGCCGAGCACGCCCTGTGCGTCGTCCACGAGCGGGGCAACGTCGCTCTGGAGGCCCGCTGCGCCGGCGTGAGGAAGGCGTTCGGCGGGACGACCGAGAACCTCTACGTGGACGGCACCGACATGCGCGCCGTCTCCGGCATCATCGCCGCCCGGCTGCGGCAGGACCAGACCATCGACGAGGTGGTCACCAACGGGGCGGACTTCGCGCTCACCGCGGTCGAGGCCGTCGCGGAGGCGGACAGCGAGGCCGGCGTCGTCACCTTCGACCTCAACGAGGACCTGGTGGACGCCGTGCGCGGCGGCAACGTCCAGTTCGCCGTCGACCAGCAGCCCTACCTCCAGGGCTACCTCGCCGTCGACGCGCTGTGGCTGTACCGGACCAACGGCAACATCAGCGGCGGCGGGGTCGCGCCCGTGCTCACCGGGCCCGCGTTCGTCACGAAGGCCAACGCGGACTCGGTCGCCGGGTTCGCCGCCGACGGAACCCGCTGACGGGCCCGCCCGTGCGTACTCCTCCCACCACCCGACCGCTCTAGGACCACGATGTCTCCACGGACAGGTGCCCGGCGCCGTCTCGGCTCCATACGTCTCTCGCTGTTCCTCCTCGCCCTGGTGCCCGGCGTCACCCTCGCCGGCATATGGGGCCTGACGACGATCCAGATGTTCTCCGAGGGGCTGCAGTTGCGTTCCCAGACGGAACTGAGCCGGTCGACCGGCGCGATGGGCACGCACGCCACGCTGGCGTTGCAGCAGGAGCGCCGGCTGACCGCCGCATGGCTGGCCGAGCCGGACACCCCCCGGACCGCCCTGGAGGCCCAGCGCAGGAAGACCGACGACGCGGTGGCGGAACTGACCGGTCAGGCGGATGCGATCGCCGAGGCGCCGGCGCGCATCTCGGACCGCATGTACGGGGTGCTCGGCTCGGTGGGCAGCCTGGAGTACTACCGGGACCAGGTGGACGCGCCCAGCGACATCACCGCCGAGCAGGCACTCGACCAGTACACCTCGATCATCGACGACCAGATCCACGCCTTCCGGGAACTCTCCCAGGTCGACGACGGAGACCTGACCTCGCAGGCCGGCCCCCTGGTCTCACTGGAGCACGCGGCGGAACTGGTCTCCGAGGAGGACGCACGGCTCACCCTCGCCTGGCCCTCCGGGCGTCTGGACGCGGAGGGCTGGGGCGAGTTCGCGGAGCTGGTGCACACCCGCCGCTGGCTGGTCAACGACCAGGTCATGCCCTCCCTGCACGGCGAGGCCAAGACCCGGACCGAGCAGATCCTGCAGAGCTCCGAGTGGCGTGCCCTGGAGGCGGTCGAGGACCAGGTGCTGGCGACCGCGCCCACCGGCGAGAACCGCACCGTCGAACTGCCGGACCTGCGGGAGCGGTGGAACGAGGCCATGGACCGGGTCTCCCCGCAGTACGCCGCCATGATCCGGCAGCAGACCGACGCGCTGCTCACCCGCAGCGCCGACGAGGCCCGCAGCCTGCTGCTGACGGCCGCCTCCCTGAGCGCCGCCGGACTGCTCGCGCTGCTGCTGTGCGTCGGCCTGTCCTGGCGCATCACCCGCTCGCTGTCCCGTCGGCTGCGCGGCCTGCGGGTGGCCACCCTCGGCCTGGCCGAGGAGCGGCTGCCCGATGTGGTGGCCCGGCTGGAGCGGGGCGAGAAGGTCGACGCGGAGTCGGCGACGACCCCGCTGGATTACGGACACGACGAACTGGGCCAGGTCGCACAGGCGTTCAACACCGCGCAGCGCACGGCCGTGCACACCGCGATCGAACTCGCCGAGACCCGGCGCGGTTTCCAGAAGGTCATTCTCGGCATCGCGCGGCAGAGCCAGAACCTGGTCAACCTCCAGCTCAGCAAGCTCGACGCGCTGGAGCGTCGGCACACCGACCCCGAGGTCCTCAAGGGACTGTACGAACTGGACTCCACGGCGAGCCAGTTGCGCCGGTACGAAGAGAACCTGGTCATCGTCAGCGGTGAGCGCCCCGGCCGCACGTGGAGCGAGCCGGTCGCGCTGATCGACATCGTGCGCAGCGCCGTCGGGGAGGTCGCCGAGTACCAGCGGGTGGAGGTGTTCACCGAGGAGGAGGTGTCGCTCGCCCCGCCCGCGGTGGCCGACGTCATCCACCTGCTGGCCGAGCTGATCGACAACGCGACGGTGTACTCGCCGGCGCCGAGTCCCGTCACGGTGCGGGCGGCGATGGTGGCCAAGGGCCTCGCCGTCGAGGTCGAGGACCGGGGCCTGGGCATGTCGGACGGCGACTACGCCTCCCTGAACGCCCAGTTGGCCAAGGCGCCGCAGTTCGACGTGGTGGCGCTCGCCGACGACCTCCGGCTCGGCATGTTCGTGATCTCCCAACTCGCGCACCGGCACGGCATCTCCGTGACCCTGCGCTCCTCGCCGTACGGCGGGACGACGGCGATCGTGCTGGTCCCGCACGAGATCGTGGTGCGGGACGCGCCGTCCGGCGGTCCGCGGGAGACGCGCACCGGGGGCGCGCAGGACCGGGCGGACGACGGGCACGAGGGGACCGTGACCACCGATGCGAAGCAGACCGCGGCGGCCCGGTCGGCGACCGCCGTCCGGGCCGCCCCCGCACCGGCCGCACCGGTGCCCGCACCCCGCCGGGACGGGCTCACCCCGCTCCCCCGCCGGGTGCCGCAGACCAGCCTGGCCGCCGAACTCCGCGAGGAGTCCGTCCCGGACGCCGAGGACGACTCCGGCGGCTTCACCGCGGAACACGCCGCCTCCTCCCTCGCCGGCTTCCAGCGCGGCACGTCCCAGGCGCGGGACGACGACACCGACGAGGCCGGACCGCAGGACGACACGGGCGGGGCGGACGAGGCGGCGCACGTGCCCGCCGCTCCCGCCGAGTCCCCGAATCCGCCCGCCGACCGCTGACCGCCGACCGCCGACCGTTTACGAAGGAACACCGCCATGACACGCCCCACCCCCGCCACCCACACCCAGCTGGACCAGCTGCTGACCGGACTCGTCGAGCGGGTCGCCGACGTGAACCAGGCCGTGGTGCTCTCCGAGGACGGACTGGTGGTGAGCAAGTCCACCGGCTTCCTGCGGGACGACGCGGAACGCCTGGCGGCGACCGCGTCCGGTCTGATGAGCCTCAGCAAGGGCGTCAGCATGGACTTCCGCGGCGGCCCGGTGCGCCAGGCTCTCATCGAGATGGCGCACAGCTACCTGATCCTCACCTCGGCCGGTCCCGGCGCCCATCTGGTGGTGCTGACCGGTCCGGGCGCGGACGTCGGCGTGGTGGCGTACCAGATGAACATGCTGGTGAAGAAGATAGGCGAGCACCTCAGCGCGGCCCCGCGGGACATCGCGGGGCCGGCCGTCGACCCCGGCGCGTGAGGTGGGCGGAAGCGACTCGACGGGCCGGCTCGTACGACCGTTCACCCTGACCGGTGGCCGGACCCGGCCCAGCCGTGCCGACTTCACGCTCATCACGACGGTGACGGCGGCGGATCCGCAGCCCGAGGGGGCGGCCCGGCCGCAGCCCGAGCACCTCCGGATCCTGCGGCTGTGCGCCGAGCCGATGGCGGTCGCCGAGCTCGCCGCACGTCTCGACCTGCCCATGAGCGTGGTCGTCATCATGCTGTGCGACCTGCTGGAGGCGGGACGGATCACCGTCCGCCCGCCGCGTCCCGTCGACCGCACCACCGTGGACCTGGATCTGCTGCAGAAAGTGAGGGAGGGCCTTGGCCGGCTCTGACACCACCGCGCGGGCGTCCGCCGGGCGTCCGGCACCCGACACGGTCAAGATCCTGATCGCCGGTGGCTTCGGCGTGGGCAAGACGACCATGGTCGGCTCGGTCAGCGAGATCACCCCGCTGCGCACCGAGGAGCCGCTGACCATGGCGGGTCTGGACGTCGACGACCTGAACGGCGTCGAGGAGAAACACGCCACCACGGTCGCCCTGGACTTCGGCCGGATCAGCGTCTCGGACGACCTCGTGCTGTACCTCTTCGGCACGCCGGGGCAGCAGCGGTTCTGGTTCATGTGGAACGACCTGGCCGTCGGTGCCCTGGGCGCGGTGGTCCTGGTGGACGTGCGCAGGCCCAAGACCAGTTTCGCCGCGATCGACTTCTTCGAGCGCCGGGGCATCCCGTTCGTGATCGCCGTCAACGGCTTCCACGGGGAGCACCCGTACCCGGTCGAGGACATCCGGGAGGCGCTGGCGCTGCCGGACGGCGTGCCCGTGCTGCTGTGCGACGCGCGGGAGCGGGAGTCGTGCCGGGACGTGCTGATCGCGCTGATCGACCGGCTGATCGCGCAGGCGGCCCCGGCGCGGTGAACGGCCTCCGGGGCGCGGCCCGCCGGCCGCGCCCCGGGCGGGCTCAGTCCAGGCCGGCCGACTTCAGCCAGGCCTTCGCCACGTCCAGCGGGTCCTTCTTCTCCAGCTGCACCTGGGCGTCCAGGTCGAGGAGGGTCTCGGTGTCCAGTTTCGCGGAGACCGCGTTCAGCGCCTCCACGCCTTCCCGGGGCAGCCCCTCCTTGGACACCAGCGGGGTGACGTTGGCGAAGCCGAAGAGGTTCTCCGGGTCCTTCAGGACGACGAACTTCTCCTTGACGATGGCGGGGTCGGTGGTGAAGACGTCCGCGGCCTGGACCTCGTTCCTGCTGAGCGCCGCCCGGGTGAGCGGGCCGCCCGCGTCGAGCGCCTTGAACGACTTGAACTTCAGGCCGTAGACGGTCTCCAGGCCCTTCAGTCCCTGCTGCCGGGTCTGGAACTCGGGCGAGCCGCCGATCACCAGCTCCGGAGCGGCGTCCTTGAGGTCGGCGAGGGTCGATGCGTCGGTGAGACCGTACTTCCTCGCCGTCTCGGCGTTGACGCCGACCGAGTCCTTGTCCTCGGCGGGCGAGGACTCCAGCAGGGTCAGCGACGTGTCCAGCTTTGCCTTGACGGCCTCGTTCACGGCCCGAGCGGACTCCTGCCCGGCCTCGGGGTCGAGGTAGGCGAGGAGGGAGCCGTTGTACTCCGGCAGGACGGTGAGGGAGCCGTTCCTCATCAGGCCGTACGTCGTCTCACGGCTGCCGATGTTGTGCTTGTAGTCGACCTTGAGGCCGGCGGCGCGGAGGGCCTCGCCGTAGATGTCGGCGAGCAGGGTGCTCTCGGCGAAGTTGTTGGAGCCGACGACGACGGTGCCGGTTTCGGCCTTCCCTCCGTCGAGGGGGTTGTCCGAGGTGTCGCCGGAGGAGGAACAGCCCGCGAGCAGCACCGCCACGGCGGTGAACGCGGCGGCCGCCGCGCCGGTGTGCCTCGTCCTGGACCTGCTGCTCTGCGCGGTGGAAGTCATTCGCCGATCCAATCCAGCCGCTCACGGCGAGTCAAGAACGTCCGGATCACGTTTGCCGCACATCCGCTCGCACATCAGCGTCTGCGCACCCCGGGGGAGACCGCCAGTCGTCCCACCGCCCAGAACACCGCGAGGGTGAGCAGCGCCAGGACGGCCACCAGGGTGGCGCCGCCGACCACCTTCTCGTAGTCGCGCTGGTAGAGCCCGTCGATGATGTACCGGCCGAGCCCGCCCAGACTGACGTACGCGGCGATGGTGGCCGTCGACACGATCTGGACGGCCGCGGAGCGCAGGCCGCTGAGGATCAGCGGGAGCGCCACGGGCACCTCGACCCGGAAGAGGATCCGCGACTCGTGCATGCCCATGCCCCGCGCGGCGTCCACGGGGGCGGGGTCGACGGAGCGGACCGCCTCGTAGGTGGTCACCAGGATCGGTGGGACGGCCAGCACGACCAGCGGGACCATGACGGGCAGCAGCCCGAAGCCGATCAGCAGGACGGCCAGCACCAGCAGACCGAAACTGGGCAGCGCGCGGGCGGCGTTGGCGATGAAGGCGAGCGCGTTGCCGCCGCGTCCGGTGTGACCGGTCAGCAGGCCGACGGGCAGCCCGACGGCGGCGGCGACGGCGAGGGCCAGCAGGGAGTACTGGAGGTGTTCCCGGAAGCGCTGCGGGATGCCGTCGTAGCCGTGCCAGTGGGCACTGTCGCTGAAGAAGGCGTTGACGAAGTGGAGGACGTTCACCGGACCGCCCCCTGCGGGGTGGTCTCCGCCCGCCGCACGGCGGGTTTCGCACGGGTGCCGCCGCGCGGCATCCACGGCGTCAGCAGCACCCGCAGCGCGACCAGCAGGACGTCGCACAGGATCGCCAGGGCGGCCATCGTGGCCACGGCGTTCACCGCGAGTTCGGGTCGGTCGTACTTCTGCGCGGCGGCGAGCAGGTTGCCGAGGGCGCCCTGGTTGCCGATCAGGGCGCCGACGCTGACCAGGGAGATGCTGGACGCGGTGGCGACCCGGAGTCCGGCGATGACGGCGGGTGCGGCGATCGGCAACTGCACCTGGAGGTAACGGCGTACGGGGCCGAAGCCCATGGCGGTGGCCGCGGCGAGGGTCTCCTCCGGCACCGAGCGCACGCCGTCGACGATGGCCGGGACCAGGACGACCAGGCCGTACAGGGCCAGCGGGATCATCACGGTGAGTTCGGTCTGGCCGGTGTAGTCGATGAGGACGACGAAGAACGCCAGGGAGGGGACGGCGTACAGCACGGTCGTCAGGCCGAGCACGGGTGGGTACAGCCAGCGGAAGCGCCCGCACAGCTGCGCGATCGGCAGTGCGAGGAGCAGCCCGGCGGCCACCGGCAGCAGGGCCTCCCTCATGTGCAGGCCGATCAGCCCGGCCCAACTGTGCTGGAGGTCGCTGGGGATGTCGAAGAAGCCGGTCATCCCGCGACCTTCTCCTCGTCGGCGCGGCCGGCCGTGTGGGCGGCGCGGATGGCCTCGCCGATGGACTGCTGGGAGACGACGCCGGTCACCCGGCCGTGGCCGTCCACGGCGACCGCCCGGCCGACGGGCGAGAGCACGGCGCAGTCGAGGGCGACCCGCAGGGAGTCGGCGCCGGGCACGAACGGCCGCCCGTACGGCAGCAGTCGGTCCGTGCGGATGTCGCCGGCGGTCAGTTCGTCACGCTCCGCCCAGCCGAGCGGGCGGCCGTCGGCGTCGGTGACCAGGAGGTGGGGGGCCTCGGCGGCGGCGATCCGTACGGCGGGGGCGTCGGCCGGGATCACGGCGTCGGTGGTCAGCTCCAGTGCGGCGGAGGGGAAGAGAGACAGCCGCCGGATGCCGCGGTCGGCGCCGAGGAAGTCCTCGACGAAGCCGTCCGCGGGGTTCGACAGCAGTTCGGCGGGCGGCGCGTACTGGGCGAGCCGCCCGCCCTCGCGCAGTACGGCGACCATGGTGCCGATCCTGATCGCCTCGTCGATGTCGTGGGTGACGAAGACGATGGTCTTGCCCAGCTCGTCCTGGATGCGCAGGAGTTCGTCCTGCAGTCCCTTGCGCACCACGGGGTCGACGGCGGAGAACGGCTCGTCCATCAGCAGTACCGGCGGGTCCGCGGCGAGCGCCCGCGCCACGCCGACGCGCTGCTGCTGTCCGCCGGAAAGCTGGTACGGGTACCGCTTGGCCAGCGAGGGGTCCAGGCCCACCCGCTCCATCAGCTCCGCCGCCCGCTCCCGGGCCCGCTGCCTGCCCCAGCCGAGCAGACGGGGCACGGTGGCGATGTTGTCGACGATCGTACGGTGCGGGAAGAGCCCGGCGTTCTGGATGACGTACCCCATGGAGCGGCGCAGGGCGGTGACCGGCTGCCGCTGGATGTCCTCGCCGTCGAGCAGGATCGTTCCCTCGGTGGGCTCGACCATCCGGTTGACCATGCGGAGGGTGGTCGTCTTGCCGCACCCCGAGGGTCCGACGAGGACGGTGATCGAGCGGTCGGGGATCTCCAGCGACAGCCGGTCGACCGCCACCGTGCCGTCCGGGTACCGCTTCGTGACTGAATCGATCCGTATCAAGACGCGGAACACCCTTCCGGTGGGCGGACGGCTCTGGCCTGGGCCTGACGATCTGACGCCGGTCGAGTCTAGACGGCGCCCCTGAGGAGCACCTCGAAGCGCCGGACGCCCGTGTCGCCACCGGGACGGGCACCGGGGCGCGTTCGGGAAGCGCCGCGGGCCGGCGCTCGATCTCCTCGATCTTCGACATGCGCATGATGACCTTGTCGAACTCACCCACCTCGGCATTCACCCATACGAGCGGGGCGTCCCGATGCCCACTGAGCTGTCCCTCTTCCAGCGACAGCCGGGCACCGTCCGGGGCGTCACCGCCCCGGCCACGGTCCTCAACACGATCGGACGCCGCCGCGAAGAGATCGCCGGGACCAACCCGGCCTTCGCGGGCACCAGGTTCGCTCCCCCACGACCTCCGTCGGCTCTTCGCCACCGACATCGTCGACGGCGGCCTGCCGATCCACATCGGCGCGGCCCTGCTCGGACACCTGAATCCGCAGACCGCTCAGGGCTACGTCGCGGTCTTCGCCGAGGACATCGTCAAGCACTACCAGGAGTTCCTCAACCACCGCCGAGTCCTGCGTCCCGAGGGCGAGCACACCGACGTCACACCCGGGGAACGGGCGGAGTTCGAGAGCACTTCGACAAGCGCAAGGCCGAACTCGGCAACTGCGCTCGCCTCTGCGGATCACCCTGCCGGCACCAGCGCGCCCGCATCCGACGCCCCATGCTCCAGGTCAGCACAGAGATGTCGCCCGGGCTCGCCGAGTCGGAGAAGAATCGCCGACCGAGACGCAAGAGGGCCCACGAGGAGCAACGGTTCGGCGAGATCGAAGGAACCGACATGTCACCCACCCCCCTCCGGCCCAAGCAGGCAGATGCCGCACGACTCACACGCCGGGTCCCCGTGGACCTGGGAATCCCGCGGCCGCGCAACCAGGAAGAACACATCAAACCGCCCTGCTGTCCCCAGACAGGTATGTGTACACAACGATGAGGGAGGACTGTATGGAGCCGCCGGAACTCCGCCGGGCAGTTGAGGCAGCACGGGCGACCGCTTCGGAGCTGGGCCTTCAGGTCGACGATGTGGTCGTCATCCACAACTCGGACCGCGTCGCGCTGCGCCTGGTCCCTTGCGACGTCCTGGCTCGGGTCGCGCCTTCGGGGCATCTGGCTGATTCCGCGTTCGAAGTAGAGGTTGCTCGCCGCCTCGCCGACGTCGACGCTCCGATGGCCGAGCTCGACCCTCGTGTCGCCCCCCGGGTCCATTCGCGTGAC
Organism: Streptomyces pimonensis; assembly: GCF_041380215.1. Classification (NCBI taxonomy): domain Bacteria; kingdom Bacillati; phylum Actinomycetota; class Actinomycetes; order Kitasatosporales; family Streptomycetaceae; genus Streptomyces; species Streptomyces pimonensis. The sequence goes on from NZ_JAHWZY010000008.1 coordinate 158,552, forward strand.
ACCTTCGCCATCTCGCTCTGGACCTACTACGAGCCCGTGGGATCAGAGATCGCGCCGGCCGACCACGCGGACGCGTTCACGCGGCACCACGCCGCCCTGCGGCAGATCGGTCTGGACGCACCGCATTTCACCGATCGGGTCGCCGTGGCACTGAGAGAGGTGAACGACCGGGACCGGTCCCCCGAACTGCCCGATTCAGACCGGGAACTCCTCGGCAACACTCTCACCGGTTGAAGCGCCGCGATCAGCGTCGGCAAAGCCGACGGCCAGCTGTTGCACGGCGAGCCGCATCCGGGCAACCTTCTGAACACAAGGAGGGGGCCGCTCCTCGTGGACCTCGCCACGTGCTGCCGAGGACCGATCGAGTTCGGCCTCGCCCACACACCCGAAGAAGTGGCAAAGCACTGCGCGGGGGCCGACCACGACCTGATCCACCGATGCCGCGCCCTGGACTGGGCGATGTCCTCCGCCTGGCGCTGGCGCCGAGACGACCACATGCCCGACCGGGACCACTGGAGAGTCGCAGGGCTCAACCAAGTCCGTGCCGCACTCGATCGTTGCGGACTGGGCTGAACCGGAGACAGAGGGACTGCCGGGCCGGCCCCGATCCGCTGCACCGTGTCCGGCCACGGTGCGCGGTTATTTGACCGGTCGTTCCATATGCGTCTATGGTCTTCGACGTGGCCAGGACCAAGGAATTCGATCCGGACGCCGCGCTGCAGTCGGCCCTTGAACTGTTCTGGCGGCGCGGCTACGAAGCGACGTCGATAACGGACCTCGTCGAGCACCTCGGCATCGGCCGCGCCAGCATCTACGCGACCTTCGGCAGCAAGCACGAGCTGTATTTGAAGGCCATGGACCGGTACGCCGAGACGCGCGACCCGGCTCTCCTCGCCGAGTTGTCCCAGCCGGGCCCCGCACTGCCTGCGGTGCGGGCGGTGGTGCGTCGCTTCGCCGCAGAGGCCGCCTCCCCGGAAGGCCGGCTGAACGGCTGTTTCGTCACCAACACGGCAGCCGAGCTGGCCCCGCACGACCCTGCGGCGGCCCGCCGGGTCGAGCTCAGCTGGGAGCATGTCGAGACCCTGCTGCACTCCGCGCTCGTACGCGCCCGGGCTCAGGGCGAGCTGCCCGAGGGCCGTGATCCGCGTGCGCTGGCCCGCATGCTGCTCGTCCTGCTGCAGGGGGTACGGATCATCGGTAAGGCGTCGAACGATCCCGCCCGGGTGCGGGACGCGACCGAACAGGCCCTGGCCCTGCTGGACTGACTCACACTCACCGGAACCACCGGCTTTCTTCCGCATGCCCAAATAATGAACCGATCAGTCAAATATCAGGAGGTCGGCATGACCGCCACGGGCGCTGCCCGCGTCGCCGCTATGCGGCAGCGATACGCCTTCATCCTCCTCGGTGGCGTCCAGACCACGCTGATCTTCACGCTCGCTGCGCTCGCCATACCGCTTCCCCTCATCGGGCGCGATTTAGGCCTGCGCCGCGCCGACTTGATCCTGCTCAGCGCCGCCTACGGACTGACCTTCGCCGGGCTGCTGCTCTTCGGCGGACGCCTCGCGGACCGCTATGGCGGGCGGCGTGCCCTCACCGCAGGCCTGGTCCTCTTCGCCGCCGCCTCGGCCGCCGCCCCGCTCGCCCCCGGCATCGGGACACTGCTCGCAGCGCGCTTCACGCAGGGCGCGGGGGCGGCTCTGATCGCGCCCGCCGCCATGGCCTTGCTGCGAGCCGTCTTCCCCTCCCCACCCGCGTACGGCAGGGCGATGGCCACCTGGGGCGGGCTCTCGGTACTCGGCGCGACCGCGGGCAATCTGCTCTCCGGCGTCATCTCAGCGCTGTTGTCCTGGCGTTGGACCTTCGCCGTACCACTCGTGGTGGCCTTCGCAGCCCTCCCCCTCACGTTCCGGCTGCTGCCGGACATCACGCCGAGCCGGGGCAGGGCCCTCGACCTGCCGGGGGCCCTGCTCGCCACCGCCGGGATCACCCTCGCCAGTTACGGACTCGTCGTCACCGACACCCTCCCCTGGTCGTCGGCCGGCGTGCTCGTGCCGCTGCTCTGCGGGGCCGCGCTGCTGGCCGCTTTCCGGTACGCCGAGCGCCGCGCCCGCGACCCGCTGCTGCCGCCCCGTTTCCTGCTCGACCGGCGGCGGGTCCTCGCTCTCGCGGCCATCGCACTGAGCTCTTGCGGGACCGCGCTGACCTTCGTGGTCCTCTCGCTCCACCTCCAGCAGGCGCGCGACTGGTCACAGCTGCGGACCTCGGCGGCGTTCGTACCGTTCGCTGTCGCGCTGATCGCCTCGGGCCGGGCGGCAGGGCCGCTCATCGGCCGGTACGGGGCCCGAACCGTCACAGCGGCCGGGCTCTGCACAGGCGCGGGCGGGCTCGCCCTCCTCGCGCTCACCGGGATCGACGCCCACATCTCATACGGGTATGGACTGCTGCCGGGCCTCGTGCTGCTGCCGGCCGGCACGGCGGCCTCCTTCGCGGGAGCCGCCGTGCTCGCCACCGAAGGCGTGCCGCAGCAGCAGACCGGGCTCGCGGGCGGCGTGCTGAACACCGCGATGGAATTCGGCCCGACCGTCCTGTTCGCGATCCTACTCACGCTCGGCAGCGACGCCTGGTCGCTCGCCGCGACGGGGGCCGGCCTGGCCCTCGTGGCCCTCCTGAACCACCGCGTCAAGTAATCCATCACTCAAGGGAGCCACCGAGATGAACCGCTTCACCGGCAGAACCGTCCTCGTCACCGGCGCAGGCTCCGGCCTCGGCCGCGCAATCGCGCTCGCCTTCGCCGCCGAGGGCGCGTCCGTGGTCGCCGCGGGACGTACCGCGGCCTCCCTGGACGAGACGGTCGGTCTCGTCGAGGCCACCGGCGGCACGGCCGCCGCCGTCACCGCCGATGTCACCGACTCCGGCCAGCTCCAGAACCTCGTACGTGAGAGCGTCGCCCGCTTCGGCGGACTGGACATCGCGGTCAACAACGCCGGAATACTCCGCGGCACCGTACCCGTCGGCGAGGTGAGCGAGGAGGACTGGGACGCGGTGCTGCGAACCAATGTCACCGGCGTCTGGCTGGCCATGAAGCACGAGATCGCGCACATGAGGGAGAACGGTGGCGGCGCCATCGTCAACATCTCCTCCAACCTGGGCGCACACCTGCGGATCCCGAACGTCGCCGCCTACATCACGTCCAAGGCGGCGGTCTCCGCGCTGACCCGCGCCGCCGCTCTCGACCACATCCACCAGGGCATCCGCGTCAACGCCGTCAGCCCCGGCGCCTCCGCCGCCCCCATGTCGCTGCGGCCCGGCGAGACCGAGGCCGACCGCGCCGAGCGAGTGAAGACGGAAAACCCGCTCGGCCGGGTCGCGGAAGCCGAAGAAGTGGCGGCCGCGGTGCTCTACCTCGCCTCGCCCGCAGCCGGCGCGGCGGTCGGCGCCGACCTGGTCCTCGACAGTGGGGCCTCGGCCTGACGGTTCGTAGGCTTCGGCGTCAACCTTCCCAGCAGGGAACTCCGCCACGACGGGCTGGAACGCGAGCCGCGTCCCCACCAGAGCGGCCGCACCGCGGTGCGGCCGGCGTCAACAGCGGCATCGACTCCGCGGAGCGCGGAACTGGCCCGTCGGCTTTGTTCACGAGAACCGGTTCTCGTGAACAGAGCCACTCGCCGACATCGACGGTGACGGTTACGCCGATCTGGCCGTGGGCGTGTCCGGCACGGCGGAGAAGGGGGACCGCCGGGGCGGACAGGTCCGGCCCGCCGACACGGACGCCGACGGCCGCTCCGGGCTGCCGGCCACGGCACCCGGCGAGAACACCGACGACGGGGCGGTCTGGTGGCCTGCCGCCTCCACGACCGGGACGGTGAGCACCGGATCGTGGCCGTACGGCGGAGGCTCACTCGTCGCTCGGCGCTTCCGGTACCGACGCGCGCTTCGGTACGTCGATCGACGAGTGAGCCGGAACCCCCGGCGCTCCGCTGTTCCTGTGGCGGACAGGTTCGGCACAGGGTTCGTCAGGGGGGTGTGGCCCGAAGAGGGTGGCGTCGGAACGGGGGCTCGGTGGAGAAGGTGCCTGTCCGGACAGGTGTGACCGGCTCGGACGTGCCCTGTTGAAGGAACGCTGCGGCGTCCCTGCCCCGGCCGCGATCGCCTCGTCGCCCCGGCCGTGCCGGGCCAGGACCTGCGCCAGTTCGACCGCACCACGGCGCTGCGGCGGGCGGCTGCACCGCCTCCCCCGCCGCACCCGCCGCCGGGAAGCCCGGCGACCGCACGACCCGCCGGTCCGCCGTCACGGCGAAGACCTCGCAGCCGGGGCGCGCGGCGGCCCACGCGACACCCTCCGGGCCCAGGGCGAAGGCCGCCGTGGCGACCGCGTCCGCCTCCGTCAGGGTGGGGGCGGTGACGGTCAGGGCGAGCAGGCCGGTGGCCGGGCGGCCGGTGCGGCCGTCGACGACGTGGTCGCCGCGTTCGTAGCGCGCGGAGGTCGCGACCGCGCCGTCGGTGAGCTCCACGACGGTGCACAGCCGGCCGGCGTGTTCCGGGTGCCGTACGCCCACGCGCCACGGCCCGCCGACGGCGACCACGTCACCGCCGGCGTTGAGGCAGAACCGGCGCGCTCCCGCCGCCCGCAGCAGCTCGGCGCCCTTCTGCACCGACCAGCCCTTCACCACCGCGCACGGGTCGAGGCGCCGGCCCGGCAGCCGTGCGTCGAACGCGCCCCCGGTGGCGGTCCGGTACCGCTCGCAGAGGGCGAGGACCTCGGTCAGTCCGGGGCTGAGCCGGTCCGGGTCCAGCTCGCCCCGGTCCAGCCGGGAGACCTCGCTGTCCTCGCGGAACGGGCTGAAGCGGGCGTCGACCTCGCGCAGCCAGGCGAAGAGGTCGTCCGCCGCGGCCACGGCGAACCCCTCGTCGTCGATGCGCAGCGACACCGGGAAGCCCATGACGTGTTCGACGCGCCGCACGTCAGGAGCCCTGTGCGTCGAGGGCGGCCTGCAGGGACTGCCGGTAGCCGTCGCTGGTGACGGTGGCGCCGGAGACCGTGTCGACGTCGGCGCTCTGGACCTCCAGCGTCTCCTCGATCAGCACCGGCACGGCGGCCGTGGTCTGCGGGTGGTCCGGCTGCCGGAGCATCCGCACGGCGCTGATGCGGTCGCCGTCGAGGGTGACCTCGACCTGCACGGGGCCCTTCTCGGTGTCGACGGTGGGACCGGCCACGATCCGGGTGGTGCCGCCCGGGGAGGTGGACGCCGAGGGGGCGGGCGCGGGTCCGGCGACCGCCGGCTCCGGGGCCGGCGGGGTGTGACGCCAGACCGGGATCAGTGCGGCGGCGCTCAGGACCAGGACGGGCAGTGCTCGTTTCACGGTGTTCTCCTCGTTCCCCTCGTTCGTCCCGCGTCCGTCATCCGGCCAGGCTGAAGCGCTCGTGGTGGATCTGCCGCCTCGGTACGCCCAGTTCGCGCAGGCCGCGCAGGACCGCGGCGGTCATGCCGGGCGGGCCGCAGACGTAGACGTCCCGGTCGGTGAGGTCGGGCACCAGGCGGGACAGTTCGCCGGGGGCGAGCCGGTCGGGCACGGACGGGCCGGTGACCAGGTGGAGTTCGGCGCCCTTGGCGTGGGCCAGTTCGCGCAGCTCGTCGTGGAGGACGGCGTCGGCCTCCGTGTTCACCCGGTAGAGGACGACGGCGTGCCCGTGCAGCTCCTCCAGCAGGGCCCGGATCGGGGTGACGCCGACGCCGCCGGCGATGAGCAGGACGTCCGGGCGGGTGCGGCGCAGGGCGGTGAAGGCGCCGTAGGGGCCCTCGGCGAAGACACGGGTGCCGGGCTCGAGGTGGCGCAGGGCCGCGCTGCCGTCGCCGGCCGCCTTGACGGTGAGCCGCAGGGTGCGGCCGTCGGGCGCGGCGGACAGGGAGAACGGGTTCGCCTGCCACCAGCGGTCCTTCGTCAGGAACCGCCACAGGAAGAACTGGCCGGCCCGGGCGGGCAGCCGGTCCAGGTCGCGGCCGGTGATGTGGACGGAGACCACCTGGTCGTTCTCGGGGACGACGGCCGTGACCCGCAGCCGGTGGCGCCGGTTCCGCCACAGCGGCAGGACCAGCCGGCCGGCGAACACCGCGGCGAGGGCGGCGCCCCACAGTCCGTACCAGTAGGCGGTGGCGGCGGGGGACGCGGTGAAGGTGGACCCCGCGGCGACCTGGTGGGTGAAGGCCAGGACCACGGCGACGTACGTGTAGAGGTGGACGAAGTGCCAGGTCTCGTAGGCGAGGCGGCGTCGCGCACGGCGGGCCGAGACCGCGCCCACGACGAGGATCAGCGCCAGCGCGACGACCGCGCGCAGCACGCCCTCGACGGTCCCCGCGAGGTCGACGAGCTGGTCCACCGGGTCCATGGAGGACATCTCGGCGTAGCCGAAGGTGATGAAGACCGCGTGGCCGAGGAGCGTCCACAGCAGTCCGAAGCCTGTCCAGCGGTGCCACAGCGTCAGCCGGTCCATGCCGATCCGGCGGTCCAGCCAGGGCAGCCGGGCCACCAGCAGCAGCTGGAACGCCATCAGCAGGGCGGCGTACAGGCCGGTGAGACGGCCCAGCAGGAGGAGGGCGTTGACGCCGAAGCCCGCCCGGACGAAGAAGACGGCCACCGCCGCCGCGTTCGCGGCGAGCAGGCCGTACAGGCCGATGCGCGCCACCGCTTCGGGGCGTCGCCCCGCGGTGGGGGGTGCGGGAGGCGGTGGGACAGCTGGCACGCCGGAAACTCCTTGATCGGGTCCTGGGGTTCCGAGCTTGGTCACAGGCGCTGTCGATTCCCTGTCGGTCAACTTTCAAGTTTTTATCGATCGAGATGTGAGGGCGCACCGCCTCTGGCGCCGGGCACGGTGTGCCGCAGTATGGGCGGGTGGAAAAAGTACGACTCCTCGTCGTGGACGACGACCCGCCGATAGCCGACCTGGTGGCGACGGTCGCCCGCTACGAGGGCTGGGAGGCGGTCACCGCCAACTCGGGTGAGGAGGCGCTGCGCCGCGCCGCCGAGTTCCGCCCGGACATCGTGGTGCTCGACCTGATGCTGCCGGACGTCGACGGCTTCGGCGTCCTGGACCGGCTGCGGCGCTCCGGGACGATGGTGCCGGTGGTGTTCCTCACCGCGCGGGACGGGGTCGCCGACCGGGTGGCGGGGCTGACCCGGGGCGGGGACGACTACCTGATCAAGCCGTTCGCGGTGGAGGAGCTGATGGCCCGGCTGCGCACGGTGCTGCGGCGCAGCACCGGGCCGGGGCACCAGCGGTCGGTGCTGCGGGTGGCGGACCTGACGATGGACGAGGACACCCGCGAGGTGCGGCGCGGTGGACGGCTGCTGTCGCTGACGCCGACCGAGTACGAGGTGCTGCGCTACCTGATGCGCCGCTCGCCGACCGTACTGACCAAGGCGCAGATCCTGGACCACGTGTGGGAGTACGGCTTCGGGGGCCGCTCCAACGTGGTGGAGCTGGTGGTGAGCCGGCTGCGGCGCAAGCTGGACGACACCGGTGCGCCGCTGATCCAGACGGTGCGGGGCTTCGGGTACGTGATCCGGCGGGCCGCCGAGTGAGGGCGTGGCTGCGGCGGCTGCGGCGGCTGCGGCTGCGGGACACCTACCGGAGGGTGCGCCTCGGCACCCGGCTGGCGCTGGGCCTCGGGGTGCTGTCGCTCGCGGTCTTCGCGGTCGTCGGCACCGCGCTCACCACGTACATGCACGACTACCTGGAGCGGCAGCTGGGCGACCAGCTGAAGCTGATCCAGGCCGTGCAGGCCAAGGACGCGGCGGCGCACGGCACGGTCAGGCGGAAGCCGTACTACGGCTGGTACACGGCGGTGTACGACGTCTCCGGTGACGCGGTCAGCCTGCGCCGGCCCTCCGACGTGCCCGAGGACACCCGTGCCCTGGCCGACCTGGCACGGGCGATGGCACGCTCCGACACCGACCTGACGCGCACCGCGCGCATCCGCGGGGAGGGCACCTACCGGCTGCGCGGCTGCGAGGTCGAGCCGGGGGTGGTGCTGGTGAGCGCCGCACCCGTGGAGGACATCGAGAAGACCGTCGGACAACTGGTCACGGTGCAGGTCGTGGTGTTCGCGCTCGCGCTGCTGGCGCTGGTGGTGCTCGGGCGGCGGATGCTGCGGCGCGGGCTGCAGCCGCTGAGCGACATGGCGCGCACCGCGCACGGCATCGCCTCGCACGACCTGACCGAGTCGGCGGCTCGGCTGCCGCTGCGCGCGGACGGGCGGGACGGCGGCCGGGAGGTGACGGAGCTGCGCACCGCGTTCAACACGATGCTGGAGCACATCGACGACTCCCTCGCGGTGCGCGCGGAGGCGGAGCTGCGGCTGCGCCGGTTCGTCGCGGACGCCTCGCACGAGCTGCGCACCCCGCTGATGTCGGTACGCGGCTACGCGGACCTGTTCCAGTACGCCGCCGCCAACGAGCCCGCCGAACGCGACCGGCACCTGGCCCGGCTGCGGGCGGAGGCCGCCCGGATGGGAGTGCTCCTCGACGATCTGCTGCTGCTCGCCCGGCTGGACGCGGCGGAGGTGGAGACGCCGCTGCGGACGGCGGACACGGACCTGGCGGAGCTGGTCCAGCAGGCCGCCGACGCGTTCCGGGCGAGCCACCCGGACCATCCGCTGGCGGTGACGGCCGGCGCCGGCCCGCTGGTCCTGCGGCTCGATCCGCAGCGCGTGCGGCAGGTGCTCGACAACCTGCTCACCAACGCCGCCGTGCACACCCCGGCCGGCACCCGGGTGTCGGTCGCGGTCTCCACCGGCGGCGGTTCGGCGCTGGTGCGGGTCGCCGACACGGGTCCCGGTGTCCCGGCGGAGGACCGGGAGCGGGTCTTCGACCGGTTCTACCGGGTCGACAAGGCCCGCAGCCGGGACCGGGGCGGCAGCGGGCTGGGCCTCGCTGTCGCCCGGTCGCTGGTGCGGGCGCACGGCGGCGACGTCGAGCTGAGCGGCGAGCCGGGGGTGACGGTGTTCACCGTGCGGCTGCCGCTGGGCGGTGCGGACGGGGCGCACCGCGAGGCCCCCTGACGGATCCGGTCAGTCCTCGGCGGGCTGCAGCGTCAGCGAGATGCTGTTGATGCAGTACCGCTGGTCCGTGGGCGTCGGGTACCCCTCACCCTCGAACACGTGCCCGAGGTGGGAGCCGCAGCGGGCACAGCGGACCTCGGTGCGCACCATGCCGTGCGAGCGGTCCTCGACCAGCTCCACGGCGTCGGTGTCCTTCGGGTCGTAGAAGGACGGCCAGCCGCAGTGCGACTCGAACTTGGTGGTCGAGGTGAACAGCTCGGCGCCACAGGCGCGACAGGAGTAGACGCCCTGGGTCCTGGTGTCGGTGTACTCGCCGGTGAAGGCGGGTTCCGTGGCCGCCTGGCGCAGGACGGCGTACTCGGACGGGGACAGCTCCGCGCGCCACTGCTCGTCCGGTTTCTCCACGTCGTACGGCATGAAACTCGAGCCCCTTACTTCGACAGACGGTCCAGGATGAGCGGGCCGAGGTCGGTGACGTCGCCCGCTCCCATGGTGAGAACGAGATCACCGGGCTTCGCCATTCCCGCGACCGTCTCGGGGATCTCCGCCTCGTCGTGCACGGCGGCGACGTCCGCGCCGGCCGACCGGGCCGCCTCGACGATCAGCTCGCTGGTGACGCCGGGGATCGGGTCCTCGCGGGCCGGGTAGATGTCCAGCACCACCGAGGCGTCGGCCAGGGACAGGGACCGGCCCATCTCCTCGCCCAGCTCGCGGGTGCGGGAGAACAGGTGCGGCTGGAAGACGACGAGGATGCGGGCGTCACCGGCGGCGGCGCGCATGGCCTCCAGGTCGGCGGTCATCTCGGTCGGGTGGTGCGCGTAGGAGTCGACGACCTGCACGCCGGCGGCCTCGCCCTTGAGCTGGAGGCGCCGCTTCACCCCGGTGTACGCGGCCAGCGCCGGGGCCAGCTCGGCAGCCGGGATGCCGAGCGCCACGCCGGCGGCGAGCGCGGCGACCGCGTTGTGCGCGTAGTGCCGGCCGGGGACCGACACGGTGAAGGTGAGGGGGGCGCCGTCGAGTTCGACGGTCACCTCGCTCCTCAGCCCTTGCGGGACGACCGACAGCACCCGCACGTCGGCGTCGTCCGACTCCCCGTACGTCACGGTCCGCACCGAGCCGTCCAGCCGCCGGGTCAGCTCGCGGGCGCCCTCGTGGTCCGCGGAGATCACCAGGGTGCCACCGGGCACGATCCGGCCGACGAACGTCTCGAAGGACTCGTGGATCTCCTCCATGGACGCGTAGTTGGCGTGGTGGTCCAGCTCCACGTTGAGGATGATCGCGACCTCGGGCGCGTACTTGTGGAAGCTGCGGTCCGACTCGTCGGCCTCGGCCACGAAGATCTCGCCCGTGCCGTGCAGCGCGTTGGAGCCGGGGGCGTCCAGGTCGCCGCCGATGGCGTACGACGGCTCGCGGCCCAGCGCGGTGAGGGAGACGGCCAGCATGGAGGTGGTGGTGGTCTTGCCGTGGGTGCCGGCCACCGCGATCGGGCGCAGACCGTCCATCAGGGCGGCGAGGGCGTCGGAGCGGTGCACCACCGGGACACCCAGCTCGGCCGCCCGGACCAGCTCGGGGTTGTCCTCGCGGATCGCGGAGGAGACGACGACGCAGCTGGCGTCGTCGGCGAGGTGTCCGGCGGCGTGGCCGATGTGCACGGTGGCGCCGAGGGCGCGCAGGGCGTCGGCGGTGGCGGAGTCCCTGGCGTCGCTGCCGGCCACCTTCGCGCCGCGCTGGGCGAGGATCTTGGCGATGCCCGACATCCCGGCGCCGCCGATGCCGATGAAGTGCGGTCGGTCCATGGCGGTAGGAAGGCCGGGTGCCATGCGTGTTCTCCCAGTGGTGCGACGAGCGGGACGACGGTCTTCGCGCCCTCGCGGGGGAGCCGGGAGAGCGCCGCCCCAGCCTATGCCTTGCTGTGGGAGAAGAGTTTCAGCACCGGCACACCGACCTTGTGCCGGGCCCGGGAGGCCCAGTCGCGGTGGAAGAACTCCTCCACGTAGTGCGGGTCGGTCAGGACGATCACCTCGTCCGCCCCGACCTCCTCCACCACGGTCTTCAGCGCGTCCAGCGGGTGGTCCTCGACGAGGCGGCCGTCCGCCGTGTCGCCGGTGGCGCGCAGGGCCTGCAGGGACACCTCCAGGGCCCGCTCCCCCATGCTCCTGGCCTCCTCGCCCTCGGGCGTCTCGTGCTCGCGGACGGCCTCGTCGAGTTCGCCGAGCGCGACGTCGTCGATGGCTCTCAGCAGCCGGTCGGCCTGTTCGCCGCGCGGCTGGAGCAGCACGTGGAAGGAGACCGGCTCGTCGCCGTGCAAGGTGGTGACGAACTCCACGTCGGCGGACGTCAGGGCCTTCTCGATCATCAGTACGCTGGTGAACACCAGGCTCCCCTTCTCCTCGGAGGACCCGAGGGCCCCCTCTGCTCCGTGGACCGGGCCCGGCCCTGCGGAAACCATCCTGCCCCGTGTGCGCACGGGTACCGCCGGATTCAGTGTCGCCTCTTCCCGCATCGGCCGGACGCACGCGTTCCGCCGATCGCCGCACCGGCGGTCACCGTCCGGCGCCCCGGCCGCGACCGGTCAGGACCGCTGGTACCGGGTGAACAGGAAGCCGTCCTCCTCCAACATCGACTTCAGCGCGAAACGCCGCGGAAGTGTTACGGACGGTCCACCGGCGATGCGCTGCGCGTCACCGGCGGTGAGCGTCGGCGAGACGGTCAGGCAGAGCTCGTCCAGCACCCCGGCCGCCACCAGCTGGCCCAGCAGCCGCGGCCCGCCCTCGGTGAGCAGCCGGGTGTGTCCGAGGTCCGCGAGGGCCCGCACCGCCCGCACGGGGTCCACCGCCTCCCCCTCCCCGGCGGCGACCACCCGGGCGCCCGCCCGCTCGGCGGCCGCCACGCGGTCCGGGGCGGCCCCGGCGCCGGTCAGCAGCAGCGTGGGCGCCAGGGGGGAGGTGAACAGCGGCAGCGAGAAGTCCAGGTCCAGGCTCGCCGTCACCACCGCGATCACGGGCGCGGGCCCCTGGCCGGCCGCCTCCCGCGCGGCCGCGAACTCCGCGCGTGCGCGCGACGGGCGGTAGCCCTCCTGCCGTACCGTCTGCGCGCCGACGACCACGACGTCGGCGAGCGCCCGCAGGGTACCGAAGATCCGCATGTCGGCCGGGCAGGAGATGGGCTGCGAGCGGCCGTCGTGCTGGGCGGCCCCGTCGAGGGTGGACACCATGTTGGCGCGCAGCCACGGCTCCCGCCCTCGCGGCCCCGGCTCGGGGTAGGCGTACGCGGCGGCGAGCTCGGCGAGGCTCCACTCGCGGGCGTCGGTCACGTCGGTCACGGGGAACAGGCGTCGCATGCCGAGCAGTGTTCCACGGCCCGTAGCATGGTGAATCGTGTCGTCCTCCTCCCCAGCCCCCCGTCCCGGTCCGATATCCGGCGCGGCCCCGCTGTCGCTGTGCGCCCGTGAGCCGCACGTGCCCGCGGACCGGCTCGTAGCCGAGATGGTGCCGCCGCCGCGGTTCGACTCGGTCCGCTTCTCCACCTACGTCCCGGACCCGGACCAGCCGAGCCAGACCGAGGCCGTGCGCGTCCTCGAGGGCTTCGCGGCCGGTCTCGACGCGGCGGCGGGCGGCTCGGGCCGGCGCAGGCTGTTCGGCTTCGGCACGGCGCGGAAGAAGGCCCCGGCGGGCCCGCGCGGCGTCTACCTCGACGGCGGCTACGGCGTCGGCAAGACCCACCTGCTGGCCTCCCTGTGGCACGCCACCCCGGCCGAGCCCTCCCGCAAGGCGTTCGGCACCTTCGTGGAGCTGACCAACCTGGTCGGCGCCCTCGGCTTCCAGCAGACCGTGAAGACCCTCTCCGGGCACCGCCTGCTGTGCATCGACGAGTTCGAGCTGGACGACCCGGGCGACACCGTGCTCGTCTCCACCCTGCTCGGAAAGCTGGTCGAGGCCGGCGTGGCGCTCGCCGCCACCTCGAACACGCTGCCGGGCAAGCTCGGCGAGGGCCGGTTCGCGGCGGCGGACTTCCTGCGCGAGATCCAGGGCCTGTCGGCCCACTTCCGCGCCCTGCGCATCGACGGCGAGGACTACCGCCACCGGGGCCTGCCCGAGGCGCCGGCGCCGTACTCCGACGAGCTGGTGACACGGACGGCGCACGCGATCGGGGGCGCCTCGCTCGACGCCTTCCCCGACCTGCTGGACCATCTCGCGCGGGTCCACCCCAGCCGCTACGGCGCCCTGACCGACGGACTCCGCGCGGTGTGCCTCACCGGTGTGCGCCCGGTGCCGGACCAGTCGACCGCGCTCCGGCTCGTCGTCCTCGCGGACCGGCTCTACGACCGTGAGGTGCCGGTACTCGCGTCGGGGCTGCCGTTCGACCGGCTGTTCGGCGAGGAGATGCTGAAGGGCGGCTACCGCAAGAAGTACTTCCGGGCGATCTCGCGGCTCACCGCGCTGGCCCGCGACGCGGGACGGCTCACCGGGAACCGGTGAGCCCCACGTCGAACATCCGGTCGGATCACCCCTGATCAAGGGCGGGTTCACGCCAACACACCCTTTCTTTTCAGGCTCTCTCCGCCATGAAACACCGAGTTAACCCTGCAAAGGACTTTGCAGGGTTAATGTGCTTCTTGACCAACCGTTGACCAGGCTTTGGCGTGCGGGTGAGGTGCGAACCACTTTACGAAGCACGCATGTTCCAAGGTCCGGCGACCGCGGCCCCACCCCCGGCCCCTTGTCGTCGCTTTACCTTCGCTTCACCCCTTCGCCCCCCTTCGCCCTTCACACTCGCGCATACATCCCGTGAAGCAAGGGCCATGGGTCAGCGGAGTCCGACCTTTGTCATGCCCGTCCGACGCGTCCCCACGCGCGCCAGGAGGTACAGCCAGATGCAACCCCTCATCGACAACGCCCGTACGTTCGGACAGCGCCCTGAGGAGTTCGCCCACCTCGCCGAGGGCCAGTCCCCCGACGTCCTGTTCATCACCTGCTCCGACTCCAGGGTCGTACCGGCCCTGATCACGGGCGCCCGGCCCGGCGAGCTCTTCGAGCTGCGCACCGCGGGCAACGTCGTCCCGCCGTACGCATCCGGGCGCCCCACCGGCGAAGCCGCCACCATCGAGTACGCCGTGGGGGTCCTCGGCGTCACGGACATCGTGGTCTGCGGCCACTCCCACTGCGGGGCCGTCGGCGCGCTGGTGCGCGGCGACGACCTGGACGCCGTACCCGCCGTGCGCGACTGGCTGGCGCACGCCGCCGACGAGCCCGAGTGCACCGACCCCGGCGACCCGACGGTCGCCGAAGCCGTGCAGAACCACGTGCTGACGCAGTTGCTGCGGCTGCGCTCCTACCCGTGCGTCGAACAGCGCCTCGAGGCCGGCGAACTCCAGCTGCACGGCTGGTACTACGAGATCCATACCGGAACCGTGCACGAACATCACGCCGAGTCCGACACGTTCAAGGCGCTCTGAGGGACCGATGACCATGCTGTCGAAGTTCCCTTACCTGAGGCAGGACTTCCTCGCCTCCATCGTCGTCTTCCTGGTCGCCGTGCCGCTGTGCGTCGGCGTGGCGGTCGCCTCCGGCGTCCCGGCCGAGGTGGGCCTGGTCACCGGTATCGTGGGCGGAATCGTCACCGGGCTCATGCCCGGCAGCAGCCTGCAGGTGTCCGGCCCGGCGGCCGGCCTGACCGTGCTGGTCTTCGAGGCCGTCAGCGAGTTCGGCGTGGGCACGCTCGGCGTGATCGTGCTCATCGCCGGTCTGCTCCAGCTCGCCATGGGCTTCGTCGGGATCGGCCGCTGGTTCAGGGCGATCTCCGTCTCCGTCGTCGAGGGCATGCTCTGCGGCATCGGCCTGGTGATCATCGCCGGCCAGCTCTACGCGGCGGCGGGCCTGAAGGCGCCGGAGACCGGCATCGGCAAGATCGTCGGGCTGCCCGGTGCGTTCGCCGACGCGCTCGGCAGCACACGGGCCCTGGTCTCCCTCGCGATCGGCGCGGGCACCATTGCCGTCATCGTGCTGTGGAAGAAGATACCGAAGGGGGCGCAGGCCGTACCCGGCGCCCTCGCGGCGGTGATCCTGACCACGGCCGCCTCCCTGGCCTTCAGCCTGCCGGTCACCACCGTGCAGGTGGAGGGTCTGCTCGGTGTCATCCAGCCGCCGGGGGCCGAGGCGTTCGGCGAGCTGCTCAGTCCGGCCATCTGGGGCACCATCATCGCGTTCGCGCTGATCGCCTCGGCGGAGAGCCTGTTCAGCGCGGCGGCCGTGGACCGGCTGCATGACGGTCCGCGCACCGAGTACGACAAGGAGATGATCGCGCAGGGCACCGGTAACACGGTGTGCGGTCTGCTCGGCGCGCTGCCGATGACCGCGGTGATCGTGCGCAGCTCCGCCAACGTCGGCGCGGGCGCGAAGACCAAGGCCTCACGTGTGATGCACGGCGTGTGGCTGCTGCTGTTCGCCGCGCTGCTGCCGGCCGCGCTGGCGCTGATCCCGCTGCCCACGCTGGCCGGCATCCTCGTGCACGCGGGCTGGAAGCTCGTCCCGTTCCGCGCCGTCGTCACGCTGTGGCGGGGGCACCGGGGCGAGGCGCTGATCCTCGTGGTCACCGCCGTGTCGATCGTCGTGGTGAACATGTTCGAGGGTGTGCTGATCGGTCTGGCCCTGTCGGTCGTCAAGACGGCCTGGGAAGCCTCGCAGGTGAAGCTGGAGGTCATAGACAAGGGCGCGGGCCCCATCCAGGTGTACCTCTCGGGCAACGCGACCTTCCTGCGTCTCCCGAAGATCCTGGACACCCTGGAGTCCCTCCCCCAGAACCGCCCCGTGGAACTGGACCTCACCGGCCTCCACCACGTGGACCACGCCTGCCACACGGCCCTGAAGAACTGGTCCGAACGGCACAGCACCCCGGGCACCCCCCCGGTGAAACTCACGGAGACGCCGGTCGCGACACATTAGGAGCGCGGCTCCCTGGGCGCGGGGCCGTGCCGGCACACGGCTCCGCCGCGGGAGCGCGGACGGAGGTCCGGGGGCGGGACGGGAAGGGGCGGCGGGGCGATACCACCCCACCCGGCCCGGCCCGTCCCCGCCCTCCGCCCGGGTACGGCCCCCGCACCGAGCACCGGGCACATCGCCACAGGAGCAGACACACCAGGTCTCCGACCGGGAGGCCGGCATGGTCGAGGAGTTCCTCACCGCCACCACAACCGCCGGCGGCACGGTCTGCCTCGGGCGTCACGCGCCGGGGGAGGTCTACGCGATGGCGCGCGGTCGTCAGAGCATCGGGACGGCCGGGAACCCGGAGTGGGACGAGTCCGCCGGGGTCACCTTCTCCCCGGACGGCCGCACCACGTACGTCACCTGCTGCACGCCCGGCACGACGTCCGCCGTGCCGGGCCCCTGCCGCGGCCAGACGTGACACGGACAGCTCACCCCGGACACAGCGACGGAGTACGTCGCGCCGCGTCGCGTCGGCCGGGGCGTGGAGCAGCCGGTCCACGGTTTCGTCGGTCCCGCCCGTCCCACCGTTCCTTTCTGCAACCATGTGGTGGTACGTCAGTCCCGCGCCGTCCGCCGCGCAAGCGGTCCACCCGGACGGTGAACCGGCCGCACCGGGGTACCCGGCGCCGTATGACGGAGAAGCAGCAAGCAGGTGGTTCGTACTGGCTCCAGACCGCGCCGGGCGGTCGGCACGCCCCCCTGGCCGAGGACCTCGACGTCGACGTGGCCGTGATCGGCGGGGGCATCGCCGGTCTGTGCACGGCCCGGGAGCTGGCGCGGGCGGGCAGGAGCGTCGCGGTACTGGAGGCCGGGCGGGTCGCGGCCGGCGTCACCGGGCACACCACGGCCAAGATCTCCGCCCTGCACACGCTGGTCTACGACAAGCTGCGCCGTACCCGGGGCGCCGAGGGCGCGCGTCTGTACGCCCGTTCGCAGTCCGAGGCGATCGAGCACACCGCCCGGGTCGTGGAGGAGCTCGGCGTCGACTGCGAGTGGGAGCGCCGCAGCTCGTACACCTACGTCCGGGACGCGGACCGGGTGGAGGAGCTGCGCGCGGAGGCCCGGGCGGCGCGGGAGGCCGGGCTGCCGGCCTCCTTCGTGACGGAGACCGGCCTGCCGTTCCCGGTGGCGGGCGCCGTCGAGGTGAGGGACCAGGCGCAGTTCCATCCGCGCAAGTACCTGCTGGCCCTCGCGGACGACATCGTCGCGCACGGCGGGCGCATCCACGAGGACACCACCGTCCTCGGTCTGGAGGAGGGCACGCCGAACCGGCTGTCCACGGCGGCCGGGGCGACGGTGACGGCCCGGGACGTCGTGGTCGCCACCCACTACCCGGTCTTCGACCGGGCGCTGCTGTTCACCCGCCTCTCCCCGCGCCGCGAACTGGTCGTCGCCGGGCCGGTCCCGGCCGGTCAGGATCCGGGCGGGATGTACATCACCCCGGAGGAGAACACGCGCTCGGTGCGCACGGCTCCCTACGGCGAGGACGGCACCCGCCGCTTCCTCGTGATCACCGGTGAGCACTTCACGCCGGGCACGGGCGACACGCGGGCCCGCTTCGACCGCCTCTCCGCCTGGGCCCGCGCGCACTTCCCCGGTGTGGAACTCACCCACTCCTGGGCCACCCAGGACAACGACCCCACCGACACCGTGCCGCTGGTCGGTCCGCTGCACCCGGGCGCCCGGCACACCTACGTCGCCACCGGTTTCGGCGGCTGGGGCATGAGCGGCGGCATGATGGCGGGCCTGCTGCTCACCGCGCAGATCACCGGCGGGGAGTGCGCGTGGAGCGAGCTGTACGACCCTCGCCGGCTGGCCTCCGCCGTGCGTGAGGCGCCGTCCTTCCTCAAGCACCAGGCGCAGGTGGCCAGGCACTTCGTCGGCGACCGGCTGCGCCCGGCGCCGCCCGCCGAGGCGCTGCCGCCGGGCGAGGGCGCCGTGGTCCGCACGGAGGGCGGCCGGCTCGCGGTCTACCGCGACGAGGACGGCACCCTGCACGCCGTCTCCGCACGGTGCACCCACATGGGCTGCCTGGTGGACTTCAACGCCGCCGAACGCGCCTGGGAGTGCCCCTGCCACGGCTCCCGCTTCGACACGGACGGCAAGGTCATCCAGGGCCCGGCGACACGACCGCTGGAACGGCGCGACATCTGAGCGGCGGGGGCGGGCACCCACCCGGGTGACGCGGGGGCCGGTTCTCCGGCGCAACGGCAGGAAAGCCGGAACGGCGATCATATTGTCGTACGGTGATCACTCTCGTACGCCGAGCAGCCGCCGTATGCGTGCTGGCCACCTCGCTCGCCGCCTGCGCCACCACCCGCCCCGCCCCGCAGGCGCCCCGCCCCGCGCCCTCCGCGCCCTCCATGCCCTCGGCCCCTGCCACCCTCGTCGCGGGCCCCTCCGGCCTGACCCCGGTCTTCCACCACGGCCCGCGCACCGGTGACCGGACGGTCGCCCTCACCTTCGACGCCGACATGACCGCCGACCAGGGTCCGAGAGCGGCGGCCGGCGAGCGCTTCGACCACCCGCGGCTCATCGCCGCCCTGCGCACGCTGAAGGTGCCGGCCACGGTGTTCGTGACGGGCCGCTGGGCCGAGGAGTACCCGGACCAGGTCCGCTCCCTCGGCCGGGACCCGCTCTTCGAGGTCGCCAACCACTCCTACAGCCACTACGCGTTCACCGGTGACTGCTACGGCCTGCCGACCGTCTCCGCCGACCGGATGCGGGCGGACGTGGAACGGGCGTACGCGGTGTTCCGGAAGGTGGGCGTGCCCGATCCGAAGCCGTACTTCCGCTTCCCCGGCGGCTGCTACGACCGTACGGCGCTCAAGGCGCTGACCCCGGCCGGGGTGACGGCCGTGCAGTGGGACGTGGTGGGCGGCGACGCGTTCGCCACGGACGCGGAGGCGGTGGCCCGGCAGGTGCTGGACGGCGTGCGTCCCGGCTCGGTGGTCGTCCTGCACTGCACCCGCAGCGCGGCCCCGACCACGGAACGGGCCGTACGGAGAATCGTCCCGGAGCTGCGCCGCCGGGGCTACCGCTTCGTGCAGGTGTCCGACATGATCGCGGCGGTGAACGGCCGGGGCTGAGCCGCCCTACGCTGGAGTCATGAGCGACACCGACAACGACTACTGCCTGATCGACGTCGCCCGGCCGCCCCAGGCCGACGGCCCGCCGTACGCGGCGTGCGTGCTCTGCCGGGAGCCGACGGAGCACCCGGAGTCGTACAAGGGCGTCACGCTGTGCCCGGTCTGCGAGTGGCGGGAGGCCGAGCGCACCTCCTGCTCCGGCTGACGGCGCCCCCGCGCGGGTTGGCAGACTGTCCCCCGTGGACAACGACCGAACCCCTTCCGCCGACAGCCCCTTCCGCCCCGACCCGGGCGCCCGCGACGCGGCACCCCAGTACGTCCTGCCCCTGGTGGTCCGCATCGAGCGGGCGGCGCCCCCGGCCCGTACGGACGCCCTGGAGACGGCGGCCCGCGCGGTGCTGGTGATGCTGGCCGACGAGCGTTCGGCCGGCGAGGGCGAGTGGGCGCGGGCGATGCGCGACTGGCAGGACGCCCGCATCCGCAAGGTGGTGCGCCGGGCACGCGGCGCGGAGTGGCGCCGCGCGGAGGCCCTCCCCGGCATCACGGTCACCGGCAGGTCGGCGGAGGTCCGGGTCTTCCCGCCCGTTCCCCTGGACGGCTGGCCCAAGGACCTGGCCCGTCTCCAGGTCTCCGGCACGGACCTGGACGACCTCGCCCCCGTCCCCCCGGCGGACCCGGCGGCCCCCGTCCTGTGGCTGAACCCCGCCCTCGGCATGTCGGCCGGCAAGGCCATGGCCCAGACGGGCCACGCCGCCCAACTGGCCTGGTGGGACCTCCCGGACGAGGCCCGCGCCGCCTGGCGGGCCACCGGCTTCCCCCTGGCGGTCCGCACCGCCGACCCGTCCCACTGGCCCGCCCTGACGGCCGGCGGCCTCCCCACGGTCCGCGACGCGGGCTTCACGGAGATCGCCCCGGGCTCCTGCACGGTGGTGGCGGACCACCCGGCGCTGCGGTGACGGGGACGGATGACGTGCGACCGAGCCGATCACCGGTCGGCTCATGGGGCGCCGCCTGCGCGGCTTCCCCGAACCGCTGCCCCGCCACACCGGACACGCCTTCGACGAAACCGACGGGACAACCGTCGAATCCGGCGTTCAGGACACCGACGACGAAGCTCCCGACGGCCGGTACTCGTACCCCCTCGTCGGCACGGACGCCACCTCGTGGGTCTCCCTCGCCCGGGCCGTCGGCGGCCGGGAAGCGTCCGTGCGCGTCCCGGGCGCCGGGACGCCGGAGCTCCGCACCGACACGCTCCTGTCCGCCTTCGCCGCCGTCCGGTCACCGTCCCGTCCGGCCCCATCCGCATCCGGCCTCACCCGCCTGCCTCCTCCCGCCCCACCGCCGGGCCCCCAGCGCTCCCCCGCCGACCACCGCCGTTCCCACCACCACGCCGGCCGCGATCACCCGTCCCGCCCCGGACTCCAGCACGGGCGCCGGAAACACCGCGGCGGCCGTCACCACCCCGGCCCCCGCACACGCGGCGGCGGCCTCCCCCCACACCCGCGCGGCCCCGCGTCCCCGTCTCCACGGCCATGTCTCACTCGTCACCAGGTACGCGACCAGCAGCACCACCACACCGGCCGCCTCCCACCACGCCGGATCCCCGAACGCCGCGATCACCACCACACCGCCCGCCAGCACGGTCGTCCGGTGCCGCAGCAGGGCGTGGGACCAGCGCGCCGACTCCAGCGACGGCCGCCGGTCCAGCGCCGGCGCCGCCCACGCCGCGAAGACGACCGCGCATCCGAACAGCACCGTCCCGCCCACCGCCGCCCACGGCCGCCACGCCGCCACGACGGCCGCCACCCCGAGCACCCGCACCGGCACGGTCCCGGCCCAGTACCGCGCGTACTCCCGGAGGGCCACCCGCGCGTCGGGCGGCGTCGCCCCGCTCACCCCCGCCCCCCGATCCGCCCCGACAGCAACGGCGCCAACGCCAGGTCCAACGACTCGCCCACGACGTGCCGCAACACCGGCACTCCGCTGTCCCGCAGGGCGAACCGCATCGCGTCCCGGTCCGCGTGCCACAACCGCAGCCCCAACTCGCCGACCGTGTCCCCGGGCTCGATATGCGGATCCCCGCTCGGGATCTCCACGACGACCGGTCGGCGGTCCCGTCCCTGAAGGTCCCGCAGCACCTTCAGCACCCGTGCGTCGCTCAGCGGAGTGAACACGTACACCAGGGCTCCCTGCGGCAGCGCGGGCGGCGGCACCCGCTCGAGTCCGGGCCCGTCGAACCGCCGGTCCTTGCGGACGTCGAGGACGCTCTCGACGATGCGGTGGAACGCCGCGTCCCCGGTCCCCGGCGCCAGCCACCGCGTGGTGCCCCCGGTCGAGACGACCCCCACCCGGTCGTGAGTGCGCAGATAGGCGCGGGCGAGCCCGGTGGCGGCCCGCACCGTCTCGTCCAGGGACGAGACCCCGGTCGCCGGATCGACGACGTCCCCGAACGCGTCGAGCAGCATCACCGTGTCGGCGGCCCGCTCGGCCGCGAACCGGTGCAGTTGCACGGCCCCGCGCCGGGTCGTCGACGGCCAGTGGATGCGCCGCTGCCGTTCCCCGGGCACCCACGGCCCCACCCCGACGACCTCGACACCCTCTCCGGCCTGCGAGGAGGCGTGCTCGCCGAGTCGCTGCGGCAGCCGTACCGGGATCGGCGTGAACCGGGCCTGCGCGGCGTCCGGGAACACCGACACCTCGGTCGCCTCGACCCGCACGGTGCGGCGCACGGTGCCCCCTGCGTCGTACACGTCGAGGTCCACCGGGCCGAGCGACCAGCGCCCCCAGCGCAACGCGGTGTGGCGCAGCGTCACCGTGGACGGGCCGACGACGACCTCGTCGAGCCGCAGGCCCGGGCCGAGGGTGACGCCGGGGTCGAGGCGGACGGCGCCGCCGTCGTGGGCCACCGAGATGCGGAGGGTGACGGTGTCGCCCTCGAAGCAGCGTTTCGGTTCGACGCCCACCGACGTCTCGACGCGACGGACGGACGTACGTGGCAGCGCGAGCGCCAGCAGCACCAGCGGCGCCGCGGCGAGCGCGAGCAGCCACGCCCGGCCGGTGAGCAGGGCGGCGGACAGGGCGACGACGGCGACGGTCAGCAGGCGCAGTGTCCGCTCGCCGGGGCGCGGTCCGCCGGGCGGCGGGGGCGGTGGCTGTGCCGGAGAGGTGCGCCCCTCCAGGGCGCGGACCACCGCGGCGCTCGGCCGCGGCGCGGGTACGGGCGGGGTCACGACCGCAGGGCGGCCGTACGCCGCGTGGACGGCGTGCCGACGCTGTCGACGATCTCCCGCAGCACGTCGTCCGCGGACATCTCGCGCACCCACAACTCCGGCCTCAACGACACCCGGTGGGCCAGAGCGGGCACCGCGAGGTGCTTGAGGTCCTCCGGAACGACATAGTCCCGGCCGTCCAGCACGGCCCGTGCGCGCGCGAGTTGCACCAGGGCGAGACCACCGCGCGGCGAGGCGCCGATGCTGATCTGGGGGTGGTCGCGGGTCGCGCCGACGAGTGCGACGGCGTACTCCAGCAGGTCGTCGTCGATCTCCACGCGCTCCACGACGGCCCGCCACGCCACGACGTCGGCCGGTCCCGCGAGCGCGTCGAGCACGGCCTCGGGCGCGGCCCGGTCGATCCGGGCCCGCAGCATCGCCAGCTCCTCCGAGGCGGCCAGATAACCCATCCGCACCCGCAGCTGGAACCGGTCGAGCTGGGCCTCGGGCAGGGAGTAGGTGCCCTCGTACTCGACCGGGTTGGCGGTCGCGATCACCAGGAACGGGTCGGCGAGCGGCCGGGTCTCGCCGTCCACGGTCACCTGCGACTCGGCCATCGCCTCGAGCAGTGCGGCCTGTGTCTTGGGCGGCGTCCGGTTGATCTCGTCGGCGAGCAGGAGGTGCGTGAAGACCGGGCCGGGATGGAACACCATCTCGCCGGTGCGCCGGTCGTACAGCGGCGTTCCGGTGACGTCCGACGGAAGCAGGTCGGGGGTGAACTGGATCCGGCGGAAGTCCAGGCCGAGCGTGGTGGCGAAGGACCGTGCGAGCAGCGTCTTGCCGAGCCCCGGCAGGTCCTCCACGAGGACGTGTCCGCCGGCCAGCACGGCCAGCATCACGAGTTCGAGGGCGTCCGACTTGCCGACGACGGCACGGCCGATCTCGCGCAGTACGGCACCGGCCTGCTCACCGACCTGCTCCGCGGTGCGGGGCGGGGGCGTGGAGGGACTCGTCACGTGGTCTCTTCCTTACGGGTGCGGAGGGTGCGTGTGCGGGGTGCGCCGAGTGCCTCGAGCCGGTCGACGAGACGGCACAGCACGTCCAGGGGGACGTCGCCGTCGGGTCCGGTCAGGGGCGGTTCGTGCCCCAGCCACGGCCACAGCTCGGGTCCGATCAACTCGGCGGCGCGTCGGGGCTGGTGGTCGAGCGAGACGTGGTGGTGCTCGGCGAGCGCGGCGGCGAACAGGCGGCGCAGTTGGGGCCGGAGCACCGCGCGGTAGTAGAGGGCGCCGTCGGGTCCCGTGGTGGTGCCCACGTTCCGTCGCCACTCGCCCATGCCCGGCGCTCGCGTCCGCAACAGCCGCACCTCGTCCCGCCGTCCGGAGTCGAAGGCGTCCGCCCCTGCGACGTACCGGGCGACGACCAGCGCCGCGACGACGAGCACGGTCACCACGGCGCCGGCCGCCTCGGGCCCGTCGAGGAGCAGGACGAGCAGGACACCGGACCCGGCGACCGCGCCGCCGGACAGCCCGAGCCGGCGCAGCGTGAGCGTGTCCCGCCCCGGAGCCGGGTCCGTGGGCCTGCTCACCGCGCGGCCTCCCGGTCCTGGAGCAGCGCGGCGATCTCCTCCAGGGCGCCGGCCGCGGCCTCGCGGTGCGGGGCGCCCATCGGGTGCGAGGAGTAACGGGCCTCGCGGAACAGCTCAGTGAGACGCGGCGCGGCCGGAGCCGGGGCGAGGCCGGCGTCGGCGGCGCGGGTGAGCAGGTCGGAGGGGCTGTCGGAGGCGCGCCGCTGCACGCCGGACGCGACGAGGGCGTCCTCCATCGCGGCGTAACAGGCGATGACGGCCGCCCGGACGTCACCGGTGTCGGCCAGGGCTCGCCGGCCCGAGCGCACGGCGGACAGGAGCAGACGCGCGTCGTCCTCCTCCGCCGGGGCGCCCGCCGGGCCGGGGCGCGTTGGCGCCGCCAGCCCGCGCCCTCGCAGTCGCCGTACGACGGCCACCGTGACGATCACGAGGACGACCGCGGCCAGCAGGCCGAGCAGGAGGTGCAGCGGCACGGACGGTCCGCTCCCCGCCTCCTCGCCGGGCGTCGGTCCGCCGAGGGCCGGCGGTGCGGGAGGCGGCTGCGACCGGGGGTCCGTCGGCGCGGCCGGCGGTGTGCTGTCGTGGTCGAACCGGTGCAGGACCAGGGCCAGGACGCCGATGACGCCCGGTCCGGCGAGCAGCAGCGGCACGGCGGCCTGCCGCAGCCGCTCCTCGCCCGGCGGCAGCCCGGCCCGGCCGGCGTCGACCCGGCGGCGAAGGCGCTTGGTGGCGTACATGCCCCCCGCCGCCCAGGCGACGGACGCCCCGATCGCGACGAAGCCCCCGTGGCCGAGCGGCCCCTTGCCGGAGTGCAGCAGCCCTTCGGCGGGCCGCAGCACGAGGGCGGCCAGGGTCAGCGCCCCGACGACCCCGGCGGCGACCACCGCCCCGGGCACCGCCCGACGCCCCTCCCTCTGCTCCATGTCGCCCCCGCTGAACGCGCTTTCTCCGAACGTCAGTTCACCACATCCTGACACAGGGCCGGCCGCCTGCCCACGGCGCGCTTCGCCGCTTCCGTGCATCCCGCCGAACGGACACTCGGCAGGCGATCCGTCTCCACTCCGTCATCAC
Organism: Streptomyces pimonensis; assembly: GCF_041380215.1. Taxonomy (NCBI): domain Bacteria; kingdom Bacillati; phylum Actinomycetota; class Actinomycetes; order Kitasatosporales; family Streptomycetaceae; genus Streptomyces; species Streptomyces pimonensis. Next base: position 183,551 of record NZ_JAHWZY010000008.1, read on the forward strand.
CCGCACGCCCTGACGTCGCCCGGTACGGCCGTGTGCTCCGCGGAGGCGGGGGCGCGGGGACGAGAGCGCCGCCGCACAGTGGTACCGGGCACGAAGAGCGCCAACGGGCCGGGCGGGGCCGGGGATCGACCATGAAATCAGTTAGGTCGCCTCTACTCCGTCCGGGGCCGGTGAGGAGACGACAGACGTGAGCCACCCGCAGAAGGCCTTCCACGCCGTCGAGATCGGCGACGGCGGCGACGACCGCTGGGCAGCCTGTGCGCGGCCCCTGTGGCCGCGCGCGCAGGAGTGGATGACCGAGGAGGGGCGGACGGCGGAAGGCGCCGGCCGTGCCCGGGCGCTGTTCGAGACCCACATGCCGGAGCTGGTCCCGGTCCTGGAGCGGCTCGCCCGTCGCCTCGACCGGCCGGGCGGGGAAACCTTCCTCACCCTCGCCGCCGTGCGGCCGTTCTTCTCGGGCTGCACCCAGATCGGCGCGAGCGGCACCCTGCTGCGCAACTACGACTTCGCCCCCGACGAGTGCGAAGGCACCATCGTCTCCTCGCACTTCCTCCGCCCGGTCATCGGAATGCAGGAAGGGGCCTGGGGCCTGCTGGACGGCATGAACGACGCCGGGCTGGCGGTCTCGCTCACCTTCGGCGGCCGCTTCGTCCACGGCCCCGGCTTCGCCGTTCCCATCGTGCTGCGCTATCTGCTGGAGACGTGCGGCACCGTCGACGAGGCGATCGGCGCACTGCGGTCCATACCGGTCGCCATCCCGCAGAACGTCACCCTCGTGGACTCCGGGAAGGCGGCCACGGTGTTCGTGGGACCGGACATCCCGCTGACCGAGGCGCCGGACGCCTGCGCCGCCAACCACCAGCACCTGCCGGTGCCGGACGACCAGGAGCGGTTCTCCCGGACCCAGGAGCGGCTGAGCGCCGTCCGGGCGGCGGGCGAGGACGTCGCGGCGATGCTGAGGCCACCGCTGTACCAGTACGCGTACGACGAAGGGCTGGGGACGGTCTACACGGCCCGCTACCGGCCCGCCGAGGGCCGGGTGACCTACCACTGGCCCGACGAGTCCTGGGGCCAGTCCTTCGCCGCCTTCGCTCCCGGCTCCCGCGTCATCGCGCTCGGTCGGGCCGGCTGAGCACCGGGCCGCGCCCGCACGACCCGCACGTACCCGGCCGGGCCGGGTGCCGCACGCGCCACGGCATCGGCCCGCACGGGCCCGACGTCCCGGCCGGCCGCCCGCAGGAGGAGCAGGCTCGGCACGCCGGCCACGCTCCCGTGCGTGACCGGTGCCGTACGCCGTCCGCCCGGCCGGACCCCCAGCAGCCCGGCCCGAGCTGCCCTTCGCCGCCTTCGGCGGCGCCCTGCTTCCGGAAGCGGCCCGACGGCGTGCACCGGAAGACCGGTCCGCTCGTGGAGTACGCCGACGGGCGTCCGTTCGCCTGGGCGGACGACGAGCAGAGCGAGCGCGGCCGGGCCTATGCGGCCGCCCACCGCCCCGGGGCCGGGCTGCTGCACCGCGTCGATCCGCGGATCGGGCTTGGGGAGGACGACTTCCGCGTGCTCGCCGGCTTCACCCGGCCGGCGCGCGCCCAACCTCAAATGTTCCTCTGAAGGTGGACGGGCGCGGTTCGGGGGTGTGCCGGGAGGCCATATCCCCCTCACCTACGGGGGCCGGACACACCGGTGGAGGGTGGAGGAGGGGACGATGCTGCGGCTGGGGACGGGGATCGGGTGGCGGCCGGAGATCGCGGAGGCCGTCGAGGGCATGCCGGGGATCGACTGGGTCGAGGCCGTGGCCGAGAACGTGTGTCCCGGGCATCTGCCCGAGTCGCTGGTGCGGCTGCGGGAGCGCGGGGTGACCGTCGTGCCGCACGGGGTGTCGCTGGGTCTTGGCGGGGCCGAGCGGCCCGACGAGGGGCGGCTGGCCGCCCTCGCCGAGCGGGCGGAGGCGCTCGGGTCGCCGCTCGTCACCGAGCACATCGCGTTCGTCCGGGCGGGCGGGGCGCTGACCGCCTCGTCGCCGGTCGAGGCCGGGCACCTGCTGCCCGTGCCACGCACCCGGGACGCCCTCGACGTGCTGTGCGAGAACGTCCGCATCGCGCAGGACGCGCTGCCCGTGCCGCTCGCCGTGGAGAACATCGCCGCGCTGTTCTCGTGGCCCGGCGAGGAGATGACCGAGGGGCAGTTCCTGTACGAGCTGGCCGACCGGACCGGCGTACGGCTCCTCATCGACGTCGCCAACCTGCACACCAACCACGTCAACCGGGGCGAGGACCCGGCCGAGGCGCTCGCCGGACTGCCCCTGGAGGCCGTCGCGTACGTCCATGTCGCGGGCGGGTTCGAGCGGGACGGCGTGTGGCACGACAGCCACGCCCACCCCGTTCCGCGGCCCGTGCTCGACGTCCTCACCGACCTCGCCTCCCGAATCTCCCCTCCCGGCGTGCTGCTGGAGCGGGACGAGAACTTCCCGGAAGCGCAGGAGCTGGAACGGGAGCTGGGCGCGGTCCGGCAAGCGGTCGAGGAGGGGGCGCGGCGCCGGGGCGCGGGCGCGGCGCCGGCCGTGGGTGTCCGCCCCGAGCCGCGGCGGGGCTGCCCCGGGGCCGCCCGGGAGCGGCTCGCGCTCGCGCAGACGGCGGTGCTGTCCGCGCTGGTGGCCGGGACGCCCGTGCCGGAGGGGTTCGACCGGGTGCGGATGGGCGTGCAGGCGCGGGCGCTCGCCGCCAAGCGGGCCGACGTCGTCGCCAAGGTCGCGCCCGAACTGCCGGTGATCCTCGGGGACGGATACCGGGCCGCCTTCCTCGCGTACGCGCAGACGCGGCCGATGACCGGCGGCTACCGGCGGGACGCGCTGGACTTCGCCGAGCACGTGCTGGCCGGGCGGCCGCAGGACGCGTCGGCGCGGCGCGCGTTGCGGGAGTGGTGGCTGGAGCGGTCGGGGCCGAAGCCGCGGTCGCACCGGCCGGCGGCGCGGCTGGCGCGGGCCACCCGGCGGGTGCTGCTGCGGCGTTGACCGCCGGCGCCCGGCGATCCGGGCGGGACATCACATACGCACAACACTCCGTCCCGGATCGTGAACAGGGCATGGTGTTGTCGCGGGCACGCGTTTACAAACAACTCATGTTCTGGGTCCCTCTCCTGCTCCTGGCCTGGGCCGTCGCCGGTGCGACGTGTCTGCGGCTGTGCCTGGCCGCCGTGCGCGGCGCCGACGCGGCCGGCTCCGACGCGGGGGCGGAACGCGGTCTGACGCTGTACGAGGCCGCGTTCCTGTCCGGTGGGCCCGGGCGGGTCGCCGACCTCACGCTCGTCGCGATGGCCCGTCAACGACGCCTGCTGCTGGCGCACACCGGCTGGGCCACGGTCGTCGATCCGTGCGGGCGGGACGAGATGGAGCGGTCGGTGATAGGGGCGATAGGGCCTCAGGGGCAGTCGCCCATCGCGCCGGTGCGGGCCGCCGCGGCGACCGCGGACGCCGTGCACGGGATCTCCGAGCGGCTGGTCGGCGCCGGGCTGGCAGTGCCCGACGGCGGCAGGACGACCGTCGCCGAGGCGGTGCGGCAGGTGCGGCTCGCCGTGCCGGCCGTGGGGGGACTGGCGGCGGCCGCCCTGCTCATGCCCGTCCCGTCGGAGATGCCGCGCCTGCTGGTCGCGCTGTGGTTCGCACTGCCGCTGCTCCTCACGCTGGGCTGTCTGGCCATCGCGCGGTTCGAGGTCCACCCGTACTCGCCGTGGGCCTCCCCGGCCGGTCAGCGTCTGCTGGGCACGCTGACCCGCGACGCCGGCGACGCCGGTGACGACCGCGCGTACCTCACCTCCGTCGCGGTGCGCGGCATCCGCGCGGTGGGCGAGCCGGAACTGCGCGCGGCCTTCGCCCACCGGGCGCCTCCTCGGGGGCGTTGACGCCGACACCCCGGCGTACGGTGCTTGCCTCACGCCGACACCGGGCGAAACATCCCTTTTGTCGCCACCGTGCACCGAAGGGATCGTCCGTCGATGAGAACCGCCACCGCCGTCCACGTGGCCGCCGGGTCCTTGCTGCTCACCACCCTGGCCGCCGCCCCGGCCGCCGCGGGACCCGTCGACGCCGAGCTGCGCGGCACCGCGACGGCCGCCGCGCGGGCCGCGGCCGAGGGCATCGACTTCGGCCCGTGCCCCGCCGGGCAGGAGCTGCCGGACACCGTCCGGTGCGGCACGCTGCGCGTCCCGCTCGACTACGCCCGCCCCGACGGGAAGCAGATCGAACTCACCGTCAGCCGCGTCCGGGCCACCGGGAAGGACCCCGACAACAGCAAGCGCAAGGTGCGCCGGCAGGGCTCCCTGGTGCACAACCCTGGCGGGCCGGGCGCCACCGGCATGTACTTCCCCATGATGGGCACGCTGCCCGAGTGGAAGCGCCTCGCGGCGGCGTACGACCTCGTCGGCTACGCCCCGCGCGGGGTGGGCCGTTCGGCGCCGCTGTCCTGCACGGACCCCGGGACGTTCTTCGAGGGCCCCTCGAAGGCGCCGGTCCACCCCTCGCCGGCGGACAAGCGGGAGCGCGTCGCGCGGGCCAAGGCGTACGCGCGGGGCTGCGCCGAGCGGAACGGCGACGCACTGCGGTACTACAACTCCCTCAACAACGCCCGTGACCTGGACGTCCTGCGCGCCGCGCTCGGCGAGGACCGGCTGACGTTCCTGGGCTCGTCGTACGGCACGTACTTCGGGGCGCTGTACGCCACCCTGTTCCCCTCGCACGTACGGCGGATGGTGTTCGACTCGGCGGTGAACCCGGACCCGGAGCGGATCTGGTACCGCAACAACCTCGACCAGTCGGCGGCGTTCGAGGACCGCTGGGCGGACTTCCGGGCCTGGGTCGCCCGGCACGACGGCGTGTACGGGCTGGGGGACACGGCGCGCGAGGTGCAGGCCGGTTACGACCAGGTCCGTGCGCGGCTGGCGGAGGAACCGGCGGGCGGGGAGGTCGGCCCTGAGCAGTTGCAGGCGGCGTTCCTGAAGACCGGGTACTACGACGACCACTGGCCGCACCGGGCACACGCGCTGTCGGCGTACCTGAAGGGCGATCCCGCACCGCTGGTGGAACAGGCCCGGGAGCATCCAGAGGCGGCGGCGGAGGCGGAGAACGCGCGGGCGGTGTACCTCGCCGTGGAGTGCAACGACGCGCCCTGGCCGACGGACTGGGCGGTGTGGGACCGGGACAACACCCGGCTCGCGCGCCGCGCGCCCTTCGAGACCTGGGCCAACGTGTGGACCAATCTGCCGTGCGCCTACTGGCGGGCGCCGCGGCAGCGGCCGCTGGACGTGCGCGCGGACAGCGGTGAGCTGCCGCCGACGCTGATCCTGGCGGCGGAGCGGGACGCGGCCACCCCGTACGACGGCGCCCTGGAGCTGCACCGGCGGCTGGCGGGGTCGGCGCTGGTGACCGAGCGGGACGCCGGCAGCCACGGCCTCGCGGGCGGGGCCAACCCCTGTGTGCACGCCCACCTGGAGGCGTACCTGCTGGACGGCCGCGTCCCGGGGCGGCGCGCCTCGTGCGCACCGCGCCCGGAGCCCGGACCGACGCCGGCCCCGGCGGGCCGGCGGGCCGGGGAGGACCGGCCCGCCGTCTGATCAGGCCAGGCCCGCGACCAGTTCCGCGACGTCCTTGCGGCGGCCCGTGAAGAACGGGACCTCCTCGCGGACGTGCATCCGGGCCTCCGAGCCGCGCAGGTGGCGCATGAGGTCGACGATCCGGTGCAGTTCGTCGGCCTCGAAGGCGAGGATCCACTCGTAGTCGCCCAGCGAGAACGAGGCGACCGTGTTGGCGCGCACGTCCGGGTAGCCGCGGGCCATCTTGCCGTGGTCGGCGAGCATGCGCCGGCGGTCCTCGTCGGGCAGCAGGTACCAGTCGTAGGAGCGCACGAAGGGGTAGACGCTCACATAGTCGCGGGGCGTCTCGTCGGCGAGGAACGCCGGGATGTGCGAGCGGTTGAACTCGGCGGGCCGGTGCAGCGCCATGTTCGACCAGACCGGCTCCAGGGCGCGGCCCAGCCTGGTGCGGCGGAAGAGGTTGTAGGCCTCCTGGAGCTGGTCGGCGGTCTCGGCGTGCCACCAGATCATGAGGTCGGCGTCCGCGCGCAGGCCCGACAGGTCGTAGGTGCCGCGGACGGTGACGTCCTCGGCGGCGAGCCGGTCGAACAGTTCCTGGACCTCGTCGGCGTACCCGGCGCGGTCCTCCGGCAGGACGTCCTTCAGCCTGAAGACGGACCAGAGGGTGTAGCGGATGACCTCGTTGAGGTCCTTGGCCAGCTTGCCCTTGTTCGGGATCCGGTCGGGTGCGGGGGTGGTGGCGTCGTCACTCATGTCCCTCATTCTCCCGCTCCTGCGTGGCAGCTCCGCACCGGGTCGGCGGTGAGCCGCCGCACGCCCGCCCCTCGCCCGCCGCCCCCTCGGCCGAAGCGCTGCGCGCTGCCCCTTTCGTCCTTCATCTCAGGTCGCCGTGGATCCGGTCGGCGGCGGCCTGCGCGCTCGCGATGCACGCGGGGACGCCGACGCCGTCGTAGGCCGCGCCGCACACGGCGAGCCCGGCGAGGCCCGCGAGGTGCTCGCGGACGCGGGCCACGCGCGCGTGGTGGCCGACGGGGTACTGGGGCAGTCCGTCCTGCCAGCGGGTGACGCGGGTGGCGACCGGGGTGGCGTCCAGGCCGACGGCGGCCTTCAGGTCGTGCCGGGAGACCTCCACGAGGCCGTCGTCGTCGCGGTGGAGGATCTCCGTCTCGCCGTGACGGCCCACCGAGGTCCGCAGGACGACCAGGTCCGGGTTCTCCTCGGCGATCCAGCCCCACTTGGCGGAGGCGAAGGTGGACGCCTTGATGGTGTGCCCGTCGACGGGCGGCACCAAAAAGCCGCTGCCCTCGGGCAGAGCGGTCTCCGCGCGGCGGTAGGCGAGGGTGATCAGCGCCATGGAGGCGTACTCGACGCCGGAGAGTTCGGCGGCGGCGCCGGGCGCCTCGGCGCGCAGCAGACCGGCGGCGGCCGGGGCGGGGACGGCGACGACGACCGCGTCGGCGTGCAGGACGCGGCCCCCGGCGACGACCCGCCAGCCGTCCCGCGGTTCCCGGCGCAGCTCCGTGGCCGGCGTGCCGGTGAGGATCTCCGCGCCGCCCGCCCGCAGCGCGTCGGCGACCGCGAGCGGGAGGGTGCCCACTCCGCCGGCGATGCCCGTGAAGACGGGGCCCGTCCGCGGCGCGGCGGCGGACCTGGCCTGGATCCCGCGGACCGCCTCGGTGAGGGAGGCGTGGGTGCGGACGGCCTCGAAGAGCTGCGGGACCGCCGAGCGCATCGAGATGCGGTACGCGTCGCCCGCGTACACCCCGCCGAGCAGGGGCTCCACCAGGCGGTCGACGACCTCGCGGCCGACGCGCGCCGCCACGTACTCGCCGACGGCCACGTCGTCGCCGACCTCCGTGCGGGGCAGCTCGGCGTCGCGCTCGATCCGGGTCAGCCCCTCGTCGGACAGGACGTCGGCGAGGGCTCCGGCGGTGCCGGGCACGCCCATGACGTGCCCCTTGGGCATGGGGCGCAGGGCGCCACGGGTCCACAGCGAGGCGGTGGCGGTGGCCGGCGGCTGGAGCCGGTCGGCGAGGCCCACCGCGCGGGCGAGGTCCACCGCCTCGGGGCGGCGGGCCAGCAACGACTCGGCGCCGAGGTCGACGCGCACGCCCGCGACCTCTCCCGGCAGCAGCTTGCCGCCGACCCGGTCCGACGCCTCCAGCACGGTGACCCGCGCCCCGTGCTCCCGCAGCCGGTGGGCGGCGGCCAGCCCGGCGATTCCGGCCCCGATGACGACGACGTGCCGCCCGGGGCCCGCATGTGATCCGCTCATGCCTCCCACCTTCTCAAACGCCGTCGGTCCTTCCGCCAGGGCCATGTGGCCCTGACGAGTCCCTGCCGTGACCGCGTCGGGACCGTCCGGCGCCGACGTCCCGCGCCCCTCCCGCGTCGAAGGAACGTCGGTCATCACCACGCGGGGGAGTCCCCCTGCGCACACGACGATCCGTACGACCCGCCCATGCCCTGTCCGGGGGGTGCTGGCGGCGGCCCTCGCCGTCGGCGGGTGCAGCGGCGCGAGCGACGACTCCGCCGGGTCCGGGGCGGTGCTGCCGTTCGCGGTGGTGGCGGCGCTGCTCGCCCTGCTGTGGCGGAAGGCCGCACGCCCCCGGCTGCCGCGGCGGCCGGAGCCGTCGTCCGTGACGGGCGCCCCGGGCCCGCTGCCGACGGCTCCGCCGGTGCCGTCGTCGACGCCCCCGCCGGGCGTCCGACGGGGACAAAGGGGTCTGAGGGGACCGGGAGGCCCTCGGGCGGGCCCGAAATCCTCTGTCCCCCGTAGCGTGTTCGCATGAACACGAGCGATGCGCACGGTGCGAGGGAACGCCTGGTGGTGATCGGCGGTGACGCCGCGGGGATGTCCGCGGCGTCACAGGCCCGTCGGCTGAAGGGCCCGGACGAACTGGAGATCGTGGCGTTCGAACGCGGTCACTTCACCTCCTACTCGGCCTGCGGCATCCCCTACTGGGTGGGCGGTGACGTGTCCGACAGGGAGCAGCTGATCGCGCGTACGCCCGAGGAGCACCGCGCGCGGGACATCGATCTGCGGCTGCGCACCGAGGTCACGGAGCTCGACCTCGACCGGGGGCGGGTACGCGCGCGGGACGTCGATTCCGGCGCCGAGTCCTGGACGTCGTACGACAAACTGGTGATCGCGACCGGTGCGCGGCCGATCCGCCCGGAGCTGCCCGGCATGGACGCCCCCGGGGTGCACGGCGTGCAGACCCTGGACGACGGGCAGGCCCTGCTGGACACGCTGTCCCGCACGAGCGGGCGCCGCGCGGTGGTCGTCGGGGCGGGTTACATCGGCGTGGAGATGGCCGAGGCGATGATCAGGCGCGGCTACGAGGTGACGGTCGTCAACCGCGGCGAGGAACCCATGGCGACCCTCGACCCCGACATGGGGCGCCTGGTGCGCGAGGCCATGGAGGGCATGGGCATCACCATGGTGAACGGCGCCGAGGTCACCGGGCTGCCCACGGGGGACGACGGCGGGGTACGGGCGGTCGCCACCGAGGACGCCGAGTACCCGGCGGACGTCGTCGTGCTCGGCATCGGGGTGCGGCCCGAGACATCCCTCGCGCGGGCGGCGGGACTCCCCCTGGGGGAACACGGCGGGCTGCTCACCGACCGGTCGATGCGGGTGCGCGGGCACGAGAACATCTGGGCCGGCGGCGACTGCGTGGAGGTCCTCGACCTGGTCTCCGGACAGCAGCGGCACATCCCGCTGGGCACGCACGCCAACAAGCACGGCCAGATCATCGGCGCGGGCGCCGGCGGCGGCTACGCCACCTTCCCGGGCGTGGTCGGTACGGCGGTCAGCAAGGTGTGCGACCTGGAGATCGCGCGCACCGGACTGCGGGAGAAGGACGCCCGCCGCGTGGGCCTGCGGTTCGAGGCGGTCACCATCGAGTCGACCAGCCGCGCGGGCTACTACCCGAACGCCTCCCCCATGACGGTGAAGATGCTCGCCGAACTGCGCACCGGCCGGCTCCTCGGCGTCCAGATCGTCGGCCGCGAGGGCGCGGGCAAACGCGTCGACATCGCGGCGGTCGCCCTCACGGCCGGCATGACGGTGGACCAGATGACATCCCTGGACCTGGGCTACGCCCCACCGTTCTCCCCGGTCTGGGACCCGGTCCTGGTGGCGGCCAGGAAGGCGGCGACGAAAATCCGGGCGACCTTTTAGCAAGGGTGGTGCAGCGCCCCTCCAAGGGGCGCGGGAACTGCGCGACCAGCCACAGCGGGCCGGCGCTCCGCAACGCAACCGCGCCCCTGCGGCGCCACCCGAAAACCCTCACGCCGTCCCGTTGATCCTCTCGATCGCCTGTCGCGCCTGCTCGGCGGGCGGCCGGGACGGCAGCGAGGCCACCGATGCGCCCGCGGCGCCGGCATCCGGCGCCTGCGCCTGTTCCGTCGGCTTCGCATGCGCGGCCCCCCGCACGGAGCGCAGCCGATGGCTCACCGCCTCGCCCAGCGTCACCGGCCGCCGCATCCGCGAGGCGAGCCGCCCCGCCTTCTGGCCGAGCCGGGCGACGTCCTCCCACGGCAGGCGCACCACGAGCGTGAGTTCGGCCTCGCCGTCGGGCAGCGCGTGCATCGCGGTGGGCACTCGGTCGTTCACCGCCTGTTCCTCCACGTCGGCTCCGCGGCCCCTTCCCCGAGCCGCGGACGGTCGACGAGTCCTACGCACGGCCGGACGACGGTGTGCAGCGGCGCCGTGGATTCGCCGGCCTCCGGCCGGGCACCAGTGAGGACGTGGTCATCCCCGTCCATGACGTGAACCCGGCGCGGCGCACTCCCTGGGCGACGTACGCGCTCCTCGCCGCCAACATCGTCGTCTTCGTCGCCCTCACACCGGGCGTCGTCGGTTCGCTGACCGGCGGGAGCGATCTGGCCGACCTGTGCCGTCTCCGGGCGTTCCTGGACCGCTACGCGGCGGTGCCGCGGGAGCTGATCCACCACCGGATGCCGGACCTGGTGCCCACGGGCGGCACCGGGGTGGGCCCGCAGGGCCCGGGGTGCGTGATCGGCCCGCCGGGCTACGACAAGTCACCGGAGCTGAGCGTCCTGACGGCGATGTTCCTGCACGGCGGCTGGCTGCACCTGCTGGGCAACATGCTGTTCCTGTGGATCTTCGGAAACAACGTCGAGGACCGCATGGGGCACGTCCGCTTCCTGCTCTTCTACACGGTCTGCGGTTACGCCGCCTCGTACGGCTTCGCCCTGCTCAACGCCGGCTCGGGCGAGCCCCTGATCGGCGCCTCCGGGGCCATCGCCGGGGTGCTGGGCGCCTATCTGGTGCTGTATCCGAAGGCGCGCGTCTGGGTGCTGGTGCCGTTCCTGATCTTCCTGCCGCTGCGGCTGCCCGCCTGGATCGTGCTGGGCATGTGGTTCGTGCTCCAGGCGGTGTACTCCGCCGGCCAGGGAGTTTCCGGCGCCGGCACCGTCGCCTACGTGGCCCACGTGGTCGGATTCGCGGCCGGCATGCTCCTCGCCTGGCCGCTCAAGCCCGGCACCTCCCCACCACCGGAGCCGCGCGGCATCCTCCTCGGACGGCAGGCCCGGCGAGCCCGCTAGAGCGGGTTCGAGGTCACGGAGAGGGATCCGGCGGGGTGTCCGGCCCCGCGGGGTCCACCCGGGGCGCGGGCGGAGCCGGCACGACGTCCGTGTGCGGCTGGAGCTGTCCCCGCAGTTCGGCCGCCGCCCGGTGGTGCCGTTCGGAAAGCCGGTGGACGCCGGAGGCGGGGAGGAGGTCGAGGTAGTCGTCGAAGAACCGGTGCCCGATCGTCATGAGTCCGACGGCGGACTCACACGCGTCGGGGACAGCCCGGAACGTCCGGCCGGGCTCCTCCCGGACATCGATCAGGAGCAGTGTGCGCTCGTCGGAGGAGAACGTCACGCGGTCGGCGACCACGAGCACCCGGTAGGCGCTGCCGTCCGGGACGAGCGCCGTCAGTTCCGGCACGGACAGGTCCCGGTGACTCGGATCGGCCAGGGGCGTCACCCAGCCCTTGTCGACCTCGGCCAGCAACGCCTCCCACGCCTCGTCATCGGTGAAATCCGTACGCAGAAAGGGCGGGAAGTCGGTCCCGCGTAACCGTGCGGCGGTCATGTGTCCTCCAGTCACGGGCAGGCCACGGCCCCGGCGACGCCGCGTCGGGGCCCCGTCCCGACTATGCCGCTCCCGAGGTACGCGTCCGTGAACTCTCGTGGAACGCCGGGCAGCCGCGCGGGCATGCCGCTCACCCGGCCGCCGCGTGCCCGTCCGGGTGGGACGCGGGCAGGCGCAGGGCCAGCACGGCCACGTCGTCGTCGTTGTCCACGGTGAGCTGGTGGGTGAGCAGCGCGTCGCAGAAGGCCTCCAGCGGGTGCCCGGCGACGGCCGACGCGTGCAGCCGCAGCCGCTCCAGACCGACGGTGAGGTCCTCCGCGCGGCGCTCCACCAGCCCGTCGGTGTACAGCAGCAGGGTCGAGCCGGGCGGCAGTGGCTGTACGGCGCTGGCGTACTCGGGCTGCGGATCGAGCCCGAGCATCGGGGAGTGGGCCGCGGTCAGGAAGCGCGCGGCGCCGTCCGCCCCGACCAGCAACGGCGGCGGGTGTCCCGCGACGGAGTAGTTGAGCTGGAAGCGGCCGGGGGCGGGGCGCTCGACCCGGGCCAGCACGCAGGTCGCGGTGCACTCCAGGTAGAGGGTCTGCACACAGACGTCCAGCCGGCGCAGGATCGTGCCGGTCGGTTCCTGGCGGTCCAGGGTGAGTCCGCGGAGCATGTTGCGCAGCTGGCTCATGGTGACGGCGGCGGGCAGGTCGTGGCCGGAGACGTCGCCGATGGTGAGGACGGTGGCGCCGTCGCGCAGCACGAACGAGTCGTACCAGTCGCCGCCGACCTCGGCGGCCGCGGTGCTGGGCCGGTAGCGGACGGCGATGCCGAGGTCGGGCACGTCCGGCGGATCGGTGAGCAGGCTGCGCTGGAGGGCCAGTGCCACCTGCCGGGTGCGCTGGTACTCCAGGGCGTTGCTGAGGGGTGTGTGGGCCCGTTCCAGGAGCGTCCGCAGCAGGCCGATCTCGGTCTGGCCGAGGGGCGGACGGTCGCCGCTGACGGACGCGGTGACCAGGGCGGCGGTGGTGCCGTCGACGACGACGGGGAGCAGGACGACGCTGTTCGTCCCGGGGGCCAGCCACGGTTCGGCCTCGGGCAGGCAGAGGTCGGGCGGAGGCTCACCGGGCGGGAAGACCGCGTGAATGGGGCGGCGCCGGTCCGCGGTGCGGGCGAGCGGACTGCCGGACCGCAGGTGCTCCTCGTGGGGCGGAGGCAGGTCCGGCGCTCCCGGGCGGGTGACGGCGGCGACCCGTTCGGCGGCGAGCGGGGCGCCCGGCGGGCGGTGCAGGGCGTGCGGCAGGAGGTAGACGGCGCAGTTGTCGGCGATGTCGGGCACGATCACACCGGCGAGGGCGGCGAGCATCTCCTCCAGCCGCACGATGCCGGCCGTGGCGGTGGCGGCCCGCGCCAGCAGTTCCTCACGACGGGTCTCCTGCCACTCCTGCTCGATGTCCGCGCAGGTGCCCACCCACTCGATCACCGTGTCCCCGTCGCGCACCGGCGCGGCGTCGACGGCGAAGTGACGGTAACCGCCGGTGGCCAGCCTTAGCCGGTAGGTGTGGGTCCAGCGGGGCGCCTGCTCGTCCAGTGCCCGCTGCCACGCCTCGACGGCGGCGGCGCGGTCGTCGGGGTGGACGGCGTCGATCCATCCGTCGCCGCGGAACTCCTCCCAGCTCTGCCCGGTCACCCGCTGCCAGCCGGGGCTCGGCTCGGTCACCCCGCCCCTGGGGCCGGTCACCCACACGATCCGGGATCCGGCGTTCACCAGACTGCGGTAGCGCTGCAGCGCACGGCGACGCTCCTCGGACAGGACACGGATCCGTTCCGCGGCGGTCACCTGTTCGGTTACTTCCACGATCACGCCGAGCACACCGTGCTGGCCGTCGCTCATCGTGGCGTGGGAGATGCTGAACGAGAAGTAGCGGGTCCCGCCGGTCACCGGGCCGGGGTAGGCCAGGTCGACGGGTACGGCGGTGAGCACCTCGGCCGTGCCCGTGGCGAAGACCCGGTCGAAGATGTCGAAGTAGCCGGACTGCGCGAGGTCGGGAAAGGCGTCGCGGATCGCCCGGCCCAGTGGACGGTCGCCGAAGGTGTTCCGGTAGACGGCGTTCATGTACGCGAGCCGGTGCTCCGGCCCCCTCGTGAACACGACGCCGATCGGAGCAGGGTCGAACATCTCGAGCCGCATGAGGCTTTCACCTGCCCGGTCCCGGGAGCGAACGTGGTGGGAAACGTGTGCCCAGTACCCCGCTCCCGGGTTCCGACGCGTGTGCGGCGCGTACGCGGTGGGTCAGCGCGCGGTCCGCGTGTGGACGTACTCCACGAGGCGGGTCAGGGCGTCCGGGTCGGTGGACGGCATGACGCCGTGGCCGAGGTTGAAGACGTGGCCCTCCAGGCCGGCGGCCGTCTCCAGGACCTCCCGCGCCTTCGCCTCGACGGCCTCCCGGCCGGCGAACAGCACGGTCGGGTCCAGGTTGCCCTGGAGCGCCTTGCCGGGGCCGACGCGGCGGGCGGCCTCGTCCATCGGGACGCGCCAGTCGACGCCGACGACGTCCGCGCCGGCCTCCCCCATGAGCCCCAGCAGCTCGCCGGTGCCGACGCCGAAGTGGATGCGCGGCACGCCGTGGCCGGCGACCTTGCGGAAGACCTTCGCCGAGGCGGGCAGCACCGAGCGCCGGTAGTCGGCCGGGGCGAGCGCGCCGGCCCAGGAGTCGAAGAGCTGGACGGCGGAGGCGCCGGCCGCGATCTGCACCTCCAGGAACGCGGCCGTGATGTCGGCGAGGCGGTCGAGCAGGTCGGCCCAGAGCTCGGGGTCGCCGTACATCATCGCCTTGGCGTTCTCGTACGTGCGGGACGGGCCGCCCTCGACGAGGTAGCTCGCGAGGGTGAACGGGGCGCCCGCGAAGCCGATCAGCGGGGTGGACCCGAGCTCACGGGTCAGCATGCCGATCGCCTCGGTGACGTAGGAGACGTCCTCGGGGGTGAGGTCGCGCAGCCGGGCGAGGTCGGCGCGGGTGCGCACGGGCCGCTCGACGACCGGGCCGATGCCGGGCTTGATGTCCAGGTCGATGCCGATGGCCTTGAGCGGGACGACGATGTCGCTGAAGTAGATCGCCGCGTCGACGTGGTGGCGGCGCACCGGCTGGAGCGTGATCTCGGTGACCAGTTCGGGGCGCATGCAGGAGTCGAGCATCCCGATGCCCTCGCGGACCTTGCGGTACTCCGGCAGTGAGCGCCCGGCCTGCCGCATGAACCACACCGGCGTGTGCGGCACGGGCTCGCGCCGGCACGCCTTGAGGAAGGCCGATTCCTGGACTGCGTCGTTCCTGGCGGGCTCGGGGGTCGCGGTCGGCGTCTGGCCCGTCGGGCTTGCGTTGGCACTCACACCGGCAAGTCTCGCACGACCCGCCGGAGCGCCCGGACCCCAGGGCCCGCGGGACGGGATCCGGACACCGCCGGGCGGCTCGGGTGTCCCTCCCTGCGCCGGGGGCTCGTTCCGCTTAATCTTCCCCGCATGGCTGCGGCTCAGGGACGACTGTCGGACGGCGCTGGCGGAATGGACGAACGGAAAGGGACCGGAGGGGATCCCGGGCAGGGGGGAGCGGGGGGTGCGCCCCCGCCGCCCTTCCGGGCCGCTGTCGAGGCGCTGCGCGGCGCGCGGCTGCGGCCGCAGATCGAGGTGGACCCCGCGCCCGCCCCGAAGCGGCTCGCCCCGTACGCGTACGCGTTGGAGGCGGCGGTCGTCGACGGCGAGCAGGATCTGGCCGACGGCCGGCTGGTGCTGCTGCACGACCCGGCCGGACACGACGCCTGGCGTGGCGCCTTCCGCCTGGTGACGCTGGTGCGCGCGGAGCTGGAGCCGGAGATGGCGGCGGATCCGCTGCTGCCGGAGGTGTGCTGGTCCTGGCTGACCGGTGCGCTGGCGGCGCGCGGACTGGCGTGCGGCGAGCCGAGCGGCACGGTGACGCGCGCGAGTTCCCACTACTTCGGCGGGCTGTCCGCGCGGCCCGCCGCCTCGCAGATCGAGATCCGGGCCTCCTGGACGCCCCGGGAGGGCCTGGGCGGAGTGCCGGACACGGCCGCCCACCTGGTCGCGTGGACCGATCTGCTGGCACAGGTCGCGGGGCTGCCGCCGGCCGCTCCGGGGGACGCGTCCGTGGTGACGCTGCCGCAGCGGCGGGGGCCGCAGTCGCGCTGAGCCCCGGCGGGGGCTCCCGACCGCCTCCCGTACCCATCTCTTTGTCGACACGGCCACTTTCGAAAGCGTTGCGACGCGGATCGAAACCGTTCGATCTTCGAATGATCGCTCGCGCGTCCGAATTGCTCGGATTGTTACTCATCACTTCGTGATCATTCGTTAAAGGACACCAGGTTTGTTGCCGAAGACGACTGTGACCTTGAAAGCACGGTTCGTCCCGGCTCCACCCCCCCCACGAGCCGCCCCGTCCCCCAACCCCAGGAGGCCTGGTGTCCGTTCTCCTCGAGCAGCCCGCAAGCCTGGTCGCCTACCGCCCGAACAAGCCGACCGCCATGGTGGTCGTGGCCGACCCGCGCGTCCGTTCCACCGTCACCCGCCATCTGTGGGCGCTCGGTGTGCGCGACGTCATCGAGGCCTCGTCCGTCGCGGAGGCTCGTCCCCGCATCGGCAACCCCCGCGACATCTGCGTCGCCGAAGTCCACCTGCCGGACGGTTCCGGCCTCACCCTCCTCTCCGAGACCCGCGCCGCCGGCTGGCCCAACGGCCTCGCCCTCTCCGCAGCCGACGACATCGGCGCCGTGCGCAACGCCCTCGCCGGCGGAGTGAAGGGCTACGTCGTCACCGGCACCCGCACCAACCTCGGGCTCCCCACCCGGCCCGGTGCCGCGCCCATCGGCGCCGCCGCCGCCCGCCTGCACCGCCGCCCCCCGGGTGCCCCGAGCCACCCGGGCGGCTACCGGGAACTGTCCGGCCGTGAGGTCGAGGTGCTGCGACTGGTGGCGGAGGGCCAGTCGAACAAGGCGATCGGCGTCTCGATGGGCCTGTCCGCACTGACCGTCAAGAGCCACCTCGCCCGCATCGCCCGCAAGCTCGGCACGGGCGACCGCGCCGGCATGGTGGCGGTGGCCCTGCGCACCGGCATCATCCACTGACCGCCCCCGCCCGTCCCCTTCCGTCCCGCCCACGGATTCCGTCCCGCCCACGGACCCGCGAACACCGCCTTCCGCCCTCCTGACCGGAACACGGCCCACCGGCGCCCGTCACGGAACACGACCGTCGACGGGCGCCGTCGTGACACGGATACCCTTGACAGGTGACCGACGCCCACGACACCGCAGCAGACCATTCACTGCGCACCACCGGAGGCGCCCCTCCGGACGACGGCGGATCTTCTGCTACGGAGGCGCCGCTCCCCCTGCTCGAACCGCGTGAGGGCATTCCGCCCGTGATCGCGGACGAGGCCGCCCTCGCCGAGGTGGTCGCCGCCTTCGCCGCGGGCAGCGGCCCCGTAGCCGTGGACGCCGAGCGTGCCTCCGGCTACCGCTACGGCCAGCGCGCCTACCTCGTCCAGCTGCGCCGCGAGGGCGCCGGGAGCGCGTTGATCGACCCCGTCGCCTGCCCCGACCTGTCCGCTCTCGGCGAGGCGCTGTCCGGCGTCGAGTGGGTGCTGCACGCCGCCACCCAGGACCTGCCCTGCCTCCGCGAGATAGGCATGGTGCCCACCCGTCTCTTCGACACCGAACTGGCCGGACGCCTCGCCGGGTTCCCCCGGGTCGGACTCGGCGCGATGGTCGAGAACGTGCTCGGCTTCGTCCTGGAGAAGGGCCACTCCGCCGTCGACTGGTCCACCCGCCCCCTGCCCGAGCCCTGGCTGCGCTACGCCGCCCTCGACGTCGAGCTTCTGGTCGACCTGCGCGACGCGCTGGAGAAGGAGCTGGACCGGCAGGGCAAACTGGACTGGGCCCGGCAGGAGTTCGACGCGATCGCCTCGGCGCCGCCGCCCGAGCCCCGCAAGGACCCCTGGCGGCGCACCTCCGGCATGCACAAGGTGCGCCGGCGCCGGCAGATGGCCGTCGTGCGGGAGCTGTGGCAGACCCGCGACCGGATCGCCCGGCGCCGGGACGTCTCCCCCGGCAAGGTGCTCTCCGACGCGGCGATCGTGGAGGCCGCGCTCGCCCTCCCGGCCGACCTCCACGCCCTCGCCGCGCTCAACGGGTTCGGGCAGCGCGTGGGGCGGCGCCAGCTGGAGCAGTGGCAGGCGGCCGTCGACCGGGCGAAGGCGCTGGGCGAGGACCGGCTGCCCCAGCCCGGCCAGCCGGTGACCGGCCCCCCGCCGCCGCGCGCGTGGGCCGACAAGGACCCGGCGGCGGCGGCACGGCTGTCCGCGGCGCGGGCGGGCGTCACCGCGCTCGCCGAGCGGCTGAACATGCCGCCGGAGAACCTGATCACGCCGGACACGGTGCGGCGGGTGTGCTGGGAGCCGCCGAAGCCGGCCGACGCCCGGACGGTCGCCGCGGCGCTGACCGGGTACGGTGCGCGGGCCTGGCAGGTGGAGCAGGTGACACCGGTGCTGGTCACCGCACTGGCCTCCGGCACCGACCGGGGCGCCTGAGCGTCGCCCCGGCGATCGCGGGCGCCGAGCCGCCGGACGGAGGCGCCGAGCCCGGCCAAGGCGCCGGCCGCGGTGCCGACGGCGCGGGAGCGGCCGGGCCGCCCGCCGTAGCGGGCGGACGCGGTGCCGCGCCCCGGCGGCCCGCGCCTCCCGCCTCCCCGCCTCCCGTCGCACCGCGTCCGGCCCGCGGTGGCGGACCGGACGCCGGGGCGCTTTGCGGCCGTCCGCGCCTCGGGGCCCGGCGCCCTCACTTCGTCGCCCCCCTCATGAAGCCGTTGTAGATGAAGCGCTGGAGGAAGAGGAAGACGAGCAGGGTGGGGAGGATGACCAGGACCGCGCCCGCCGAGATCGTCTCCCAGTGCGCCCCGAACGGGCCCTTGAAGCGGAACAGGGACGTCGAGATCACACCGAGGTCCTCGGAGGGCATGTAGAGGAAGGGGATGTAGAAGTCGTTGTAGACGTTGATCCCCTTCACGATCACCACCGTCGCGATCGCCGGTTTGAGCAGGGGGAGGATCACCCTGCGGTAGACCGTGAAGGCGCCCGCCCCGTCCAGGCGGGCCGCCTCGTCCAGGGAGACCGGGATGGAGCGGATGAACTGCAGGAAGATGTAGATCGACACGATGTCCGTGCCCGTGTAGAGCGCGATCGGCGCCCACAGGCTGTCGAACATGCCGAAGCCGTTGACGATCTGGAAGGTCGCCACCTGGGTGGTCACCCCGGGGACCAGCGCGGCGAGCAGGAACAGGACGACGACCAGTCTCCTGAAGCGGAAGTGGAAGCGGTCGATCGCGTACGCGGTCATCGAGCCGATGAGGATGGTGCCACCGACGGCGACGGCCAGGACGACCGCCGTGTTGCCGAAGGCGGACAGCATCTGGCCCTCCCGGAACGCGGTCACGTAGTTGTCGAAGTTCAGCGGGTCGTCGGGCAGGGCCAGCGCCCCGCTGCCGTCCGCCATCTCACGGGACGACTTCAGCGAGGTCAGGAAGACCACGGTGAGCGGCAGCAGCACGACGAGCACGGCGAGGATCAGGGACGCGTACACGAGGACGCGGGCCAGGCTGCGGCGGGTCATACGAGGTCCACCTTCTCATCGGGGACGATGCGCCGCTGCACCCAGGTGACCGCCAGGACGATCAGCAGCAGGACGACGGCGGCGGCGGAGGCCAGTCCCGTCTTGTTGAACTGGAAGGCCAGCTTCACCGTCTGGATCACGAAGGTCTCGGTGCCGGTGGCACCGCCGGTCATGATGTACGGGATCTCGAAGACCGAGAGCGAGCCGGAGACGGAGAGGACGACGCTCAGACTCAGGACGGGTCTGATGCCGGGCGCGATGATGTGCCGGAACTGGTGCCAGCGGTTCGCCCCGTCGATCTCGGCCGCCTCGTACAGCTCGCCCGGGACGGACTGGATCGCGCCGAGGAAGAGGACGAAGTTCAGGCCCAGGTGGCGCCAGACGGAGACGGCCGCCAGTGCGGTGTTCGCGGAGGACGGCGTGCCCAGCCAGGCGTGGTCGGTCTCGACGCCGAGCAGGAGCAGTACGGAGTCGAGGGTGCCGCCGTCCTGGAAGAAGTAGAGGAAGACGAAGCCGATCGCCACACCGTTGATCAGGTACGGGAAGAACAGCACGCCCTTGAAGAAGTTCCGGAAGCGGACGTCGAAGCTGAGGATCGTGGCGAAGTAGAGGGCGAGGCCGATCTGCACCACGGAGGCGACGAGGTAGTAGCCGCTGACGAAGAAGACCTCGAACAGCTCGGAGCGGGTGAGGAGTTCGGTGTAGTTCTCGGTGCCGGTCCAGTTCAGTTCGGGGCTGATGCCGTCCCAGTCGGTGAAGCTGTACGCGATCATGTTGGCGATCGGCGCGTAGGTGAAGGTCAGGAGCAGGGCCAGCGGGGCGGTCAGGTAGAGCCACGGGGTGAGGCGGCGCGTCAGCCGGGTGCGGCGCGGGGCGGGTGCGGTCCGCCCGGACCCGGCGGGCGCGGCCGGGACGTCCGGCCGCACCGCCTTGCGGGTGGTGTCCGTCATCAGGACCCCAGCGCGTTCCGTGCCTCGGCCCAGCGCTCGCCGAGGCCGCCGAGGTAGTCGTCGAGACCGCCCTCGCGGGCGCCGCGGGCGAGATCGACGAGTTCCTGGCGGTAGTCGGGCTTGTAGATGCCGACCTCGGACTGGTTGTCGATGGACTTCACCTCGGCGCCCCTGCTGTCGTCGAGGTCGATGAGCCTGACGCCCTTCTCCTCGTACGGCTTGAGGATGTCGGGCAGCGGGGCGTCCTTCAGCGGGGACAGGGCGAGGTTGGCCGCCGCGTAGCCGGACTCGTCGGTGAACCAGTCGATCCAGGCGCGGGCGGCCTCCTTGTGGTCGGAGTTGACGTTGACGGCCTGCTGGTAGTCCGGGGAGGTCACGGCGCAGAAGACGCCGTCCTTCTGGGCGGGGAAGGGCATGAAGCCGATGTCGGCGGGGTCGGCGCCGGCCTGCTCCGCGGCGTCCCGCATCTGGACGACGGCCCAGGAGCCGAGCCACATGGTGGCGATCTCACCCTTGGCCAGCTTGGACTTGGAGCCCTCCCAGTTGGTGGTGGTCGGGTCCTTCTCCGCCAGCCCGCCGCTGACGATGTCGTGAAGCAGGGTGTCGCCGACGCGCAGGTCGGCGCCCTCGGCCCACGGGTCGCCCTCGGCGAGCCTCGTGGTGGCGTTCGTGTCGCAGCCGACGGAGCCGTTGACGTTGGTCCACTGGGTCAGCGGCCACATGTCCTTGAAGTTGGTGTAGTACGGCACCGCGTCGGTCCTCGACCTGATCGCCCTCAGGTCGTCGAGGAACTCGGCCGGGGCGGTGGGCCAGTCGGTGACGCCGGCCTCGCTCCACACCTCCTTGTTGTAGATGAAGCCGGGGACGACGCCGATCGAACTCTGCCCGTAGACCTTGCCGTCGACGGTGGAGTAGTCGGTGAAGCGGTACCTGGCCTCGCGTTCCGCCTCGGTGCCGAGGGAGGCGAAGAACCTGGGGTAGTCCTTCTTCTCGATGACCGCCGGGATCATGAGGACGTCGCCGTAGTTCTCCGTGTTCATGCGGATCTTGACCTCACCCTCGTAGTCGGTGAGGCCGTCGAACTCGACCTCCACACCGGGGTAGGTCCTGTTGAACTCGGCGGCGTACTTCTTCATCGTCCCGTCCTGCACCAGGTCGGTCCGGTGGGTGAGGACCGTGATGGAGCCCTTGACCTGGGACGGGTCGTCGGGGGCCTCGGCGTCCGCGCCCTTCGAGGAGCCCCCCGAGCCCGTGCAGGCGGATGCCAGCAGGGCGAGGACGGCGATCGATCCGGCTAGTACCTTGCGGCGGTTCATGTGCACCAGCTCCGTTCACGGGGCGGACGAGCACGAGTGGGTTGGCTGGTTCGGCACTCTGGCAGCCACCTGCTGAACCGGTAAAGTCGCTATTGAGACAACGATGTCAGAACGCTGCCCCGACAGGGCTCGACCGGTTAAGGGAGTGTGCATGCGCCAGGTCACACCGCTCACCGAGGGATGGACCCTGCGACACCCGGACGGCACGGGGGACGCCCTGCCCGCCTCGGTGCCCGGGTGCGTGCACACCGATCTGCTGGCGGCCGGACTGATCCCCGACCCGTTCCTCGGCCGGAACGAGACCGAGGTGGCGTGGGTGGGCCGGCGGGACTGGACGTACGAGACGGAGCTGGCCGCCGGAGCGGGCGCGCACGAGCAGACGGATCTGGTCTTCGACGGACTCGACACCGTCGCCGAGGTCCTGCTCGACGGCCGGACACTGGGACGGACGCGGAACATGCACCGCTCGTACCGTTTCGACGTGACGGGGCTGGGCGGGCGGCTCACCGTGCGGTTCGCCTCCGCGTACGCCGAGGCGGAGGCGGTGCGCGGCACGGTGGGCGAACGGCCGGGGGCGTACGCCGAGCCGTACCAGTACCTGCGGAAGATGGCCTGCTCGTTCGGCTGGGACTGGGGGCCGACACTGGTGACCGCCGGGATCTGGCGGCCGGTGCGGCTGGAGCACTGGTCGACGGCCCGGATCGCCCGGGTGCGCCCGCTGGTGACCGTCGAGGACGGCACGGGACGGGTCGAGCTGGCCGTCGACGTGGAGCGCTCCCGGGTCGAGGCGCCGCTCACCGTGGAGGCGTGCGTCGGCGGGGTGCGCGCCCGCGCGGAGATCGACGGCACGGCGGGGACCGTAGGGCTGCGGGTGCCGGACGCACGGCTGTGGTGGCCCCGGGGGTACGGCGAACAACATCTGTACGACGTGGAGTTGACACTGCTGCACGGCGAGGAGGAGCTGGACTCGTGGCGGCGCCGGATCGGGTTCCGGACGGTGGAGCTGGACACCCCGGCCGACGCCCGCGGCACCGGGTTCACCCTGGCCGTCAACGGGGAGCGGCTGTTCGCGCGGGGCGTCAACTGGATCCCGGACGACGTCCTCCCGTCCCGGGTCACCCGGGAGCGCTACCGGCGGCGGCTGGAGCAGGCGGCCGGCGCGGGCGTGGACCTGGTGCGCGTCTGGGGCGGCGGGATCTACGAGAGCGAGGACTTCTACGACGCCTGCGACGAGTTGGGGCTGCTGGTCTGGCAGGACTTCCCGTTCGCGTGCGCGGCCTATCCCGAGGAGCAGCCGCTGCGCGGGGAGGTGGAGGCGGAGGCCCGGGAGAACGTGGTACGGCTGATGCCGCACCCCTCGCTGGTGCTGTGGAACGGCAACAACGAGAACCTGTGGGGGTTCCGGGACTGGGGCTGGGAGCCGGGGCTGGCCGGGGACTCCTGGGGCGAGGGCTACTACCTGGGCGTGCTGCCGCGGGTCGTCGCGGAGTCGGATCCCACCCGTCCTTACACGGCGGGCAGTCCCTGGTCCGGGTCCTGGCTGCACCACCCGAACGACCCGGCGCACGGCACGCACCACTCGTGGGAGGTGTGGAACCGCACCGACTACGCCGACTACCGCCTCCATGTGCCGCGTTTCGTCGCCGAGTTCGGCTGGCAGGCGCCGCCCGCGTACGCCACGCTGCGCCGGGCGCTGCCCGGGGAGGAGCTCGCGCCGGACTCCCCCGGCATGCTGCACCACCAGAAGGCGGACGACGGCAACGGCAAGCTGGCGCGCGGGCTGGCCCGCCACTTCGCCGTACCGGAGGGGGACTTCGACCGCTGGCACTATCTGACGCAGGTCAACCAGGCGCGCGCGATCGCCACCGGGATCGAGCACTGGCGCTCGCACTGGCCGGTGTGCGCGGGCACGGTGGTGTGGCAGCTCAACGACTGCTGGCCGGTGACCTCGTGGGCGGCGATCGACGGCGACGGCCGGGAGAAGCCGCTCTACCACGAGCTGCGGCGGCTGTACGCGGACCGGCTGCTGACCGTGCGGGGGGACGGTGAGGGTCTGGTGGTGGCGGCGGTCAACCAGTCCGCCGAGGACTGGCGGGGCACGCTGCGGCTGCGCCGGATGTCCGTCGACGGCACGGTGCTCGGGGAGGCCGGCCCGGCGCTGGCCACCGAGGGGCGGACGGTGGCGGTGACCGGGGTCCCGGCCGGTCTGGTTCCGGTCGGCCCGAAGGAGTTCCTGGTCGCCGACGCGGAGGATGTGCGGGCGCTGCACTTCCCCGCGCCGGACCGGGAGATCCCCTACCCGCGGCCCGAGTTCGAGGTCGCCCTCGTGCCGGACGGGATCACGGTCACGGCCCGCACCCTCGTACGGGACCTGCTGCTCCAGGCCGACCGGCTGGACCCGGAGGCGGTGGCCGACCGGGGGCTGGTGACCCTGCTGCCCGGGGAAGAGGTGACCATCGGGGTGCGGGGCTGGAGGACCCCGGACCCGGACACCGCCCGTCGCGCCCTGTACTGCGTGGGGCCCACTCGATGACGGCGGCGCCGACCCCCCGCGTCACCATCAGGGACGTCGCCGCGCGCGCCGGCGTGTCCAAGGGGGCCGTGTCCCTCGCCTTCAACCGGAAACCCGGCCTGTCGGAGGCGACCCGCGACCGGATCTTCCGGGCGGCGCGGGAGCTGGGGTGGGCGCCGAGCCCGACCGCGCGCACGCTGGCCGGTTCACGGGTGGACGTGGTGGGCCTCGCGGTGTGCCGGCCCGCCCGGCTGCTCGGCCTGGAGCCGTTCTACATGGAGTTCATCTCCGGGGTGGAGAGCGTCCTGGTCGAGCGGTCCTGCTCGCTGCTGCTGCGACTGGTGCGCAGCCCCGACGAGGAGGTCGGGCTGATGGAGTCGTGGTGGAGGGGCCGGCAGATCGGCGGGTCCATCCTGGTGGACTTCCGGGCCGACGACCCCCGCCCGGCGGTGGCCGGGCGGCTGGGGCTGCCGGCGGTGGCCGTCGGGCACCCGTCGCTGACGGGCGGGCTGACCTCCGTGTGGACGGACGACGCCACGGCCGTGACGGAGGCGGTGCGGTACCTGGCGGCGCTCGGGCACCGGCGGATCGCCCGGGTGGGCGGCGCGGCGGCGCTCGGGCACACCTCGATCCGTACGACCGCGTTCGACGAGGCGGTGCGGGCGCTGGAGCCGGCCGCGCGGGCGTGGCAGGTGGCGACGGACTTCTCCGGGGACGCGGGGGCGCGGGCGACCCGCTCGCTGCTGGCGGCGGCGCCGGGCGAGCGGCCGACGGCGATCGTGTACGACAACGACATCATGGCGGTGGCGGGGCTGTCGGTGGCGGCGGAGATGGGGCTGCGGGTGCCGGACGACGTGTCGCTGCTGGCGTGGGACGACTCGCAGCTGTGCCGGCTGACGCATCCGACGCTGTCGGCGATGAGCCACGATGTGCACGGGTTCGGTGCGGAGGTGGCACGGACGCTGTTCGGTGTCGTCACCGGGCAGGAGGGGCCGGGGTCGCACCCGGTGCCGACCCCGGTCCTGACCCCCAGGGGCTCCACGGCCCCGCCGTGAGCCCCTGGGGGGCTGGGAGCAGCCCCTCCGGCGTTCGAAGGAGCGGGGATCCGGGGGCGGCGCCCCGGGGGACGGACAGGGGCGGCGGGGCGGGGACCCCTCACCGGACACGGCCGACCGTGTGATGTTCGCCGCTCCGGGCGGCGGGACTGTGCAGTCACGTTACCCACAAGTAGCATGGCCCGTAAGCAAGCGCTCAGCATCCCGCACCCTGGAGGAGAGCCATCGTGCCTCGTACCGTCAGGGACGTCGTCTTCGTCGACGGCGTCCGTACCCCGTTCGGCAAGGCGGGCCCGAAGGGCATCTACCACGAGACCCGTGCCGACGACCTCGTCGTGAAGGCGATCCGGGAGCTGCTGCGCCGCAACCCCGGTCTCGACCCGAAGAGGATCGACGAGGTCGCCATCGCCGCGACCACGCAGATCGGCGACCAGGGCCTGACCATCGGCCGCACGGCCGGCATCCTCGCGGGCCTGCCCACCTCGGTCCCGGGCTACTCCATCGACCGCATGTGCGCCGGCGCCCTGACCGCCGTCACCACGGTGGCCGGCTCCGTCGCCTTCGGCGCCTACGACGTCGCCGTCGCGGGCGGCGTGGAGCACATGGGCCGCCACCCGATGGGCGAGGGCGTGGACCCGAACCCGCGCTTCGTGAGCGAGAAGCTGGTCGACGAGTCCGCCCTGTTCATGGGCATGACCGCGGAGAACCTGCACGACCGCTACCCGCGGATCACCAAGCTGCGCGCCGACGAGTACGCGGTCCGCTCCCAGGAGAAGGCCGCCAAGGCGTACGCCGACGGCAAGATCCAGGCCGACCTGGTGCCGGTCTCGGTGCGCCGCACCAACGAAGAGGCCGGCGAGACCGGCTGGGGCCTGGTCACCGCCGACGAGCCGATGCGTCCGGGCACCACCCTGGAGAACCTGGCGAACCTCAAGACGCCGTTCCGCGTGCACGGCCGGGTCACCGCCGGCAACGCGGCCGGCCTGAACGACGGCGCCACCGCCTCGGTCATCGCGAGCGAGGACTTCGCCCGCGAGAACGGCCTGCCCGTCAAGATGCGCCTGGTCTCCTACTCCTTCGCGGGCGTGGAGCCCGAGGTCATGGGCTACGGCCCGATCCCGGCCACGGAGAAGGCCCTGGCCCAGGCCGGCCTGTCCATCTCCGACATCGGTCTGTTCGAGATCAACGAGGCCTTCGCCGTCCAGGTCCTCGCCTTCCTGGACCACTACGGCATCGCCGACGACGACGCGCGCGTCAACCAGTACGGCGGCGCCATCGCCTTCGGCCACCCGCTGGCCTCCTCCGGCGTCCGTCTGATGACGCAGCTGGCCCGCCAGTTCGAGGAGCAGCGACACGTCCGCTACGGCCTGACCACCATGTGCGTCGGCTTCGGCATGGGCGCGACGGTCATCTGGGAGAACCCGCACTTCGAGGGGGACAAGTGAGCACCACCGCAGAGCTTCTGAAGGGTGCGGCCGAGCTGTTCCCCGGCGAGGTCGTCACCAGCGCGCACGTACGCCACTTCGACCTGCCGCTGGGGGCCGGGCGCTTCGCGCTCATCACCCTCGACAACGGCCACGACCATACCAAGCCGACCACCCTCGGCCCGCAGTCGCTGGCGAACATCGACGCCGCGATCGACCAGGTCGAGAAGGAGGCCGCGGACGGCGGGATCGTCGGCGTCGGCGTCACCGGCAAGCCGTTCGTCTTCGCGGTCGGCGCCGACCTCAAGGGCGTCGAGCTGCTGAAGCGGCACGAGGACGCGCTGGCCATCGGCAAGGGCGGCCACGACGTCTTCAAGCGGCTGTCGAAACTGGCCGTGCCGACCTTCGCGTACTACAACGGCGCCGCGATGGGCGGCGGCGTGGAGATCGGCCTGCACTGCACCTACCGCACGGTGTCGGCGGCCGTCCCGGCGTTCTCCCTGCCCGAGGTCTTCCTCGGCCTGGTCCCCGGCTGGGGCGGCTGCACCCTGCTGCCGAACCTGATCGGCGCCGAGAAGGCCGTCTCGGTCATCATCGAGAACAGCCTCAACCAGAACAAGCAGCTCAAGGGCGCGCAGGTCCACGAGCTCGGCATCGCGGACGCGATCTTCGAGGGCGCGGACTTCCTGGAGCAGTCGCTGATCTGGACCGCGGCCGTCCTCAAGGGCGAGATCGTCGTCGAGCGCCCGGTGATCGACCGCGGTGAGGCCTGGGAGCAGGCCGTCGCCAAGGGCCGCTCCGTCGCGGACGGCAAGGTGCACGGCGCCGCCCCGGCCGCCTACCGCGCCCTCGACATCATCGCCGCCGCCAGGAACGGCGACCTCCAGCAGGGCTACGACGCCGAGGACCAGGCGCTCGCCGACCTGATCATGGGCGGCGAACTGCGCTCCGGCATCTACGCGTTCAACCTGGTGCAGAAGCGCGGCAAGCGCCCGGCCGGCGCCCCGGACAAGTCGCTGGCCCGCCCGGTCACCAAGGTCGGCGTCGTCGGCGCCGGTCTGATGGCCTCGCAGCTGGCCCTGCTCTTCCTGCGCCGCCTGGAGGTGCCGGTCGTGCTGACCGACATCGACCAGGAGCGCGTCGACAAGGGCGTGGGTTACGTCCGCGCCGAGATCGACAAGCTGCTCGGCAAGGGCCGGATCAACCAGGACAAGGCCAACCGCCTCAAGGCGCTGGTCTCCGGCGTGCTGGACAAGGCCGAGGGCTTCGCGGACGCCGACTTCGTCATCGAGGCCGTCTTCGAGGAGATGGGCGTCAAGCAGAAGGTGTTCGCCGAGGTCGAGGCGGTCGCCCCGGCGCACGCGATCCTGGCGACGAACACCTCCTCCCTCTCCGTGACGGAGATGGCGTCGAAGCTGAGGCACCCCGAGCGGGTCGTCGGCTTCCACTTCTTCAACCCGGTCGCGGTCCTCCCGCTGCTCGAGATCGTCCGCGGCGAGCGGACCGACGACGCCGCGCTGGCCACGGCGTTCGGTGTCGCCAAGAAGCTGAGGAAGACCGCGGTGCTGGTCAAGGACGCCCCGGCGTTCGTGGTCAACCGCATCCTGACCCGCTTCATGGGCGAGATCCAGAACGTCATCGACGAGGGCACCCCGGTCGAGGTCGCGGAGAAGGCGGTGGAGCCGCTCGGCCTGCCGATGTCCCCGCTGGTCCTGCTGGAGCTGGTCGGCCCCGCGATCGGCCTGCACGTCTCGGAGACCCTGAACCGGGCCTTCCCGGACCGCTTCACGGTCTCCCCGAACCTCGCGGCCGTCGTCAAGGCGGGCAAGCGCGGCTTCTACGTCCACGACAGCGGCAAGCCCGAGCTGGACCCGGAGGTCGCCGCGCTGCTGGAGCAGGGCGACACCGTCCTCACCGAGGAGCAGGTGCGGACGCGGGTGCTGGACGCGGTGGCGCAGGAGATCGGCCTGATGCTCGACGAGGGCGTCGTCGCCGAGGCCCAGGACATCGACCTCTGCCTGATCACGGGCGCCGGCTGGCCCTTCCACCTGGGCGGCATCACGCCGTACCTGGACCGCGAGGGCGTCTCCGAGCGGGTGAACGGGAAGCGGTTCCTGGAGCCCGGGGTGGCTTCGGTTCCGGCGTGACGGTCGTACGCGGCTGAAGAGGGCCTCCGCCCCAGGCGGAGGCCCTGTCGTTTCCTGTCCTCGGCGAGCCCCGTCGTGGGAACGGCGTCGTCCGGCGGCAGGCGGCCGGCGCGGCAGCGGAGGAGCCGGTCGCCTCGCGCGAGGTGGTTCGCGGGGCACGGGCGGCGCGCCCCGCGTGGGACGCTGACCGTATGAACGACACCGCCGCCCTGCTCGTGATCGTCGACGCCGCGAACGTCGTCGGGTCGGTGCCCGACGGATGGTGGCGGGACCGCCGGGGCGCGGCGGAACGCCTGCGCGACCGGCTGGCCGCGGACGGCCTGCCCGGCCGTCCCGGTCCGGTGGAGATCGTCCTGGTGGTCGAGGGTGCGGCACGCGGGGTGGAGGGGGTGCCCGGGGTCCGTGTGGAGTCCGCCCCGGGCAGCGGCGACGACCACGTGGTCGCGCTGGTGGCCGGTGCGGGGGACCGCCCGGTCCTGGTCGTCACGGCCGACCGCGAGCTGCGCCGCAGGGTGGCCGCCCTGGGTGCGGAGGTCGCCGGTCCGCGGTCCGTGCCCCGCTGAGACCGGCGACGCCCGATGCCCTCTACGTGCCGGCGTGCAGGTCAAGCCGCTGGTGGATCAGGCGGGCGAAGTGGGCCAGGGTGCGCCCGGTGGCCAGGTCGGCCGGGCCGAGCCGGACGTCGAACAGATCCCGCGCCTGCACCAGGAACTGCATCCCCAGCAACGAGTCCAGCCCGAAGTCGGTGACGTTGAGCGTGGGTTCGAGGTCGGCCGGGTCGGCCTGCAGGACACCGGCGAGGAGCTGGGTGACCGTGTCGGTGATCCTGCGCACCGCCTCGTCCGCCGGGAGGTCCGCCAGCGCGTTCAGGAGCTCGTTGCGGGTGTCCGGGGAGGCCGCGGAGGACGCCGGGGCCAGCGGGGCGAGCCGGGGGGTGGCCAGGGCGGGCAGCAGATGACGTGCGGCTGCCCACCGGTAGCGGCCCGCTCCGGCGACGTCGGTGCCGGCGGCCAGGAGGTGGTCGGCGGTGGCCAGGACCTCGGCGGGGGTGAGCAGTTCGAGGCCGCGTCCGGCCATGGCGGCCTCCATGCCGCTGCGGGCGACATAGCCGGTTTCGCCGACCGGCCCCCAGGCCAGTGCCGTGCCCGCCCGGCCGGCACCGCGCCGGGCCCGGGTGAGGGCTTCCAGGTAGGCGTTGGCCGCCGCGTAGGCGGACTGGCCCGGGTTGCCGATGCCGGCGGAGACGGACGAGTAGGTGAGGAACAGGTCCGGGTCGCGGTCGGCGGTGAGGCGGTCCAGCAGGGCCGCGCCCGCCACCTTGGGCGCCAGTACGGCGGCGAACCGGTCGTCGGTGAGGTCGGCCAGCACCGCGTCGTCCATGTGCATCGCCGCGTGCACCACGCCGCGCAGGGGGTGCCCGGTGGCGTCGATGGCGTCGAGGACCCGGCGCAGCGCGGCTTCGTCGGTGACGTCGGCGGCGTGGGCGGTGACGTGCGCGCCGCGGTCGCCGAGTTCCCGCAGCAGGGCGGGCGCCCCGGGGGCGCCGGGTCCGCTGCGGGAGAGCAGGGCCAGGTGCCGGGCCCCGCGGTCGGCCAGCAGGCGGGCGGTGGCGGCGCCGAGCCCGCTCAGTCCACCGGTGATCAGGTAGGTGCCCTCGCCGTCGAGGCGGAGGGTGCCGGGTGCGGGTTCCACGGGGACGGGTTCGTCCAGCGGGTCGAAGGTGACGACGACCTTGCCGGTGTGCCGGGAGTGCTGCAGGAGGTGGAAGGCCTCGTCGACACGGGCGGCGGGGTAGACCGTGTGGGGCAGGGGCCGGTAGGCGCCGGAGAGGGCCTCCGCCTCGAAGTCCGCGAGAAGCCGGGAGGACGGCTCCGGGGATTCGATGACGGCGTCGAGGTTGAAGCCGATGAACGTGAGGCTGTGGTGGAAGGGGCGCAGGGTGATCGGGTTGTTGAGGAAGATGTCCTTCTTGCCGAGCTCGATGAAGCGGCCGTTGGGCCGCAACAGGTCCAGGCCCCGGGCGACGGCCTCGCCGCTGAGGCTGTTCACCACGACGTCCACCCCCCGGCCGCCGGTCAGCTCCCGCACGTGGGGGACGAAGTCCAGGCTGCGGGAGTCGAGCACGTGCTCGACTCCGAGCGTACGCAGCAGGTCCCGTTTGGTCTCCGTGCCGGCGGTGGCGATGACGCGGGCGCCCTGACGGCGGGCGCACTGCAGGACGGCCAGGCCCACCGCCCCGGCCCCGCCGTGCACCAGCACGGTCTCCCCGGCACCGAGGCGGGCCTGGTTGACCAGGGTCTGGTGGACGGTCAGGAAGGCGACGGGGAAGGTCGCCGCTTCCGTGAAGCTCATCCCGTCGGGGATGCGGAGGACGACGGTGGCGGGGGTCGTCGCGTGGGAGGCGAGGGCGGCGGGCACGATGCCGCAGACCCGGTCGCCCGGCTTCAGGCCCCGTACCCCCTCCCCCACGGCGCGTACGACGCCGGCGCCGTCGGTGCCCAGTCCGCGGCCGAGCGGGCTGTTCTCCACCGCCTCGGGCGGCAGCAGGCCGTTGGCTCGCATGGGGTCGCGGTAGTTCAGGGCCACGGCCCGCATCTCGAGGGCCACCTCGCCCGGCCCGGGCTCGGGGAGGCCGGTCTGCCGCCAGACCAGTCGCCGGCGCAGGCCGGGGTCGCGGGCTTCCAGGACGTACGGCGTGCCGGCGGGGGCGGGGGGCGGTTCGTCCGCCGGATGCTGGACCTGCCGGGGGACGAACCGGCCCCGGGCGGTCAGGACGATCTCGTCCTCCTGAGTGCTCGGGTCGTCGTCGGGGGCGAGGAGTTCTCCGGCCAGGCGGCGGGCGTCGGCGTCGGCGTCGGCGGTGCGGTGGCAGGACAGGCGTCGCAGGGCCAGGTCGGGACGCTCGTTGGCGAGACTGCGGCAGGCCGCCCAGACGGCGGCGTCGTCCGGATGGGGCGGCTGTTCCGGGACGGGGAAGAGGCCGGTCGGGCGTGTGACGAGCCATACCCGGGGGCTGGTACGGCCGCTGAGGCCCTCGCAGGCGGCGGCCAGGGAGCGCAGGAGGGCGGCGCGTCGGGTGGTCCGCGTGACGGTGTCGTGCGGGCCGGGTCCGGCGAGCAGCAGGACGACGTGCGGATCGGGGTCCGTGGGCAGGACCGCGCTCCAGGCGGCGGCCCCCTCCGGTGCGGTGACGACGGTGGCCTTCCCGAGGCGGGCGGCCAGGGCCCGCGCGGTCGGCGTCTCGGTGTCGTCCTCGACGGCGATCACCCAGGAGGTGCCGGCGACCGTCCGCGGCGGCTCGGCGTCCGGCCCGTGCTCGTGGTCCGCCGCGGCCAGGAGGACGGAACGGTCCTCGGGCCCGGTCTGTGTCACACCGGAGAAGCCGCACCGGTGCAGCAGCGGTGCCCACTGGTCGCGGGGAAGGATGCGGGAGGCGGGGCGCAGGGCGTGGTCGCCGCGCTCCCAGAAGTCGTTCGACGCGCCGGACAGCAGGGCCTGGAGCGGGGCGTGGTGCGGTTCGGTGGCCAGCAGGTGTCCGCCGGGGGCCAGCAGGGTGTGCAGCCGGCGCAGGGTCACGCCGAGGTCGGTGGTGGCGTGCAGGGCGTCGCCCGCCAGGACGAGGTCGAAGCCGCCCCGGGACAGGCCCTGGCCGATCAGGTCGGCGTTCGGGTCCAGGACGCGGCGGTCGACGAAGTCGTGGGCGGGGAAGCGGTGTTCGACGCGGGTGAGCACGCTTCCGGTGGTGGCCGTGCAGGTGTAGCGGGTCCGGTCGGCCGGCAGCACGGGGAGGGCCGCGGCCGTCAGGGCGGTGGTGGCCGCGCCGAACTCCAGGACGCGCAGCGGACGGTCGGCGGGCCAGCGGGCGACGATGTCACCGAGCAGCGCCTGCACCGAGCGGTGGGCGAAGCGGTGGGCCGGGTCCGTCTCGTGGAGTTGCTCGTGGGCGCTGTCCCCGGCCGGCAGGAGCTCGCGTGCGTCGGCGCGTCCCCGCACCACGTCGGGCAGCCGGCGCAGCTGCCGGTTGAGGAGCAGCGTCCGGGCGCCGTACGCGGGATGGTCCTCGACCAGGCCGCGCAGCAGCGCCTCGGCCCGGGTCTCCGCATCGGTCAGCCGCCAGGTCTCCCCCGCCGGCCGGGCGAGGCCGTGCTCGGCCAGCAGGGGCAGCATCAGCCGTACGAGCCGCCGGTGTCGGGGCTGCAGACCTCCGGCCACCAGGTCGCCCATCGAGAACGGGGCCGCGGGGTCGGTGAGAAGACCGCGCAGCGTCTCCGCCCAGCGGTGGGCGCCCGCCCGTTCGGCGGCGGCGGTGAACCGGCGGTGACCGCTGTCGTCCAGGGCGGCGCGTGCGGCGGTGACGCGCGGCTCGGCTGCGCGGGCCACCTCGGCGGGTGCGGGAAGCGGAGAGGACGCGGCAGCGGTTCCCGGACGGGGGGCGGCCCTCAGGAGGGTGCGCTGGACGGTCAGCGGAGTGCGCCCGGTCAGGTGGCTGCGACGGGTGCGGCAGCCGTCGATCTCGGCGGTGACCGTGCCGTCCGGGTCGGCGTAGGTGATGTCCCAGCACATCTCGTTGGCGCTGCGGCTGCGGCGCCGCAGGTGCACGACGCCGGTGGAGGCGGGGGTGCGCCACACGCGTACGGACCCGAACACGGTCGGCAGGAACGCGGCGGACTCCGTCTCCGCCCCGGCGAGGGCCACGGTGGCCTGCAGCGGCGCGTCGAGCAGGACCGGGTGGGCGGTGTAGGCGTCGGCGGGGTGCTCCAGCCGGTAGGTGAGCAGCACCTCCTCGTCGCCGGTGTCGATGCGGTCGATGAGCTGGAAGTCCGGCCCGCAGTTCAGTCCGATGCCGTGGCACGTCCGGTAGAAGTCGGGACCGTCGACGCGCCGGTCGCAGCGCGTCCGGAGCGCGGTGAGGTCGAGCGGGTCCGGTGCCGTGCCGAGCAGGGTGCGGACCTGGGCGCGCACGACGGGCAGGCACTCCCCGCCGTGTTCCTCGCGGACGCTGATGGTCACGGCGCCGTCGTCGGGGGTGACCGCGGTCTGCAGGGCGACCGGTGTCGGGTCCGGCCACGGCACGGACAGCGGGCGGCCGATCTCCAGGTGCCGTACCTCGACCGGGCGGTCCAGGGCCCGGCGGCCGGCGCTCAGGGTCATCTCCACGTAGGCGGCGGCCGGCATGAGGACGTCGTCCCCGATCCTGTGGTCGCCCAGCCAGGGCACCAGTTGCGGCTCGACGGTGCCGTGCCACACGGGGTGCGGGGCGGGCATCCGCTCGCCCACCAGCGGATGGTCCAGCAGGCCGCTGCCGCTGGTGTGCGGGACCAGGTCCTGCGCGGTGCCGTGCCAGTACCGTTCGCGCTGCCACGCGTAGGCGGGCAGGTCGGTCACCCGGCCGGGGCGGGGGAAGTGGTGCCGCCAGTCGGTGGCGGTGTCGGCGGCGAGTACGGCGGCGACGGCCGCCGCGGTCTCACGGAGGCCGTCTCCGTCGCGGTGCAGGGTGGGGACGCAGGTGGCGCCGGTGCGGCGCAGATAGGGGCGCAGCACCGGGTGCGGGCCGATCTCGACCAGGACGCCGGCGTGCTCGGCGGCGAGCCGGCCGGCCGCCTCGGCGAACCGGACGGGCTCACGGACGTTGCGCCACCAGTACTCGGCGTCGAGCTCGGGCCCGCTCAGTGGGGTGCCGGTGACGGTGGAGACGAACGGGACGCGGGCCCGGGCGGGTTCGAGCCCGTCGAGCGCGTCGAGCAGCGGCTGCCTGATGGGGTCCATGGCCCGGCTGTGGAAAGCGTAGTCCAGGTCCAGTTCGCGGAAGAAGACGCCGCGTCCGGTCAGTTCGGCACCCCAGGCCGCCAGTGCGTCGGCGTCCCCGGCGACGGTCACGTCACGGTCGCTGTTGATCCCGGCGATCTCCAACGCCCCGTCGTGGCGGATCAGTTCCTCGCGTGCCTGCGCCTCGGGCAGGCCGACGGCGGCCATGCGGCCCCGGCCCGCCGTGACGCCCTGGGCGCGGCTGCGCCCGGCGATCACCAGCGCCGCCTGTTCCAGGGTGAGGACCCCGGCGGCGTGGGCGGCGGCGACCTCGCCGACGCTGTGTCCGGTCACCGCCCGCGGGCGCACCCCGTGCGAGGCGAGCAGCGCCGTCAGGCCCGCCTGCACGGCGAACAAGGCCGGCTGGGCCACTTCCGTGCGCTGCCAGTTCCGGAGGGACGGGCGGACCAGTTCCTTGGTCACCGACCAGCCCAGGTGGGGTGCCAGGGCCGCGTCGGCCTCCTCGACGGCCCGGCGGAAGGCCGGTTCGCCCTCCAGCAGGTCGGCGGCCATGCCCGGCCACTGGGAGGCGTTGCCGGAGAACACGAACGCGATCCCGTCCCGCTCGCCCGTACGCACGAGGGCCCCGCGGGCGGGCTCCGCGGCCGTCAGCCGGTCCAGCTGTCGGGCGGCGTCCCGCGGATCGGCGGCCAGCACGGCGGCGCGGTGCGGGTGCGCGGTGCGCCGTACGGTACTGGTGTGGGCCAGGTCGTAGAACTCCCCGGGCTCCGTGTCCCGCAGTCGCTCCGCCATGCGGGCGGTCAGCTGCTTCAGCGCCTTGGAGGACCGCGCGGAGACGACCAGCGGCAGCGGGCGCCCGTCCGGCACCGGGCTCGGCCCGGTCCGCCGGGCGGCGGGCGGCAGGGTGACGACGGCGTGGGCGTTGGCCCCGCCGAAGCCGAAGGCGCTCACTCCGACGGCCGCCCGCTCCCTGGGGTCCAGCGGGACGGGTTCGACGGCCGGGGCCAGTCCCAGGCCGTCGAAGTCGATCCGGGGGTTGAGGGGGAGGGCGTGCAGGGACGCCGGCACCAGCCGGTGGCGCAGCACCAGGATCGCCTTGAGCAGGCCCGCCATCCCGGCGGCGGGTTCCAGGTGGCCGAGGTTCGTCTTCACCGAGCCGATCGGCAGCGGGCCGCCGCGGCGGCGCCGGCCCAGCGCCCGGCCGATGGCCTCGGCCTCCGCCGGATCACCGACCTGGGTGCCGGTGCCGTGGGCCTCGACGTAGACCAGGTCGTCCGCGTCGATCCCGGCCTCTGCGTAGACCGTGTGCAGCAGCGCCTCCTGGGCCTCGGCGCTGGGCACGATCATGCCGGTGCTGCGGCCGTCGGTGTTGTTGCCGGTGGCGGCCAGTACGGCGTGGACGCGGTCGCCGTCGGCCACCGCGTCCGCGAGGCGCTTGAGGACGAGCACCGCGCCGCCCTCCGCGCGGACGAAGCCGTCGGCGTCGGCGGAGAACGCCGCGCAGCGTCCGCGCCGCGACAGCATGCCGGCGTAGGAGAAGCCGGCGAAGGAGTAGGGGCTGGACAGCACGTTGACGCCGCCGACCAGGGCGACGCGGCCGGGGCCCTCGCGCAGGGTGCGGCAGGCCCGGTCCAGGGCGACCAGGGCGGAGGAGCAGGCCGTGTCGACGGCCATGCTCGGCCCGCGCAGGTCGAAGGCGTACGACATCCGGTTCGCCGTGATGGAGAGGGTGGCGCCGGGCATGGTGTGCGGACTCATGTGGTCCTGCATCATCGACAGGTTCACGCCGTAACCGGGGTCGGAGACGCCCACGTACACGCAGGTGTCCGATCCGGCCAGTGACTCGGCGGGGATGGCGGCGTCGTCCAGTGCCTCGGCGGCCATCTCCAGCAGCAACCGCTGCTGCGGGTCGATGTGCCGGGCCTCCGCGGGGGACATGCCGAAGTAGGCGGCGTCGAACGAGGCGACGTCCTCGAGGAAGCCCCCGGCGGCGGTGTAGCTGCGGCCGGGGCGCACGGTCCCCGGGTCGACCATGCGGTCGCGGGGCAGCCGGTCGGCGGGCATCTCGCCGACCATGTCGCGCCCGTCGCGCAACACGGACCACAGGCCGTCCAGATCGGTGATGCCTCCGGGGAGCCGGCAACCCACGCCCACCACCGCCACGGCCCGTTCATGCTGCTGCATCGCCAAGTCCCCGCTCTCTCACGCCGATTACTGGCCCTCGTGCGGATTGAAGGGGACAAGCGGCCGGGAATCCAGCGCACATCACTCGTTAGGGTGGAGAGCGCGATGTAATTGTCATTCCGGTCGGACGGCTGGCTACGGTGACGCGGTGCCCGAAGCCCTCCGTGCCCGTATCGCCGCCGTTTCCGCTCACCTTCCGTCCCGATACCGGACCCTGGACGAGATCCGCGTCAGGATCGCCGAGACGGGTGGCTACTCCCCGCCGCCCGGTCTGCTGGAGGATCTCACCGGAGTGCGCGGGGTCCATGTCCACGAGGACGGCGAGAACGCCTCCGACCTCGCCGTGGCGGCCGCCCGCAGCGCGCTCGACGAGGCCGGGCTGGAGATCGGCGGCGTGGACCTGCTGCTGTTCGCCTCGACCTCGCAGGACCTGATCGAACCCGCGACCGCCCACCTCGTGGCCACCAAACTGGGTGCCTCCTGCCCGGTGTTCGACGTCAAGAACGCCTGCAACAGCTTCCTCAACGGCATGGAGGTGGCCGCGTCGTTCATCGGGACCGGCCGCTACCGCACGGTCCTCATCGCCTGCGGCGAGTCCTCCACCCTGGCCACCCGCTGGCACCTCCCCGGCCGGGAGGACCTGCTCAGGGCCCTGCCCGGCTACACCGCCTCCGACGCCGGCGCCGCGATGGTGCTCACCGCCGGCCCCGCGGGCGACGGCGATCCCGGCATCCTGTCCCTGCGGTTCGTCAGCAACTCCGCCGCCTGGGAAGCCTGCACGGTGGCCGGCGGCGGGAGCATGCACCACCTCTCCGTCCACGACGACCACACCACCCTGCGGCTGAACGGGGACCTGCGGCAGAGCGCGCTCGACGTGCTCCCCCGGATCCTGGACACCGCCGGGGAGGGACTCCGGGCGGCGCAGGCCGGCGCCTTCTCCTTCATCGCCTTCCACCAGATCGCCATGCCGCAGTACCGCGAGGTGATCGACGCCTTCTCCCTCCCCGAGGACCGGTGCATGCCCGCGGTGGCCGAGCACGGGAACTGCGCGGCGGCCTCCCTCCCCCTGCAACTGGTCAAGGCGCGGGAGGCCGACCGCGTCGAGAGCGGGGACCTGGTGGCGATGATCGGCCTGGCCAGTGGTTTCAGCTTCGGTCTGGCGCTCGTCCGGTGGTGACCGAACGAGCCGGGCGGGCCCCGGCGCCGAACCCCGCCACGCTGGAACGGCTGATGCCGGGCTACCCCGCGCCCCGGCACTGGCGGCGGGTGCCGGTCACCGGACAGCACTACCTCGACCTCGGCTCCGGGCAGCCGGTGCTGTTCCTGCACGGCAACCCGTCGTGGAGCTACGTCTGGCGCGGACTGCTGCGCCGGCTCTCCCCGCACGCCCGCTGCCTGGCACCGGACCTGCCGGGCTTCGGACTGTCCCGGCACCTGCGGCCGGCGGACGGGGTCCCGGACCCCTACGAGGCCCAGCTGGAAGGCCTGGACGGCCTCCACCGCCACCTGGTGCGGGACGCGGGCCTGCCCGAGCGGGGCTGGACGTTCGTCCTGCACGACTGGGGCGGCCCGCTCGGTGCCGCCTGGGCGCTGCGCAACCCGGGGGTCGTGGCCCGGCTGGTCGTCTGCAACACCGTGGCCTTCCCCTTCCCGGACGGCTTCCGGCTGCCGGCCTCCCTGCGCTGGATCCGTGACCACCGGCCGGTCGCCGAACTCGTCCATGCCACCAACGCGTTCGCCCGCGTCGCCGTACGCGCCGGGGTCCACCGTCCGCTGCTCCGGGCCGAACGGCGGGCCTACCTGC
Source organism: Streptomyces pimonensis (assembly GCF_041380215.1). Classification (NCBI taxonomy): domain Bacteria; kingdom Bacillati; phylum Actinomycetota; class Actinomycetes; order Kitasatosporales; family Streptomycetaceae; genus Streptomyces; species Streptomyces pimonensis. Next base: position 222,054 of record NZ_JAHWZY010000008.1, read on the forward strand.
GGCCCTACGCCCGCCGCGCGGAACGCCGGGCGGTCACCGACGCCGTGCGCGCGATCCCCCGCGGCCCCGCGGACCCCGCGTGGCGGCTGCTCGAACCCGCCGGCAGTGGGACGGACCTGACGGACCTGCCCCTGCTCGTCGGGTGGGGCATGCGCGATCCCGTCTTCACTCCGGACCTGCTGGCGGAGTGGACGCGCAGGTACCCCCACGCCGTCGTCCACCGCTTCCCCGACGCCGGGCACTTCGTGATGGAGGACGCCACGGCCGAACTGGGCGACCGCATCCACGACTTCCTCCAGGGAGCCCCATGACCACGACCACTGCGGACATCGCCGCGCTGCTGGAGGGGCGGCCCGACGCCGTCGCCCTCGTCGAAAGCCGCGGAGGAGCCTCCCGGACGACCCGTCGCGGCGAGCTGGTGCGACGCTGCCACCGCATCGCCCGGTCCCTGTACGACGCGGGGGTCCGGCCCGGCCACAAGGCCGTCGTGATGACCCGTGACGCCCACGACCTCACCGCCGTCTCGTACGCCCTCGTTCTCCTCGGCGCCGTGCCCGTGCTGATCGAACCGCGCGCCGAGGTGGGCCGCTGCCTTCGGGACGTCGCCCCGGACGTCTTCGTCGGAGAGCCGCTGGCCCACCTGGGGCGCCGGGCGCTGGGGTGGGGCCGCCCCCACGTCCGGACCGCCCTGGTCACCGGTCCCGCGCCGCTCCCCCTGGGACGGCGGCTGATCACCCGGACGCCGGCCGACGGCGCCCCGCTCCCGCACGTGCGGGAACCCGGCGGCGACGAACCGGCCCTCATCGCCTTCACCTCCGGTTCCACCGGACGGCCCAAGGGCGCCGAGTACCGCCGCACCACCCTGGCCGGGCAGCTCGACACGCTGACGGCGCTGATGGACCTCCGGCCCGACGACGTCCTCCTCGCCGGATTCCTGCCGGTCGCGCTGCTCGGTCCGCTGCTGGGTGTGACCACCGTCGTCCCGGCGGTGAACCACCTGGCCCCGGCCCGCACCTCGCCGGAGGAGCTCGTCGGGCCCCTTGTGGAACACCGGGTGAGCATCGTCCTGGCCTCCCCCGCCGTCCTCACCCTGATCGCCCGCCACTGCGCCCGCCACGGCGTCGCCCTGCCCTCGGTCCGGCAGGTCCTGTCCTTCGGCGCCCCGCTGCGCATCGGTCTCGCCGACGCCCTGCGCCGGGCCGTGCCGGAGGACGCCGAGATCCTCAGCGTCTACGGCGCCACGGAGTGCCTGCCCGTCTCCGCGATCGGCGACCACGACCTGCGCGCCTCGCGCGTCGCGCCGCCCGCCGGGCACGCGGGCACCTGTCTGGGCCGGCCGCTGCCCGGCATCCGCGCCCGGATCCTGGACGCCGACGCCACCGGGCTCGGCGAGATCGCCGTCGCCGGCCCCACCGTCAGCCCCGCCTACCACGCGCGTCCCGACGCCGACGCCGCCACCAAGAGCGACAGCGACCACGGTGTGCTGCACCGCACCGGAGACCTCGGCCGACTCGACGACGAGGGCCGGCTGTGGTTCCTCGGCCGCAAGGCCCACCTGGTCACCGGCGCCGGCTTCACCCTGGCCACCGAGGACGTCGAGGCGGCGGCGGACACCGCCCCCGGCGTCCGCCGCACCGCACTGGTCGGGGTCGGCCCGGCCGTGTGCCAGCTGCCCGTGCTGTGCGTGGAACCCCTGCCCTCCACTCCGCACGCCGCCGCCCTGGCAGCCGTGCGCGCCGTCCTGGAGGACCATCCGGACGGGCACCGCGTCGGCGCCCTGCTGATCCGTCCCGGCTTCCCCACCGACCCCCGGCACAACTCCAAGATCGACCGCATGCGGCTGGCCGGCTGGGCCGCGAAGCGCCTGCGCGGGAGGGTCCGGTGAAGGTACTGGTCACCGGTGGAAGCGGCTTCCTCGGCCTGGAGATCTGCCGACGGCTGAACGCACGCGGCGACACCGTCTCCTCCCTGGGCCGCCGCCCCAGCAGCGCACTGGAACGGCTGGGCGTCCACCAGCACCTGGGGGACCTCGCCGACGCCGACGCGGTCTCCCGCGCCGTCGCCGAGTGCGACGCCGTCGTCCACAACGCCGCCCTGGCCGGCGTCAGCGGACCACCGAGGCCCTACTGGGCCACCAATGTCGTCGGCACCCGCCATGTGATCGAGCAGTGCCGCGCCCACCGCGTGCGCACGCTCCTCTACACCTCGACCGCCAGCGTCGTCTTCCGGCCCGGCGGTCTGGAGGGCGTCACCGAGAGCCTTCCCGTCGCCCCCTGCCACCTGGCCGCCTACCCCGCCACCAAGGCCCGCGCCGAGGCCCTGGTACTGGCCGCCCACGGCCCAGAGCTGGCCACCGTCTCGCTGCGCCCCCACATCATCTGGGGGCCGGGCGACCCCCATTTCGCCCCCGCTCTCGCGCGCACCGTGCGGGCCGGCCTTCTGCCGATGCCCGGTGACGGCGGCAACCTCATCGACACCACCCATGTCCGTACCGCCGCCCACGCCCATCTGCTCGCCCTGGACCGGCTGCGGCGGTCACCGGAGACGGTGGGCGGCCGTGCCTACTTCATCGGCCAGGACGATCCGCGTCCACTGCGCGAGATCACCCGGCACTTCCTGCGGGCCGCCGGCATCGACGCCCGCTGGTGCGCCGTACCGCCCCGGCTCGCCACCGCCGGGGCGGCGGTCGGTGACGCCTTCCTCCGCGTGGTCCGCAGCACCCGTACCCACGCCCTGAGCCGCTTCCTGGTCGCGGAACTGCTGCACCCGCACCACTTCGACCTCACCGCGGCCCGCCGCGACCTCGGTTTCGAGCCACCGGTCGGATTCGACGCCGGTGTCGCGGAGCTCGCTCGCTCCACCCGGGACGACAGCGAGGAAGCACTGTGCCGGGCACCCACGACACCGTCCGTTCCCTCCTGACCGGCGTCTTCCGCGTCCCCGGGGACGAGATCCGGCCCGCGCTCACGCCGGAGCGACCGGGCCCGGCCGCCCTGGCCCCGACGGAGCCGGTGCTCGTCCCGCACGAGCGCTACGGCGTGAAGGTCGACAGCGCGTCCGCCTCCCGGGACACGCCCCTCCCGACCGGCTCGGCGACCGGGCGGAAGCGGTCGGCCGGAGCGGGGACGACGGGCCCGCTCCGGTTCAGCGGGAGCCGGGGCCGCCGGGCGGTCCGAGGGGCGTCCCGGGTTCCGTCTCCTCACCCCGGGCCAGACGGCTGTGGGTGCGGCTGTAGAGGAAGTAGACGACGACGCCGATCGCCATCCAGACGCCGAAGCGGATCCATGTCTCGGCGGGCAGGTTCAGCATCAGCCACAGGGAGGCGGCGACCGACACGATCGGCAGGACGGGCACCCAGGGGGTGCGGAACGACCGGTGCAGGTCGGGCCGGGTCCTGCGGAGGACGACCACGCTGATCGCGACGATCACGAAGGCGAACAGGGTGCCGATGTTCACCAGCGCGGCGAGCTCGTTCAGCGGGGTGAAGCCCGCGAGGACCGCGATGAGGACGCCGAGCAGGATGGTCGGCCGGTGCGGGGTCTTGAACCGGGGGTGGACCCGGGAGAAGAACCTCGGCAGCAGTCCGTCACGGCTCATCGCGAAGAAGACCCGGGTCTGGCCGAGCAGCAGGATCATGCAGACGGTGGTCAGGCCGACGGCGGCGCCGAAGCTGATGAAGCCCGCGAACCAGGGATGCCCGGTGGCCTTGAAGGCGTCGGCCAGCGGGGCGTCCACGGACAGCTCGCTGTAGTGCTGCATGCCGGTGACGACGAGCGACACCAGGACGTAGAGCACGGTGCAGATGAACAGGGAGCCGAGGATGCCGCGGGGCATGTCGCGCTGCGGGTTCCTGGTCTCCTCGGCGGCCGTGGCGACGATGTCGAAGCCGATGAAGGCGAAGAACACCACCGAGGCGGCGGTGAAGATGCCCATCACGCCGAAGTTGGCCGGGGCCCAGCCGAACATCAGCTGGATGAGCGGGGCGTCGAGGCTCTGGCCCGCGGGCACCGGCTTCGCGTCCGGGACGAACGGGTCGTAGTTGTCGGCGGTGATGAAGAAGGCGCCGGCGATGATCACCACGAGGACCACGGTCACCTTGATGGCGACGACGACCGAGGTGACGCGGGCGGACAGCTTCATGCCGAGGACGAGGATGCCGGTGAGGGCCAGCACCAGGGCGGCGGCGAGGATGTCGAACCCGAAGACGTCGGAGCCCTCGCGGCTGCCCAGCGCCGCGGGCATCTCCCAGCCCGCGTTGGCCATCAGCGACTGGATGTAGCCCGACCAGCCGACGGCCACCACCGCCGTGCCGAGCGCGAACTCCAGGACCAGGTCCCAGCCGATGATCCAGGCAGGCAGCTCGCCCAGGGAGGCGTACGAGAAGGTGTAGGCGGAACCCGCCACCGGGACGGTGGAGGCGAACTCGGCGTAACAGAGCGCGGCGAGCGCGCAGACGACACCGGCCACGGCGAAGGCCAGGGCGGTGGCCGGCCCGGCGTTGTCCTTGGCGACCGTACCGGTGAGGACGAAGATGCCGGTGCCGATGATGACACCGACGCCGAAGACGGTCAGGTCCAGCGCGGAGAGGGACTTCCTGAGCGCGTGCTCGGGTTCCTCGGTGTCGCGGATGGACTGCTCCACTTTCTTCGTCCGGAAGAGCGGGCTTGTCACGGGTACCTCCCACGCTTGTCGTCCTCGACATGATCGAGAGGGGGCGTAGCTGGTATGCCCCGGCGCGGGCGCGTTCACGCAGACGGGCCGCGCGCGCCACTCCTCACAGTGGCACGGGCGGCCCGTCCGGGCTACGGGTGGGACGCGGGCCGGTCGCGGGCCGGCCCCGCCGAGTCGACCGCGTCCGCGGCGGACCGCTCGGCAGGGGTCCCCCCGCGCGGGCGGAGCCGGGAGTGGGGGATGCCGTCGAGCTTCGCCACCAGGCCGGTGACCTGGCGGGCGATGTCGGGGGCGGTCAGCCCGATCTCGGTCATGACCTCGGTGCGGGAGGCGTGGTCGAGGAAGCGGGGCGGGATGCCGAAGTCGCGCAGCGGCACGTCCACGCCGGCGTCCCGCAGGGCCTGGGCGATCGTGGAGCCGACGCCGCCGACGCGCGAGTTGTCCTCGACGGTGACGACCACGCGGTGCTTCTCGGCGAGCGGGGCCATGGCCTCGTCGACGGGCTTGACCCAGCGCGGGTCGACGACGGTGGTGGAGATGCCCTGCCGGTCGAGCAGGGCGGCGATCTCCAGGCACATCGGCGCGAGGGCGCCCACGGAGACCAGCAGCACGTCGGGGGCGTCGGTGCCGGGCTCGCACAGGACGTCCATGCCGCCGACGCGGCCCACGGCGGGCACGGCGGGGCCGACGGCGCCCTTGGAGAAGCGCACCACGGTGGGGGCGTCCTCGACGGCGACGGCCTCGCGCAGCTGGGCGCGCACCTGGTCGGCGTCGCGCGGGGCGGCGAGCCGCAGCCCGGGGACGACCTGGAGGATCGACATGTCCCACATGCCGTTGTGGGAGGCGCCGTCGGTGCCGGTGACGCCGGCCCGGTCGAGCACGAACGTCACGCCGCACTTGTGCAGGGCCACGTCCATGAGCACCTGGTCGAAGGCGCGGTTGAGGAAGGTGGCGTACACGGCGAAGACGGGGTGCACCCCGGCGTGGGCGAGGCCGGCCGCGGAGACGGCGCCGTGCTGCTCGGCGATGCCGACGTCGTAGACCCGGTCGGGGAAGCGCTTGGCGAACCTGTCGAGGCCGACCGGCTGGAGCATGGCCGCGGTGATGGCGACGACGTCCTCGCGCTCCTCGCCGAGCCTGACCATCTCCTCGCCGAAGACGGAGGTCCAGTCGGCGCCGGAGCTGGCGATCGGCAGGCCCGTGTCGGGGTGGATCCTGCCGACGGCGTGGAAGCGGTCGGCCTCGTCCTGGAGGGCGGGCTGGTAGCCGCGGCCCTTCTCGGTGAGGCAGTGCACGATCACCGGGCCGCCGAACCGCTTGGCGCGGACCAGGGCGGACTCCAGGGCCTCGATGTCGTGGCCGTCGATGGGGCCGACGTACTTCAGGCCGAGGTCCTCGAACATGCCCTGCGGGGCGATGAAGTCCTTCAGGCCCTTCTTGGCGCCGTGCAGGGTGTCGTAGAGGGCCTGGCCGACGACCGGGGTGCGCTCCAGGAGGTCCTTGGTGCGGGTCAGGAAGCGCTCGTAGCCGTCGGTGGTGCGCAGGGTCGCCAGGTGGTTGGCGAGGCCGCCGATGGTGGGCGAGTAGGAGCGCTCGTTGTCGTTGACGACGATGACCAGCGGGCGGTCCTTGGCGTCGGCGATGTTGTTCAGCGCCTCCCAGGCCATGCCGCCGGTGAGCGCGCCGTCGCCGATGACCGCGACGACGTGGCTGTCGTCGCGCTTCATGATCTGGTTGGCCTTGGCGATGCCGTCGGCCCAGCCGAGGACGGTGGAGGCGTGGCTGTTCTCGATGACGTCGTGCTCGGACTCGGCCTGCGAGGGGTAGCCGGACAGGCCGCCCTTCATCTTCAGCCTGGAGAAGTCCTGCCGGCCGGTCAGCAGTTTGTGGACGTACGACTGGTGGCCGGTGTCCCAGAGCACCTTGTCCTTCGGCGACTCGAAGACCCGGTGCAGGGCGATGGTGAGCTCCACCACGCCGAGGTTGGGGCCGAGGTGGCCGCCGGTCTTGGAGACCGCGTCGACGAGGAAGGTCCGGATCTCCCCGGCCAGCTGGTCGAGCTCCTCCAGGGTGAGCCGGTCCAGATCGCGCGGTCCCCTGATGCGGGTCAGCAGCGGCACCCGTGCCTCCTTGCAGTAGAGCTGATCGAGCTGTTGCCGGGCGGGTCGAGTCTAATGTTCCGCTCCGCCGTACGGACCCCGGGCCGTGCGTCGTGCATCACCCGGTCAGCGGTACCCACGAACAACGCGACCGTGCCCGGCACCTATGAGGTGCCGGGCACGGTCGTCCCCTCGAGGGGCGCGGGGCTCCGCCGGTGTGCGGCTCCGCCGCGTGGGCACGACCGACCAGCGCGCGCCCGCGGCGAAGCGGCTACGCGCGCCCGGCCGTCTTCTGCGTCTTGCGGGTGACCGCGTCGATGACGACAGTGGCGAGCAGCACGCCACCGGTGATCATGTACTGCACCGGGGAGGCGATGCCCTCCAGGGCGAGTCCGTACTGGATCGAGACGATGACCATCACACCGAGCAGCGCGTCCCACGTGCGACCGCGGCCGCCGAAGAGCGACGTACCGCCGATGACTGCGGCGGCGATGACGTTCATCAGGAACTCACCGGTACCGGCGCCCTGGTTGGCGGAGGCGATCTTCGAAGCGACGAACAGGCCGCCGATCGCGGCGAACGTACCGGCGATCGCGAATACCGAGATCCGGATCAGCTCCACGTTGATACCGGCACGGCGGGACGCCTCGACGCTGCCGCCGAGCGCGAACACCTTGCGGCCGTAGGAGGTGCGGCGCAGCACGAAGTCCGTGAGGACCAGGAAGGCCAGGAAGATCACCACGGCCAGCGGCAGGCCCTTGTACTGGTTGAAGACGATCGCGACGGCGAAGGCCAGGACCGCGAGCAGCACGGTCCGCACGATGATCTCGTTCAGCGGGCGGGACGGCACACCGGCGGCCTCGCGGCGGCGGTTGTCGAAGAAGGCGGCGAGGAAGTACGCCGCGGTCGCGACTGTCGCCAGACCGTAGGCGGCGGCCACATCGGTGAAGTAGTAGCTGGTCAGCTTGACGACCAGGCCGTCGGCGTCCAGGTTGATGGTGCCGTTGTCGCCCAGGACCTGGAGCATGAAGCCCTGCCAGAACAGCAGGCCGGCGAGGGTCACGGCGAAGGCCGGCACGCCGATCCGGGCGAAGATGAGGCCGTGGATCGCTCCGGCGACCGTGCCGGTGAGGATCGCCAGCACCAGGGCCAGGATCTCGTTCATCCCGTGCGTGATGTTCAGCACCGCGAAGGTGGCGCCCGCGACACCGCTGACCGAGCCGACCGACAGGTCGATCTCGCCGAGCAGCAGGACGAAGACTATGCCGACGGCGATCAGGCCCGTGCCGACCATGGCCACGGACATGTCGGAGAAGTTGCCGGCGGTGAGGAAGTTGGAGTTCAGGCTGGTGAAGATGGCCCAGATGATCAGCAGGCCGACCACGACGGGGATGGAGCCGAGGTCACCGGCCTTCATCTTCCGCTTGAACTCGTTGAGGTAACCCGCGAAGCCCTGTTCGCGCACCAGCAGCCGGGGGTCGACCGCGGTGACGGTCGCGGAGGACGCCTCGGGGTTCTCGGCGGCGTGGTCCTCGGTGAGGGTGGAGGTCTTTTCGGTGCTCACTTCTTGATCTCCCCATTGGTGCGCGCCGCACGACGGGTCACGGCGTTGTCCGTGGCGCCCGTGATGGCGGAGATGATCTCTTCCTGCGAGGTCGACTTGACCTCGAAGACGCCGTTGTTGCGCCCGAGGCGCAGGACGGCGACCTTGTCCGCCACGGCCTTCACATCGGCCATGTTGTGGCTGATGAGGATGACCGCGTGGCCGCGCTCGCGCAGCCGCTCGACGAGGTCGAGGACCTGGGCGGTCTGCTCGACGCCGAGGGCGGCGGTGGGCTCGTCCAGGATCACCAGCTTGGGCTCGCCGAGCATGGACCGGGCGATGGCCACGACCTGGCGCTGACCGCCGGAGAGGGAGGCGATCGGGATCCGGACGCTGGGGATGCGGATCGACAGGGTGTCGAGGAGCTCGCGGGAGCGGCGCTCCATCTCCACCTCGTCCAGGACTCCGCGCCTGCGGATCTCCCGGCCCAGGTAGAGGTTGCCGACGACATCGATGTTGTCGCACAGCGCGAGGTCCTGGTAGACCGTCGCGATGCCCAGGTTCTGGGCGTCGTGCGGCTTGCTGATCTGGACGGTCCTGCCGTCCCACTCGATGGATCCCTCGTCGATGGGATGCACGCCGGCGATCGTCTTGACCAGCGTGGACTTTCCGGCGCCGTTGTCGCCCACCAGGGCGACCACTTCACCGGCGTGGACCTCAAGCTCTACGTCGGTGAGCGCCTGGACGGCACCGAAACGCTTGGAGACCCCGCGCAACGCCAGCACGGGCGTAGCGGACACGTGAACCATCTCCTTCGCCGCCTGACCCGGCGGGAGGTTGTGCAGAAGATTTGGGGGGTGTTCCGTCCGGCGCCCCGCGTAGCTTGCGGGGCTGATGTGTGCGGAGCGCCGGCGGAGCGCGTGGCAGTCGGTCCCGTGCGGGGAGTCCGGGTCACGGACTCGCCGGTTCGTCACGGGAGTTGGGGACTGCTTACTTGAGGCCGATCTTGTCGCAGGCGGCCTTGTACTTGCCCGCGCAGATCTCCTCGACGGTGTAGACGCCGTCCTTGACCACGGTGTCGCCGATGTTCTCCTGGGTCAGCGACACGACCGGGACGAGCACCGAGGGGACGCCCTTGGTGGTCGGGCTGTCGACCTTGTCCTTGGCGACGGAGTCCAGCGGCTTGCCCTGGGCGAGCGCGACGGCCATCTCCGCGGCGGCGTCGGCCTCCGGGGCGTACGGCTTGTAGACGCTCATGTACTGCTCACCGGTGACGATGCGCTGCACGCCCGCGAGTTCGGCGTCCTGGCCGGTGACCGGGACGTCGTCGATGCCGGCGGCCTTCAGGGCGGTGATGATGCCGCCCGCCATGCCGTCGTTGGCGGAGTAGACGCCGACGATCTTGTCCTTGCCGAGGGCGGAGATGGCGCCCTCCATGTTGGCGTTGGCGTTCTCCGGCTTCCACTCCTTGGTGTCGTACTCGCGGCCGATCTTCACCTTGCCGTCGAGGGCGGAGTGCGCGCCCTTCTTGAACTGGGCGGCGTTCGGGTCGGTGGAGGACCCGTTCATCATGACGATCTGGCCGTCCTTGGCCTTGTCGCCCAGCGCCTCCAGCAGGGCCTCGCCCTGGGTCTTGCCGACGGTCACGTTGTCGAACGAGGTGTAGGCGTCGATCGGCCCCTCGGCGAGACGGTCGTAGGCCACGACCGGGATGCCGGCGTCCTTGGCCTTCTTCACCGAGCCGGCGATGGCCTTGGCGTCGACCGCGTCGATGATGAGGACGTCCACCTTGTTGGTGATCATCGTCTCGACCTGCTGGTTCTGCAGGCTGGCGTCCTGCTTGGCGTTGTTGTAGACAACCTCGCCCTTGTTGTTCGTGAGCTCCTTGACCTTCTTCTCGATCAAGGGCTTGTCGAACTTCTCGTACCGCGCGGTCTGGTTCTCCGGCAGCAGCAGGCCGACCTTGATGTCATCGCCCTTGGCGGCGGAGTCGCCTGAGTCCTTCTTGTCACCCGACTCCGCAGCGCTGCCACAAGCGGCGAGCGAGACGGCCATCGCACCGGCGACGACGGCAAAGGCGGCACGACGCATACGCGTGTTCACTTCTACAAACCTCCCTGACGAGGCCGCGTCGTTGCGGCCGAGGTGGCTGGAAGTCAACTCGGCCACACGTGCGACGTCAAGAAGTAAATCCTTAACGAGATGGCAACGGTGCCATCCGTTCTCTAAGTGAAGGCAGGAGTGGCCTCGGTGAGCGACCCGGTCGCGGTGCCGTCCAAAAGGGTCGAATCGCCCATCTCGCTCAGTGCGAGGGCGAGCGCTCCGAGCACCTCGGCACGGCCGCCGAGCGCCCCGGGGAGAACGGACAGTTGACGTGCCGCACTGGGGATCGCGTAGCGGCCGACGGACTCCCGGATCGGCCCGAGCACCAGCTCGCCGGCCTCGGCGAGATCACCGCCGAGGACCACCCGGCTCGGGTTCAGCAGGTTGCAGAGATTGGCGACTCCGCTGCCGATGTGGCGGCCGACGTCGGCTACCACCCTACGGCAGCCGGGGTCCCCGTCCCGCGCCAGCCGTACGACGCCCTCCATCGTCAGGCCGGTGCCGTGACTGGGCTGGAGCAGCGGGAGCACGTAGCGCGCGGCCGTGAAGGTCTCCAGGCAGCCGCGGTTGCCGCAGCGGCAGACGGGGCCGGACTCGTCGAGGGTGATGTGTCCGATCTCACCCGCGGTGCCGCCCGGGCCGCGGTAGATCTTCCCGCTGATCACCAGGCCGGCGCCGACACCGCTGGCGACCTTGATGTACGCCAGGTCGCGCACGCCCCGGCCGCTCCCCCAGACCATCTCGCCGAGGGCGCCGAGGTTGGCGTCGTTGTCCACGTGCACCGGCACGCCGAGCCGCCCCCGCAGCTCCTCGGCGGGCTTGGTGCCGGTCCAGCCGGGCAGGATCGCGGTCGAGCCCAGGGTCCCGGACTCCACGTCGATCGGCCCCGGCACGCCGAGGCCCACGCCCGCGACCTTGGACGGATCCACCCCGGTCGCCTCGATCAGCCGTTTGACCAGCTGTTCCGCCCGGTCGAGGCCCTGTGCCGAGGAGGCGTCCACGTCCAGTGGCTCGGACTCCTCGGCCAGCACCTGATGGGCGAGGTTCCCGACCGCGACCCGCAGGTGGGTGTGCCCGAAGTCGACCCCGACGACGATCCCGGCGTCCCCGCTCAACGAGACGCTGCGCGCCCGGCGTCCGCCCGCCGAGGTGGGCGTGACCTCGACCGTTCCGCCGTCCTTCAGCTCCCGGACGATGTTGGAGACCGTGGCCGCGGACAGGCCGGTCGTCCTCGCGATCTCTGCCTGGGTGAGGGAGCCCGCAAGACGTACTGCTCGGACGACCCGCTCCAGGTTGGCTCGGTGCAGCGACGACTGCGACCCCGGAGTCTCCACGACGACCTCCTGCGCGCGGGGGCCGCTTCGGCGAGGCCCCTCTCATGTCCAACTAGTGAACTCTAAGATGAGCTGTTCGGGTTGCCTCCCGTCAAGAGGTTGAACCGTTTCCGGGTCCGTGGGCGCAACGACACGCCCCCTCCCAGGGACGGGAGCGGGGCGTGTGCGAGGCGTTCCGAAGGGTCACTTCAAGGTGGCGGAGGTGAGTCCCGCCTGCACCTGGCGCTGGAAGGACAGGTAGACCACCAGCATGGGCACCATGGCGATCGTCACGCCCGCGAAGAGCACCGGGAGGTCGGAGGCGTAGCCCTGCTGCTGCTGGAGCTGGATGAGCCCCTGGGTGAGCACATAGCGCTCCGGGTCGTCACCGCTCTGCGGCTGCATCAGCACCGTCGGCAGGATGTACTGGTTCCACTGGCCCAGCGTGTTGAAGATGCCGACGCTCAGCAGACCGGGCTTGGCCATGGGGAGCATCACCTGGAAGAAGGCCCGGGTGTGCGAGGCGCCGTCGAGGACCGCCGCCTCGAAGACCGCCGTGGGCAGGGTCCGGAAGAAGGCGTGCAGGAAGAACACCGTGAACGGCAGCGAGTAGGCGACGTACACCAGGGCCAGGCCGTGGTAGGTGTTCAGCATGTCCAGCCGCTTGACCATGAAGAACAGCGGCACCAGGGCCAGGAAGACGGGGAACATCGCGCCGGCGACGAAGAAGTAGTACAGCAGGCGGTTGCCCCGGAACTCGTAGCGGGCCAGCACGTAGGCCGCCATGGAGCCGAACAGCATCGTCAGCGGCACCGAGATCACCAGGACGACGACCGTGCTGGTGAAGTAGTCGCCGATGCCCTTCTCCCAGGCGCGGGAGAAGACGCCCGGGTCCCAGTTCCGCGGCCAGCCGAAGGCGGAGCCGCCGATCTGCGCGTCGGTCCGGAAGGAGCTGAGCACCAGCCACAGCAGCGGCAGCACGATCAGCACCGCCCACAGGGCGAGGAAGCCGTGCGAGAAGACGTTCAGCACGACGCCTTCGCCGCGCCGGTCGCCGGGGCGGAGGGCGCCCTTGCCCACCGGCTGCGGGGGCGGGGTGGGGCCCTGGGCGGGGGCGGTTTCCTCGGGAGGTGCGCTCATCGTCGTTGCTCCGCCTCAGAACTCGATGCGCTCACGACGGGTGGCGCGCAGCATGACCACGGACACGATCAGGGTGAGGAGCAGCATGACCACGCCCATGGCGCAGGCGTAGCCGCTCCGGCCGTACAGCAGGAAGTTCCGCATCATCACGGTCGACATGACCTCGCTGTGGTGGTCGGGGCCGCCGCCGTAGTCCCCGGCGGTCATGGTGGAGACCAGGATGAACATGTCCATCGCCGCGATGCCGAGATAGACCCAGGCGGTCTGCACGGAGTCCCACAGCAGCGGCAGGGTGATGCGGAAGAAGGACTGGGCGCGGCTCGCTCCGTCGATGAGCGCGGCCTCGTAGACGTCGCGGGGAATGGACTGCATGGCGGCGGAGAACAGCACCAGATAGAACCCGACGCCGTGCCAGACGACCACCGCGACAAGTGCCCACAGCACGAAGTCCGGCTCGTTGAGCCATTCCACGGGACTGTTCTCGTCGACCAGCCCGAGTCCGATCAGGACGCCGTTGAGCATGCCGCCGCCGTCACTGCGGTAGACCGCTCCGAAGAGCACCGCCAGGATGGCCAGCGACAACACCTGCGGGAAGAAATAGACGACCCGGTAGTACCTCGATCCGGCGACTCCGAAGACGCCTCCGGAACGTCCGCGCCCGCCCGCGTTCAGCATGAAGGCGAGGAACAGCGCGAGCAGAATGGTGATCACCGGGATGAACACCAGGAACAGGATGTTGTGCCGGACGGCCCCCATGAAGACGTCGTCCTCGGACAACGCCGTGTAGTTGTCGAGTCCGACGAAGGAGAAGGTCTGCGACTGGCCCTTCCAGTCGGTCAGCGAATAACCGAACGTCTGGATGTACGGCCAGATCACGAAGATCAGATAGAGCGCCACGGGAAAGAAGAGGAATCCCGCGACGAACCGGTGCTGCCCTTTGCGCATGGCGTTCCTGCCCCTGGGTGTGGCCGCCGCGGGCCGGGGAGTCGTCCCGGCCCGCGGCCCGGTCGGTCGAACGGGATCAGTCGCGGCGGTTCTTCCTCGAGGACGGGTCCTTGGCCTGCTTGTCGACCGCGGCCTGGGCCCGCTTGAGCCACTCCTTGGGCTGGATGCGCTTGGCCATCAGCTCGTTGGAGGCGTTCTCGATGGCGGTGCCCATCTCGCTGTACCACTCGGTGTACAGGAAGCGGAAGGTGTTGTCGCCGGCCGCCCTGGAGGCCTCGACGGTGGACTGGGTGCCCGGCCGCAGCCGGACGTCCGGGTCGACGCCGTCCTTGAGGATGGTCAGCGAGTTCGCCTCCTTGGCGAAGACGGTCGACCACTCCTTGGAGAGCATCATCCGCATGAACTCCTTGGCCGCGGGGAGGTTCCTGGCCTTGGACGGGATGATGAAGGGCTCACCGGAGCCGGCCCGGATCGCCTCGAACGGCAGCGCGCTGTCCGGCAGCAGCGGCATCGGCAGGAACTTCATGTCGAAGTCCGCCGGCACCGTCTTGAGCTGCTCGTTCTCGAGCCAGGAACCGCTGGTGACGAAGGCGGCCTTGTACTGGTTCCAGCGGGTCTGCGACTCGGTGTGGGTCAGCCCGTTCGTACCGGGCATCAGATAGCCCTTCTCGACGACCTCGTAGACGGCCTCGACGGCCTCGGTGGCGGCGTCGGATCCGACGAACGCCTTCGGGTCGAGGTTGTCGATCGCCTTCATGGCGTCCAGGCCGCCCTTCTTGGCGATCAGGTCCATGATGGCGACGTTGATGTAGTACGGGTACTTGCCCTGGTGGGCGAGGCCGCCGATGCCCTGGGCCTTGGCGTCCTTGCAGACGGCGAGGAACTCGTCCCAGGTCCTGGGCGCCTCCCAGCCCTTCTCCTCGAAGAGCTTGCCGGAGTACCACAGGCCCCACACCGTGTAGATGTAGTTGAGGGCGACGACCTTGCCCTCCTGCATGCCGGCGTCGAGCGTGCCGGGGATGAGGGTGTCGCGGACCTTCGTGCCCGGGTCGTCGACGGACGGGGCGTCCAGCACTTCGGCGAGGTCGAGGAGTTGGCCGTTCCTGTGCAGCACGTCGATCGGGATCTGCTGGGCGCCGGAGTCGTCCACGATGTCCGGCGGATTGCCGGCGTTGAAGCGGGGCTGGAGTTTGCCCGTGATCTCCTGGGTGCCGGTGTGGACGGAGGTGACGCCCCACTTCTTCTTGAACGCGGCCTCCCACGCCTTGGCGTAGTCGTCTCCGTAACCGCCCTTGAAGATGACGACGTCGAGTTTGCTGCCTTTCTTCACGCCGAACGGGTTGGACTTGGACGCCGTGCCCTCGTTCTCGCCGGAATCGTCGTCTCCACCCCCACTGGCGCACGCGGACAGGAAACTCATCGCCGGTACGGAAACCAGGCCGAGCGCGGCGGACCGCTTGACCAGCGCGCGGCGCCCCACACCGGTCGAGCCGTTCTCGCCGGCGCCGTCGCCCCCGGTGGAGCCGATTCCCCTGCCCCCGGCGGAATTGGTGCCGTTGCTCCCGGCGGAACCGGTGCCGTTGTTCTCGGCGGAAGTGGATCCCATGCTCAAGTCCTCGCCTTCTCCAGGACTCAGGCGGTGAACCGGATCCTCCCCGGCACCGCGTTCGGGTCAAACTGGGTCGTGCAGGAGGTGCGGCTGATACGGGTCGGGTGCGGTGGAGACGCCCCGGAGTGCCGACAGGTATAGTCCACTTCCCACCGACGGAGCAAGATCGAATGCAAGGTTCGCCTCCGGCTTTTCCGAGTTGATACCTCGCGGGAATATCGGCCTCCGGCGCGCTCCCCGACGGGGGAATCACTGCCGCTGGACCGGAATGACACATTCAACACCCTTGACACCAGCGGTCGCTTGACGCACTACTAGACCTTGCGCATCCGATTGACAACGTTGTCCAGCGCAGGGAGGGTCCTCACCCATGCACAACAGGGTTCGGCACAGATGGGGGACGGCGGTCGTCGCGGCGACCGCCTTCGCCCTGGCCGCTGGTTCCCAGGGCGTCGCGGTGGCGCTGCCCCAGGCTCCGCCGAAGGCGGACCGCGAGTTCGCGTCGTCGTTCGAGTCCGGGGAGCCCGCCCCGGACTGGCTGAACACCGTCGACACCACGCGAGGCGGCGAGAAGCGCGCCTCGGGTGTGGACGGCGGTTACAGCTCCGGCATTCCGGGCAATGTCACCGACCATGTCACGGAGGTCCGTGCCAGCGCGGAGAACACCGGCGGCGGGGAGGTGAAGGAGAACCTCGTCGACGGCGAGCCGAGCAGCAAGTGGCTGGCGTTCGAGTCCACCGGCTGGGTGGAGTTCGACCTGGACGCCCCCGTGAAGGCGCTCCGTTACGCCCTCACGTCCGCCAACGACGCCGCCGAGCGCGACCCGAGGGACTGGACCCTCAAGGGCTCCGCCGACGGCGAGGACTGGAAGACCCTCGACACCCGCTCGGGCGAGACGTTCGCGGAGCGCTTCCAGACCAGGATCTACGACATCGACGCCTCCGCGGTCGCCGAGTACCGGCACTTCCGGCTGGAGATCACCAGGAACGGCAGCGGCGGCATAGTCCAGCTCGCCGACGTCCAGTTCTCCACCGGCGACGAGGAGGCGCCCGTCCCGCAGGACATGCTCTCGCTGGTCGACCGCGGCCCGACCGGCTCGCCGACGGCCAAGGCGGGCGCCGGGTTCACCGGCAGGCGCGCCCTGCGGTACGCCGGCCGGCACACCGCCGAAGGACCGGCGTACTCGTACAACAAGGTGTTCGACGTCAACACGAGGGTCGGCCGGAACACCGAACTGTCGTACCGCATCTTCCCCTCGATGGCGGACGGCGACCTCGACTACGACTCCACCAACGTCTCCGTCGACCTCGCCTTCACCGACGGCACCTATCTGAGCGACCTGCGCGCCACCGACCAGCACGGCTTCCCGCTCACCCCGCGGGGACAGGGCGCGTCGAAGATCCTCTACGTCAACCAGTGGAACAACGTGGTCTCCCGGATCGGTTCGGTGGCCGCCGGCAAGACCGTCGACCGGATCCTGGTGGCGTACGACTCCCCCGAGGGCGAGACCAGGTTCCGCGGCTGGCTGGACGACGTGGCGCTGAAGCCGGTCAGGCCCGAGCGGCCGAAGGCCCATCTCTCCGACTACGCGGTGACGACCCGGGGCACCAACTCCAGCGGCGGCTTCTCGCGCGGCAACAACTTCCCCGCGACGGCGGTGCCGCACGGGTTCAACTTCTGGACCCCGGTCACCAACGCCGGTTCGCTGAGCTGGCTGTACGACTACGCGCGCGGCAACAACGCGGACAACCTGCCGACGATCCAGGCGTTCAGCGCGAGCCACGAGCCGAGCCCCTGGATGGGCGACCGGCAGACCTTCCAGGTGATGCCGTCGGCCGCCTCCGGCACCCCGGACACCGGCCGTGAGGAGCGCGAACTGGCCTTCCGGCACGAGAACGAGACCGCGCGGCCGTACTACTACGGCGTGCGGTTCGAGAACGGGCTGAAGGCCGAGATGACGCCGACGGACCACGCGGCGATGATGCGCTTCACCTTCCCCGGCGACGACGCGAGCGTGCTGTTCGACAACGTCACCGACCAGGCCGGCCTGACCCTCGACGAGGAGAACGGCACCTTCACCGGCTACTCGGACGTCAGGTCCGGGCTCTCCACGGGCGCCACCCGGCTGTTCGTGTACGGCGAGTTCGACAAGAAGGTCACCGGGGGCGACGCCGACGGCGTCAAGGGCCACCTGCGCTTCGACGCCGGCCGGGACCGCACGGTCACGCTGCGCCTGGCCACCTCGCTGATCAGCGTCGACCAGGCGAAGGACAACCTGCGCCAGGAACTGCCGAGCCGTGCCTCCTTCGACAAGGTCAAGCGCGACGCCCAGCGCCAGTGGGACCGCATCCTCGGCAAGGTCGAGGTCGAGGGCGCCACGCCGGACCAGCTGACCACGCTGTACTCCAGCCTCTACCGGCTGTACCTGTACCCGAACTCGGGCCACGAGAAGGTGGGCGGAAAGTACCAGTACGCCTCCCCCTTCTCGAAGGCGGAGGGCCCCGACACCCCGACGCACACCGGCGCGAAGATCGTCGACGGCAAGGTGTACGTCAACAACGGCTTCTGGGACACCTACCGGACCACCTGGCCGGCGTACTCCTTCCTGACCCCGTCCAAGGCCGGTGAGCTGGTCGACGGGTTCGTGCAGCACTACAAGGACGGCGGCTGGACCTCGCGCTGGTCCTCCCCCGGCTACGCCGACCTGATGACCGGCACCTCCTCGGACGTCGCGTTCGCCGACGCGTACGTCAAGGGCGTCGACTTCGACGCGGAGGCCGCGTACGACGCGGCGGTGAAGAACGCCACCGTCGTGCCGCCGTCGTCGGGTGTGGGCCGCAAGGGCATGGCGACCTCGCCGTTCCTCGGCTACACCAGCACCGACACCCACGAGGGCCTGTCGTGGGCGCTGGAGGGCTACCTCAACGACTACGGCATCGCGAAGATGGGCGAGGCCCTCTACGAGAGGACGGGCGAGAAACGCTACCGGGAGGAGTCGGCGTACTTCCTCGACCGCGCCCAGGACTACGTCAACCTCTTCGACTCCGAAGCCGGCTTCTTCCAGGGCAGGAACGCCGAGGGCGACTGGCGGGTCGAGTCCTCGAAGTACGACCCGCGCGTGTGGGGCCACGACTACACCGAGACCAACGGCTGGGGCTACGCCTTCACCGCCCCGCAGGACAGCCGCGGTCTGGCCAACCTGTACGGCGGCCGGGACGGTCTCGCCGACAAGCTCGACGAGTACCTGTCCACACCCGAGACGGCCTCCCCCGAGTTCAAGGGCTCCTACGGCGGTGTCATCCACGAGATGACCGAGGCGCGGGACGTCCGGATGGGCATGTACGGCCACTCCAACCAGGTCGCCCACCACGCCCTGTACATGTACGACGCGGCCGGGCAGCCCTGGAAGACGCAGGCGAACGTGCGCGAGGTGCTGTCCCGCCTCTACACCGGCAGCGAGATCGGCCAGGGCTACCACGGCGACGAGGACAACGGCGAGCAGTCGGCCTGGTACCTGTTCTCCTCGCTCGGCTTCTACCCGCTGGTGATGGGAAGCGGTGAGTACGCCATCGGCTCCCCGTTGTTCAAGAAGGTCACCGTGCACCTGGAGAACGGCCGCAAGCTGGTCGTCAAGGCCCCGAAGAACAGCGCGAGGAACGTCTACGTGCAGGGCCTGAAGGTCAACGGCAAGCGCTGGAACTCCACTTCGCTGCCGCACTCGGTGGTCTCCAAGGGCGGTGTCCTGGAGTTCGACATGGGCTCGCGTCCGTCGTCGTGGGGCACGGGCGAGAAGGCGGCGCCGGTGTCGATCACCCGGGACGACGAGGTGCCCACGCCCCGCGAGGACGCGCTGAAGGGCGGGGGCGCCCTGTTCGACGACACGTCGGCGACCGGCGCCACGGTGTCCACCGTGGAGCTGCCCGTCACCGGGGACACCGAGGCGGTGCAGTACACGCTGACCTCCTCGGACCGCACCGAGGCGCCCACGGGCTGGGTGCTGCAGGGTTCGGCCGACGGGGAGCAGTGGACCGACCTGGACGAGCGGACGGACGAGTCCTTCCGCTGGGACCGCCAGACGCGCGCCTTCTCGGTCGACGAGCCGAAGGCCTACGGCCACTACCGGCTGGTGCTGACCGGTGAGGCGACGCTGGCGGAGGTGGAACTGCTGAGCTGAGCCGGCCTCCGCCCGCACGGCGGGCCCGGACCTCGTCCGGGCCCGCCCCTTCATGGATTCCCCCGGGTCTGCGGGCACCTCTCCGGTCACTGGTGCGTCGGAACGGGGACGGCCCCCGCCGCTCCCCGGACGGCGCTTGCGGGGCGATGGAGAGCGCGGATGACGTATCCGGGCGACTTCAACGCGGCCTGGCTGCCGGCGGGCGCGTTCCTGACGGTCGGCAGCCGGTGTCCGCTGCTCCGCGCCGCCGACGGGCCGCTGGTGGACACGGTGCACGGCGAACCGGCCGACGCCGGGGAGCGGTTCGGCGGGCAGTTCGGCGCGCGGGTCGTGCGGGACGGTCGCGAGGACGCCGAGTCGGTGCTCGGACCGGACGACGAGGGCTTCGCGCCGATGCGCCGGGACGGCGCCACGACCGTCATCGCGCCCGGTGAACGGGGGCCGCTCCACGGCTTCCTCCACGTCGTGCGCCTCGGGAAGGACGCCTTCGCCGGTGAGCGCGTCCGCGAGGAGCACCGTCCGGCGTCCGCCTCGCGCCTGCCGGCCCACCGGGACGACGTGGCCGTGCACCCGGTCATGGGCGGTTCGCGGCGAACGCGGTGCTCCAGGTCGAGCACGGACCGATGGACTTCCAGGCGCGCGAGCCGGTCCCGCGGACGGTGTGGGTGTGACGTCGCCGCCGTGCGCCCGGGTGCGGGGCGCGCCGGAAGGCGAGCGGTGAACTCCCCTGCTATGGTGCGCCGATGGCATCGGTCAAACAGTTTCAGGTCACCTTCGACTGTGCGGAGCCCGAGCGGGTCGCCCGCTTCTGGTGCGAGGTGCTGGGGTACGTCGTACCGCCGCCGCCGGAGGGCTTCGCCACATGGGACGACTTCGACCGGTCCCTGCCGCCCGAGCGGCGGGGTGCGGCGTTCGCCTGCGGTGACCCCTCGGGCGTGGGCCCGCGGTTGTTCTTCCAGCGCGTGCCCGAGGGCAAGGTCGTCAAGAACAGGGTGCACCTCGACGTGCGCGCCGGCACCGGTCTCGTGGGGGAGGAGCGCCTCGCCGCGCTCGAGGCCGAGTGCGCACGCCTGGTCGCGCTCGGCGCGGTACACGTGCGGACGCTGGTGGCCGATGGGTACGACGAGTCGTGCATCGTGATGCAGGACGTCGAGGGCAACGAGTTCTGTCTCGACTGAGCGTCCTCACCTCCGTGCCGGACGGGCGCCGTCGGGGCCGCCCACGGGTGCGGTGAGCCGACCCGGCAGGGCAGGGACGTCGTACCACCACCGCCCGATCCCGGGGACCACACAGCCGGACGTCGTGCGCTCCCCGGGATCGGGGAAGCCGTCGCAACCGGCGTTGTGGGCCATCACGTCCTGGCCGTCGTGGGCGGCGTCGCCGCTCCACAGGCTGTCGGTCCGCCGGCCGTCCGGGAGGTCCGACGGCCAGCGGCCAGCGGCGAGGGCCGTACCCCCGACGCCGGGGGTACGGCCCTCAACTGCTCTGCCGGACCGCTTACTTGCGGATCAGGCTGCGCAGCACGTACTGCAGGATGCCACCGTTGCGGTAGTAGTCGGCCTCACCGGGGGTGTCGATGCGGACGACCGCGTCGAACTCGACGCCGGTGTCGGTGGTGACCTTCACCGTGCGCGGGGTGGTGCCCTCGTTCAGCTCGGTGACGCCGGAGACGGAGAAGGTCTCCTCGCCGGTCAGGCCGAGGGACTCGGCGGTCCGGCCCTCCGGGAACTGCAGCGGCAGGACGCCCATGCCGATGAGGTTCGAGCGGTGGATGCGCTCGTACGACTCGGCGATGACGGCCTTGACGCCGAGCAGCGCGGTGCCCTTGGCGGCCCAGTCGCGGGACGAGCCGGAGCCGTACTCCTTGCCGGCCAGGACGACCAGCGGGATGCCCTGCTCGATGTAGTTGCGGGAGGCGTCGTAGATGAACGACACCGGACCGCCGTCCTGGGTGAAGTCGCGGGTGTAGCCGCCCTCGGTGCCCGGCGCGATCTGGTTGCGCAGGCGGATGTTGGCGAACGTACCGCGGATCATGACCTCGTGGTTGCCGCGGCGCGAGCCGTAGCTGTTGAAGTCGCGGCGCTCGATGCCGTGCTCCGTGAGGTACTTGCCGGCCGGGGTGTCGGCCTTGATGGCGCCGGCCGGGGAGATGTGGTCGGTGGTGACCGAGTCGCCCAGCTTGGCCAGCACGCGGGCGCCGGTGATGTCCTCGACCGGGGCCGGCTCCATGCCCATGCCCTCGAAGTACGGGGGCTTGCGCACGTAGGTGGACTCGGCGTCCCACTCGAAGGTGTCGCCGGTCGGGATGGGCAGCGCCTGCCACTGGGCGTCGCCGGCGAAGACGTCGGCGTAGGACTTGGAGAACATGTCCTTGCCGATCGCGTTGGCGACGACGTCGTTGACCTCGGCCTCGGAGGGCCAGATGTCCTTCAGGAAGACCGGGTTGCCGTCCTGGTCGTGTCCGAGGGCCTCGCGGGTGATGTCCACCTTCATGGAACCGGCGAGCGCGTAGGCGACGACCAGCGGCGGGGACGCCAGGTAGTTCATCTTGACGTCGGGGTTGATCCGGCCCTCGAAGTTGCGGTTGCCGGAGAGCACCGAGGTGACGGCGAGGTCGTGGTCGTTGACCGCCTTGGAGACCTCCTCCGGCAGCGGGCCGGAGTTGCCGATGCAGGTGGTGCAGCCGTAGCCGACGAGGTTGAAGCCGACCTTGTCGAGGTACGGGGTCAGGCCCGCCTTCTCGAAGTAGTCGGTGACGACCTTGGAGCCCGGGGCGAGGGTGGTCTTGACCCACGGCTTGCGGGTCAGGCCCTTCTCCACCGCCTTCTTGGCCACCAGCGCGGCGGCGACCATGACGTACGGGTTGGAGGTGTTGGTGCAGGAGGTGATGGCGGCGACCGTCACCGCGCCGTGGTCCAGCTCGTAGGTCGTGCCGTCGGCGGCGGTGACCGGGACCGGGTTGGACGGGCCGGGGCCGGGCACGACGGCGGAGTGCTGCGGGGCGCCGGCGCCGTTGTCGTCGCTGCCGTAGGCGGGGGCGTCGGAGGCCGGGAAGGACTCGGCGCTCGCCTCGTCGACCGGGGACTCGGCGCCGTGCGGCTGCTCCTGCTGTGGGACGCCCGGCTTGCGGTCGTCGCCGCCGGTGACGCCGGCCTGCACGTAGTTGAGCACGTCGGCGCTGAACTGCTCGGCGGCGCGGGTGAGTTCGATGCGGTCCTGCGGGCGCTTCGGGCCGGCGACGGACGGGACGACCGTGGACAGGTCCAGCTCGAGCTTCTCGGAGAAGTCCGGCTCGGCCTGCGGGTCCAGCCAGAGGCCCTGCTCCTTGGCGTACGCCTCGACCAGCGCGACCTGCTGCTCGGAGCGGCCGGTCAGGCGCAGGTAGTTCAGCGTCTCGTCGTCGATCGGGAAGATCGCGGCGGTGGAGCCGAACTCCGGCGACATGTTGCCGATGGTGGCGCGGTTGGCCAGGGAGGTGGCGGCCACGCCCTCGCCGTAGAACTCGACGAACTTGCCGACGACGCCGTGCTTGCGCAGCATCTCGGTGATGGTGAGCACCAGGTCGGTGGCGGTGGTGCCGGGCTCGAGCTCACCGGTCAGCTTGAAGCCGACGACACGCGGGATCAGCATGGAGACCGGCTGGCCGAGCATGGCGGCCTCGGCCTCGATGCCGCCGACGCCCCAGCCGAGGACGCCGAGGCCGTTGACCATGGTGGTGTGCGAGTCGGTGCCGACCAGGGTGTCCGGGTAGGCCTTGCCGTCGCGGACCATCACCACGCGGGCCAGGTGCTCGATGTTCACCTGGTGGACGATGCCGGTGCCGGGCGGGACGACCTTGAAGTCGTCGAAGGCGGTCTGGCCCCAGCGCAGGAACTGGTAGCGCTCGCGGTTGCGGCCGTACTCCAGGTCGACGTTCTGCTTGAAGGCGTCGTTGGTGCCGAACTTGTCGGCGATGACGGAGTGGTCGATGACCAGCTCGGCCGGGGAGAGCGGGTTGATCTTGTTCGGGTCGCCGCCCAGCTCCTTGACGGCCTCGCGCATGGTGGCGAGGTCCACGACACAGGGCACGCCGGTGAAGTCCTGCATGATCACGCGGGCCGGCGTGAACTGGATCTCCTGCGACGGCTGGGCCTGGGAGTCCCAGCCGCCCAGGGCGCGGATGTGGTCGGCGGTGATGTTCGCGCCGTCCTCGGTACGGAGCAGGTTCTCCAGCAGCACCTTCAGGCTGTAGGGAAGGCGCGCGGAGCCCTCGACCTTGTCCAGCCGGAAGATCTCGTACGACTCGTCGCCCACCTGCAGCGTGCTGCGGGCGTCGAAGCTGTTCGCCGACACGACAGTCTCCTTCATTGATGTGCGCGTACCACCGCATCCTGCCGCCACGCCACCCCGACCGATCCGCTAAGGTAAGGCTAAGTTAGGCATCCCTTACCAGGGTGGCGGCTGCGATGCGCCTCGGCAGATATCTCGATGTCGAGATAACTCTAGTACACGAGGGCGGAATGGTCATGCCCGGGCATGGCCGCCCGTCGCCGTCGAGCCCGGCCGCCGTACCGCCGTGCCGCCGTGCCGGGCCCGGCGTGCCCGGAACCACGCAACCGGGGGGCCGCCGGCAAGCCGTCGGCCTCCGGTCGGCCGCCCCGCCCCCGGCACGCCCTGCGGATCATCAGCCGCCGCGGCGTCGCCCACGCACCGCTGCCGGACGCCATCACCGCGCCCCGGCGGGGTAACCGACTGAGACGGAGTCAGTTCCGGACGGAAAGGGATACAGGCATGCCCCTCACGTTCCGCAAGAGCTTCCGGATCCTGCCGGGGGTGCGACTGAACATCAACAAGCGGTCGTGGTCCATCACCACCGGCGGCAGGAACGGCCCCCGGCACACCCACAGCAGCACGGGACGTCGTACGACATCGGTGGATTTGCCGGGACCTTTCGGATGGCGCCGGACCCGTCAGACCCGCCGCACCAGGGGACACTGACGTCACGTCACCCGAATGAACCCCTCAGGATGCGTCATCTCATATCCGAGATAACCTCATCCTCATGTCAGACGACTACCTCGTACGCATCGGCAAGCTCATCCGTGACGCCCGTCAGCACCGTGGGTGGACACAGGCCCAGCTCGCCGAGGCGCTCAACACCAGTCAGAGCGCCGTCAACCGGATCGAGCGCGGCAACCAGAACATCAGTCTTGAGATGATCGCCCGGATCGGCGAGGCCCTGGACAGCGAGATCGTCTCGTTGGGCTACGCCGGTCCGATGCACCTGCGCGTGGTGGGCGGCCGCCGGCTCTCCGGCGCCATCGACGTCAAGACGAGCAAGAACGCGTGCGTGGCACTGCTGTGCGCCTCGCTGCTCAACAAGGGGCGCACCGTGCTGCGCCGCGTCGCCCGTATCGAGGAGGTCTACCGCCTCCTGGAGGTGCTGAACTCCATCGGTGTACGCACCCGCTGGATCAACGACGGCGTCGACCTGGAGATCGTGCCGCCGGCCGAGCTGGACCTCGCGTCCATCGACGCGGACGCCGCCCGCCGCACCCGCTCCATCATCATGTTCCTCGGCCCGCTGCTGCACCGCCTGGACCGCTTCATGCTGCCGTACGCCGGCGGCTGCGACCTCGGTACGCGCACCGTCGAGCCGCACATGATCGCGCTGCGCCGGTTCGGCCTGGACATCGCCGCGACGGAGGGCCAGTACCACGCGGTGGTCGACCGCACCGTCGTCCCCGACCGCCCGATCGTACTGACCGAGCGCGGGGACACCGTCACCGAGAACGCGCTGCTCGCCGCCGCCCGGCACGACGGCACCACCGTCATCCGCAACGCCTCCTCCAACTACATGGTCCAGGACCTGTGCTTCTTCCTGGAGGCCCTCGGCGTCAAGGTCGACGGCATCGGCACCACCACGCTCACCGTGCACGGCGTGCCCACCATCGACGCCGACGTCGACTACTCCCCCTCCGAGGACCCGGTCGAGGCGATGAGCCTGGTGGCCGCGGCCGTGGTGACGGAGTCGGAACTGACGGTCCGCCGGGTCCCCATCGAGTTCCTGGAGATCGAGCTGGCGGTCCTGGAGGAGATGGGCCTCGACCACGACCGCACCCCGGAGTACTTCGCCGACAACGGCCGTACGCGCCTGGTGGACCTCACCGTCCGCCCCTCCAAGCTGGAGGCGCCGATCGACAAGATCCACCCGATGCCGTTCCCGGGCCTGAACATCGACAACGTCCCGTTCTTCGCGGCGATCGCCGCGACGGCCCAGGGCAAGACCCTCATCCACGACTGGGTCTACGACAACCGCGCCATCTACCTGACCGACCTCAACCGCCTCGGCGGCCGCCTCCAGCTCCTCGACCCGCACCGGGTCCTGGTCGAGGGTCCGACCCGCTGGCGCGCCGCGGAGATGATGTGCCCGCCGGCGCTGCGCCCGGCCGTGGTCGTCCTGCTGGCGATGATGGCCGCCGAGGGCACGTCGGTCCTGCGCAACGTGTACGTCATCAACCGGGGCTACGAGGACCTGGCGGAGCGGCTGAACTCGATCGGGGCACAGATCGAGATCTTCCGGGACATCTGAAAGACCGTCAGGTGATGGCCGGCGAAACCTCTCCGGCCTGCGGCAGTACACGCCGCCGGAGGTGTGACGACACAACGTGGGACTTCTCTGGGACCTTGCGCCCGAGTCGGAGCACGACGCGGGTCAACGCCCTCGCAGGCAGCGGCCCGCGTCGTGCATGCCTGCGAACAGCGTAACCGGACCATGCGCCGGCCCGGCCGTTATGAGCCTGGACCCGACCGGCACCGGACGCAAACGCTGGACCATGCGCTGGAAGGCCGCGCTCCAAGCCTTCGGCAACACCTTCGACGGCCGGCTCACCGCCGGACGCCGCTGAAGAAATCCGACCGAGTTCCACCGTTTGCTA
>NZ_JAHWZY010000080.1:0-6854 GCF_041380215.1 Streptomyces pimonensis
ATGGAGCCGATGCTGGACGACTTCCGGCGGGTGCTGGAAGAGGTGTCGCTCGAGGCGCCGGCCATCCCGATCGTGTCGACGCTGACCGGCGTCCGGGCCACCGCCGAGGAGTTGACCTCGCCGGAGTACTGGGTACGGCACGTGCGCGAGTCGGTCCGCTTCGCCGATGCCATACACACGCTGATGAGCGAGGACATCGCGACGTTCGTCGAGGTCGGTCCGGGCGGCACGCTGGCCGCGCTGGGCCAGGAGACGGCCCCCGAGGCGGTCTTCGTGCCGGTGCTGCGCGCAGACCGCCCGGAGACGGCCGCCACCGCCATGGCCGCCGGGCACCTGCACGTACGCGGTGTCCGGGTGGACTGGGAGGCGTTCTTCGCCGGCAGCGGCGCCCGACGGGTCGACCTGCCCACGTACGCCTTCCAGCACCAACGCTACTGGCTGGACACCGGTGTGTCGGCGGGCGACCTGGACGCGGCGGGGCTCGGTTCGGCGGATCACCCGCTGCTCGGCGCGGTCCTCGACCCGGCCGACTCGGACGGGCAAGTCCTCACCGGCCGGCTGTCCCTGGAGTCCCACCCGTGGCTGGTCGATCACGCCATCCAGGGCGTGGTCCTGCTGCCCGGCACGGCCTTCGTCGAACTGGCGGTCCGGGCGGGCGACCAGCTCGGTTGCGACCGGATCGAGGAGCTGACGCTGGAGGTGCCGCTGATGGTGCCCGAGCGCGGCGGTGTGCGGGTGCAGGTGCGGGTCGATGTGCCGGACGAGTCCGGCCGACGCCCGCTGACGGTGCACGCGCGCGGAGACGAGGACGACCTGTGGGTACGGCACGCGAGCGGTGTGCTCGCCGTCGGCACCGACGTGCCGACGGCCGACACCGGCGTGTGGCCGCCGGTCGGGGCGGAGACCGTGGACCTGGAGGGGCTGTACGACCGTATGGCCGACAGTGGTTTCGGCTACGGTCCTGTGTTCCAGGGGCTGCGGGCGGCCTGGCGCAAGGGCGACGAGGTGTTCGCCGAGGTCGCGCTGCCCGAGGGCGTGGACGCGAACGGCTTCGGTCTGCACCCCGCGCTGCTGGACGCGGCGCTGCACGCCGTCGGGCTGATGGGCGACGGCGACACTGCCGGCGGGTTGCCGTTCGCGTGGTCGGGGGTGCGGCTGCACGCCGTCGGCGCGACGGTGCTGCGGGTGCGGCTGTCACCCGCCGGGGCGGACGCGGTGGCGCTGGCGGTGGCGGACGGGGCGGGCGCCCCGGTGGCCACGGTCGATTCGCTGGTGCTCCGCCCGGTGTCGGCGACGCTTCCGCGGCAGGGCTGGGAGTCGCTGTTCCGCCTGGACTGGGTGCCCGCCCCGGCGACGGCCGGCAACGCCGGTCCGGTGGCCGTGGCGGAGTTCGCGGACTGGGCCTCGGTACGGTCGGCCCTCGACGCGGGGGAGACGCTGCCGGAGCATGTCGTGGTGCGGTCCGCGAGCCCCGGTGAGGCGGCCGCGGTGCGCCCGGACGTGCTGGCCGCGCTGGAACTCGTACGGGGCTGGCTGGCCGACGAGCGCACCGCCGAGTCGAAGCTGGTGCTCCTCACCCGTGGCGCGGTGGCGGTCGGCGACGGGGACGACGTGCCCGCGCCCGCCTCGGCCGCGGTGTGGGGTCTGCTGCGCTCGGCGCAGTCGGAGCACCCCGATCGCCTGGTGCTGCTGGACGTCGACGCCGAGGGCGGGTGGACGTCGGCGCTCGCGACCGGTGAGCCCCAGCTCGCCGTACGGGACGGACGGGCCTTCGTGGCCCGGCTGGCCCGGGTACGGCCGGAGGCCGGCGGCACCGCCCCGGCGTTCGGACCGGACAGCTCGGTGCTGGTCACCGGCGCGTCCGGCGCACTGGGCGGCCTGACGGCCCGGCACCTGGCCGAACGGCACGGGGTGCGGCGGCTGGTGCTGGCCAGCAGGCGGGGCCTGGCGGCGGAGGGCGCCGAGGCGCTGCGGGACGAGCTGACCGCTCTCGGGGCCGAGGTCGCCGTGGTGGCCTGTGACGTGGCCGACCGGGACGCGGTGGCGGCGCTGCTCGCCGAACACCCCGTGACCGCCGTCGTGCACACCGCCGGTGTGCTGGCCGACGGCACGATCGGCTCGCTGACCGTTGAGCAGGTCGACACGGTGTTCCGGCCGAAGGCGGACGCGGCCTGGCACCTGCACGAATTGACCCGCGACCTGGACCTGTCGGCGTTCGTGCTGTTCTCCTCCGTGGCGGGCACCCTCGGCGGTCCCGGCCAGGGCAATTACGCGGCGGCCAACGCGTTCCTGGACGCGCTGGCCCGGCACCGCCGGGCGGCCGGGCTGCCCGCGACCTCCCTGGCGTGGGGCCTGTGGGCCGACGGCATGGGCGCGCGGGTGGCGGGAGCCGCCACGGCCGGGCTGTCCGCGACGGAGGGCCTCGCGCTGTTCGACGCGGCGACCTCCGGCACCGACCCGGTCGTCGTACCGATGCGGCTCGACCTGCGGGCCCTGCGTGAAGCGGACGTGCTACCGCCGGTGTTCGGCGGCCTGGTACGGGCCACGGGCCGCAGGGCGGCGGGCAGCGGGACCGACCCGGCTGCCGCGCTGCGGAGTCGGCTGACGCGGATGGCCGAGGAGGAGCGCGGCCGGGTGCTGCTGGACCTGGTCCGCACCCAGGCGGCCGCCGTGCTCGGTCACGACGGGCCGGAGGCGGTTGCGTCCGGCCAGGCGTTCACCGAGCTGGGCTTCGACTCGCTGACCGCCATCGACCTGCGCAACCGGTTGAACACCGCCACCGGGCTGCGCCTGCCGGCGACACTGGTCTTCGACCACCCGTCCCCCGAGGCGGTGGCCGCGTTCCTCGGTACCGAACTCGCGGGCGCCCCGGTCGTCGCCGCCCCGCGCGTGGTGGCCGCCGTGACCGACGAGCCGATCGCCATCGTCGCCATGAGCTGCCGCTACCCCGGCGGCGTCCGCTCGCCGGAGGACCTGTGGCGGCTGGTCGTCGACGGCGCCGAGGGCATCACTCCGTTCCCGGACGGGCGCGGCTGGGACGTGGAGGCCCTCTACGACCCCTCGGGCGAACGGGCCGGCAGCTCCTACACCCGCGAGGGCGGCTTCCTGCACGACGCCCACCTGTTCGACCCGGCGTTCTTCGGGATCTCGCCCCGCGAGGCGCTCGCCATGGACCCGCAGCACCGGCTGCTGCTGGAGACCTCCTGGGAGGCGTTCGAACGGGCGGGCATCGACCCCAGGTCGCTGCGGGGCAGCGCGACCGGCGTGTTCACGGGCGTGATGTACCACGACTACGCCTCTCGTCTGCACGGCGTCCCGAAGAACGTCGAGGGCTACCTCGGCACCGGCAACGCGGGCAGCGTCGCCTCCGGCCGGGTGTCCTACACGTTCGGGCTGGAGGGCCCCGCGATGACCGTGGACACGGCGTGCTCGTCGTCGCTGGTCGCCCTGCACCTGGCGGCGCAGGCGCTGCGGTCGGGCGAGTGCTCGCTCGCGCTCGCGGGCGGCGCCACCGTCATGGCGACCCCCGCCGCGTTCATCGACTTCAGCCGCCAGCAGGGCCTCGCCCCCGACGGCCGGTGCAAGTCGTTCTCCGTCGACGCCGACGGCACCGGCTGGGGAGAGGGCGTCGGCGTCCTCGTGCTGGAGCGGCTGTCGGACGCCGAGCGCCACGGCCACCCCGTGCTGGCGGTGGTGCGCGGCACGGCGGTCAACCAGGACGGTGCGTCGAACGGCCTGACCGCGCCGAACGGCCCCTCGCAGCAGCGGGTCATCCGGCAGGCACTCGCCAGTTCCGGACTCGCGCCCTCCGAGGTGGACGCGGTGGAGGCGCACGGCACCGGCACCACGCTGGGCGACCCGATCGAGGCGCAGGCGCTGCTGGCCACCTACGGCCAGGACCGCGCGGGGGAGCCGCTGTGGCTGGGCTCGCTGAAGTCCAACATCGGGCACACCCAGGCCGCCGCCGGTGTGGGCGGCGTCATCAAGATGGTCATGGCGCTGCGGCACGGCCTGCTGCCGAAGACGCTGCACGTCGGCGAGCCCTCGCCGCACATCGACTGGTCCGCCGGCGCGGTGGAGCTGCTGACCGAGGCGCGCGCGTGGCCGGCCGCGGACCGGCCCCGGCGGGCCGGCGTGTCGTCCTTCGGGTTCAGCGGCACCAACGCGCACGTCATCATCGAGTCCGCGTCGGACGCCGACGTCCCGCAGGCCCCCGACGCGCCGGCCGGTCCGTGGCTGGTGTCCGGCCGCACCGAGGCTGCCCTGCGGGAGCAGACGGTACGGCTGCGCGACTTCCTCGCCGCACGGCCCGACCTCGACCCGGCGGCCGTCGCCCGCGCGCTCGCGACCTCGCGGGCCGGGTTCGAGCACCGGCTCGCCGTCGTCGGACGCGACCGGGCCGACCTGCTGGCCGGGCTCACCGACGCCGTCGAGGGCCGGCCGGGAAGCGGCGTCGTCCAGGGCGTCGCCCAGCAGCGCCGGGTCGGCTTCCTGTTCTCCGGCCAGGGCTCGCAGCGGCTCGGCATGGGACGGGAACTGGCCACCCGTTTCCCGGTGTTCGCCAAGGCGCTGGAGGAGGTACTGGGCGCGTTCGACCCGCGGGTGCGTGAGGTGCTGTTCGGTGACGACGCCGACGCGATCGACCGGACGGGGACGGCGCAGCCCGCGCTGTTCGCGATCGAGGTCGCCCTGTTCCGTCTGCTGCAGTCGTGGGGTGTCCGGCCCGACGTCCTTGCGGGCCACTCGATCGGCGAGCTGGCAGCCGCGCACGTGGCGGGCGTCTGGTCACTGGCCGACGCCGTCACCGTGGTGACGGCCCGTGCCGCGCTGATGCAGGCGCTGCCCGAAGGCGGCGCGATGGTGGCGGTCACGGCCGCCGAGGCCGAGGTCGCGCCCGACCTGCCGGACACCGTGGGCATCGCGGCGGTCAACGGGCCCGCCTCGGTGGTCGTCTCCGGCGTCGCCGCCGACGTCGACGCGGTCGCGGAGCGCTGGCGCGCGGCCGGACGGAAGGTGACCCGCCTGCGGGTGAGCCATGCGTTCCACTCGCCGCTGATGGACCCGATGCTGGACGACTTCCGCCGGGTGCTGGAGGGCGTGTCGTACGCGGAGCCCGCCCTCCCGATCGTGTCCACGCTGACCGGCCGGCCGGCGACCGCCGGGGAACTCGCCGCACCTGAGTACTGGGTACGCCATGTGCGGGAGCCCGTACGCTTCGCGGACGCCGCGGCCGAGACGGGCGCGGACGTCCTCGTCGAGGTCGGGCCCGGCGGGGTGCTGTCGGCCCTGGGACCGCAGACCTCGCCGGACGCGGCCTTCGTCCCGCTGCTGCGCGGTGACCGGGCCGAGGACGACGCCGTCATGACCGCGCTCGCCGAACTGCACGTACGAGGGGTGCCCGTGGACTGGGCCGCCTGCTTCCCCGGCCCCGGCGCGCACGTCGACCTGCCCACGTACGCGTTCCAGTACCAGCGGTTCTGGCCGGACACGAGCCTCCGCGCGGACTCCGACGCGACCGGCCTCGGCCTCGGCTCCACCGACCACCCGCTGCTGGGCGCGGCGGTTGCGGTCGCGGACGAGGACACCGTCCTGTTCACGGGCAGGCTGTCGCTGGCGACACACCCGTGGCTCGCCGAGCACGAGATCATGGGATCGGCGCTGCTGCCCGGCACGGCCTTCGTCGAACTGGCCGTACGCGCCGGTGACCAGGTCGGCTGTGCCTCGGTGGAGGAACTGACGCTGGAGGCGCCGCTGGTGCTGTCCGGACACGGCGGCGTACAGGTCCAGGTACGGGTCGGCACGCCGGACGAGTCCGGCCGGCGCCCCCTCACGGTCCACGCGCGGGACGAGGCCGGCGACCTGCCGTGGGTCCGGCACGCCAGCGGTGTCCTGGCCGGTGGCGGCGGCGCTCCCACCGGCCTCGGCACCTGGCCGCCCGTGGGCGCGGAGGCCGTACCACTGGACGGCTTCTACGACGGGATGGCCGACGGCGGCTTCGCCTACGGGCCGGTGTTCCAGGGCCTGCGGGCAGCATGGCGGCACGGGGACGAGGTGTACGCCGAGGTCGCGCTGCCCGAGGAGGCCGGCGTCGACGGCTTCGGCCTCCACCCGGCGCTGCTGGACGCGGTGCTGCACGCGGTGGCGTTCGGGGTGCTGCCCCCGGTCGAGCACGGGCGGCTGCCGTTCGCGTGGTCGGGCGTGCGGCTGCACGCCTCCGGCGCGACGGCCCTGCGGGTACGGCTCACCCCGGCGGGACCGGACGCGGTGGCCCTGGCCGTCGCTGACGGCTCCGGCGCCCCGGTCGTGACCGTGGACTCCCTGGTGCTGCGCGCGGTGACACCGGACGCGCTGGGAGCGGCGCGCGGGCTCGACACGCTGTTCCGGCTCGACTGGGTGCCCGCTCCCGCGCCGACGGGGGTCGTGGACCTGGTGACGGAGTACGCGGACTGGGCCGCGCTACGGTCGACGCTGGACGCGGGCGAACCGCTGCCCGAGCACGTCGTGGTGCGCTGCGCGCCGCCCGGTGACGTGGATGCGGAGGAAGCGCGCCGACGGGTGCGCGACGTTCTGGAACTGCTCCGGGGCTGGCTGGCCGACGAGCGCTGCGCCGCGTCGCGGCTGGTGCTGGTGACCCGGGGTGCGGTGGCGGTCGGTGCCGAGCGGGACGTGCCGGATCCGACGGCGGCCGCGGTGTGGGGTCTGGTGCGTTCCGCGCGGGCGGAGAACCCCGACCGCTTCGTCCTCGTGGACGTCGACGAGGACGACTGGAAGCCGGCCGTCGCCGGCGCGGAACCCGAGCTGGCCGTGCGCGCCGGCGAGACGTTCGTGTCGCGCCTGACGCGCGTCCGTCCCGG